>CAZQSF010000001.1:0-119500 GCA_964595955.1 uncultured Saprospiraceae bacterium
GTTGGGCCCTGGCTACCATCACCTTACGAAATCTGCCATGCCCAACCTCACGTTAAATTAAGGCCTCAGGTCGTACTCGCTCAGCAATACTTTCCAGTCCATGCTTTCCGCCTGATCCAGAATAGCAACGGAGATCTGTTTTTTCAGGTCGCTGGGTAAATCCCCCCGCATCCCCATGGCGTAAAACTGGGGATAAAACTCGATGTCCAGCAACTGGTACCGGTCCGCCGTATCCCGGTTGATCGCACTCTGCAGAATGGACCGGTCATAGGCAATCGCCTCGATCTCACCCCGATCCATTGCCCGCGTCAGCGCTTCGATATCGGGATAGGCTTTCCGGTTGGAGAAGAAGTTGTCGGCCAGCCAGTTTTCGGTGCCTGAATTTTGGACGGTGCCCAGCGTCTTTTCCTTAAAGTCCTGCATGGCATTGTTGGATGTGCCCAGCCGGTTAATGGTTAGCGACGAAGCGATGCTGGCCGTAAAACCGGAAATGATTATGACGGCTGTGAACATCCAGACGAGGGCCACTATGCGGCCGCCCAGCGTGCGTGGTGATTTGTCGCCATAGCCTACCGTCGTCATGGTCACAGCCGACCACCAAAAGCCCTGCCAAAGCCCTTTCAAGCCACTGCCGAACTCTTCCGCATTGCCCTTGCGCTCGAAAAGCCAGGCGAGGAATCCAAAGACCAGAATGACAATGGCCAGCGCGCCCAGGGCGCGGAAAAAATTGAGCGAGAAAAAAGAGCGCAGAAAGTCGAACGCCCGCTGGGCCGTGGAAACCCGGTGGGTGAGTAGGGAGGCATGCTCGATGTAGTAGGGCGGGGAGAAGTCCATGCGTTCGCGCCGGTCACTGGTGATGGTGAGGGGGGAAGCGCAGAGGTCGATACTACCCGCTGCGAGGCTGTCCAGCAGCCCGCTCAGGGGCAGTTCCACCATGCGGTAGGGTCGCACCAACTCTTCGGCGACCTGCTGCCACAACCATATGGCCGGGCCACTCAGTCGACCGCTTTCCTGTTGCACGAAGGGCGCCGCCAGTTTGTAGCCGACGACGAGGGTGTCATTCAGACGGGAAGGGGCCTGAGTCTGCCCGGCAGTTGCTATCGCCAAAAGCAGCCCTATTAGCAAAAAATAGCGCATGAATATCTTTAATTAGGTCTGCAGGAAAAGATGGAAAATTTTGCGGAAATCCAAAATGGAAGGCGGATTTCGGCAGTGTATGAGCTCCTGTTTTTCCGATCCAGCCCCTTTTTTCGAGCTCAAAACCTCGGGCAGCGGGTTCGCGCTCTTTCCTTGCTGGGATGGATATAAATGAGCGAAAACTCGAATGCGCCCCGGGCATTATTGGCCGCGGTGAGGGTAGAGGTGGTGATGTCGTAGCTGAGGCCCAACTGAAAGCGCTCCAATTCGAGCACGAAGGTAAAGACGAGGGCATCCAGGGCGAGGCCGCTTTCCAGCTGGTTGGCCAGGTGGCCCCAGGCACCCAGTCGGATGGCGAGCTCGCGCCAGTCGTCGTTGGCGTAGCGGACATTGGCGCCGGCGGCCAGGCTCATGGAGGTATTTTGGAGGATCAGGGCTGTGGCGGGCAACAGGCTGAGTCCGCGATTGCCGAGGGGCAGCTCGCCGCCCAGTTGGCCCACCCATTTCCAGCGCAACTGGTCCTCGTCATCATCGATAATGGAGATGTTGGGCTGGTTGATATGGTGCAGGGCCACGCCGCCATACAGGCTGCTGTGTTCGCCGAACAGGGCATAGTACATCAGCCCCGCATTGAAGTCCAGGTAAAGGTTGGAGCGGCTCTGATCCGTATTCTCCCCACTGGCAGCGTCGAAATCAATAGAGGCCGTGGTGATGTCGAACTGCTGGCTGAACCAGAGCTGCTCCCAGTCGAAGCCCCGCTGACCGATACCCACCTGAGCACCGGCGATCAGGAATTGCTCGTCGTAGCGATAGCGGTTGCCACCGCCTAACCGCTTGAGGTAAGAAAAGCCGGCATTGGCTTTTACGCGGTTAAAGCGAGCATCGCCCACCTGATCGTGTTCCACGGCCAGCCCCCAGCCGAGGTAGTCGTATCGGAGTACCCGATGGCGCATGTCGAAGCTGGCCGACATGGTTCGAAAGGGCCGGTCGGCCAGGATCGCTGTGTAGAGCTCCCGGTAATTCGCTACCGCCCGAAAGCGCCCTTCGAACAAGCCGATTTGGGCCGGGTTCATCTGCAGCGGGTTGGCGTAGAACTGCGACCAGCGGGGGTCCTGGGCGCAGTTTTCTCCCGCAAAAAGCAGGAAGAGAAGGGCCGTGAAAAAGAAACGTTGGATCATCATCGCGTTTTTGGGCCTTTAGCAAGGGGTGGGCGCTCCGGTTTTCTAAGGCATCCACCGCGCTCATAGCGTTCCGGTGTTTTATCGGATTAGGGTCGTCTGTCCCTGGAAAGCTTGTCGTTCACCGTCCGGGTATTCGGCTTCTACCCGCCAGAGATAGACGTCGGCATTCATGGGCTGGCCGCGAAACGTGCCGTCCCAGCCCCGGCCGGTGTCGTTCACCTCAAAATCTCCGTCTTGAAAAACCAATTCGCCCCAGCGGTCATAAATTCGAAACTGCAAAATGCGCGTGCCTTCCCGGCCATGCACCAGCAGCCGGTCGTTGGTATTGTCGCCATTGGGGGAAAAGCCCGTAGGCACCAGTACGGTGCGGTCTTTTTCCACTAGCACCTGAATGCGATCCGAGCCCTCGCAGCCGGCTTCGTCTGTTGCGGTGAGGATATAGGAAATCGTACTCTGCGGAAAAGCCATGGGATCGGGGCAGGCCGTACAGGACAAGGTGCCCATGTAGGGGGCCTCCCAGAAGAAATCGACGGTGCCTTGGGCTTGCAGCGCTTGTCCGTTGAGTTGGGCCGTATCGCCCAGGGATAGGGTGGTATCCGGTGGGCCGGCATCCACGACCAACGGCAAGGGCTGGGTCACCGTTCCTTCGGTATTAAAGACACAATCTTCACGGTCGCGCACGTAAACGCTATACGCACCGGCCGGCAGAGCCAGCATAGCGTTGGCCCCGCTGTAGTTCAGGTCGTCCAGGCTGTACCGGTAGGGAGGTGTACCCCCCAAAGCTTCAATACTGATGATGCCGTCGGTACCACCAAAACAGGTGACGTTTCGAATATCGAGTTCGATGGTCACCGGATCGGGCTCCTCAATAGAGGCCGTATCGATGTGGAGACAGCCGTTGGCATCTGTAATGGATACCCAGAATTCGCCGGCCGGCAAGTTCTCGGCTGTGGGGCCCTGGCTTCCGTCTGACCAGCGATAGGTGTAGCCGGGTACCCCGCCCGAGGCCGCAACCGTAAGGCGGCCTTCGGTGCCCTGGAAGCAATCGTTGTCGTCGCTTTCAAAAATGGCAGCCAGTGGCGGCGGCTCCGAAACGACAGTACTTCCGCTGCCCGCACAGCCGAATTCGTCGGTCAGGGTTACGCTGTAAGCGCCGGCGGCCAGGCCGGTGGCCGTAGCTGTCGTTTGATTGCCTGCAGCGGCATCCCAGAGAAAGTCGTAGGTGTCGTATTCGCCCTGTATGTTCTGGACGGTAGCTGTGCCGTCCTCGCTGCCGTTGCAGAGCGCAGGGGTGGTGGCGAATTCGAAGGTAATGGCCAGGGGGTCCGAAAGCAGGCGTTGCCGTTCGGCTGTGCATCCGGCCGTATCGGTCACCGTGACCGAATACGTCAGATTTCCGGCCAGGCTGTCAATAAAAGAGCCCGTTTGGCCGGTATTCCAGCTAAACGTATAATCGTCGAGTTGCGAACCCGCTCCGCCACTGATAATGGTGATGCCAAGCGAGCCGTCCTGGTCGCCCGGGCAGGTGGGCTTGGAGGCCTGGATCAAAAAAGTGATCGGGTCGAGGTCGGACAGGGTTACCTCATCCGTCAGGCGGCAGCCGTTGGCATCGGTGGCCGTAACGGAATAGGATAGGGAGTCGAGCGGAAAAACGGTCGCTCCGGTATCTCCGTTGCTCCAGGTGAATTGATAGGGAGGCGTTCCGCCGTTAGCCAGCGCCTGAGCCGTGTTCTGGGCCTGCCCAAAGCAACCCCTGGCCAGTTGTTCGGCCTGCAGCTGAAGGGCCTCGGCCGGCTCGCTGATGGTGTAGCCTGCCTGTTGGAGGCAGCCGTTCACGTCGCTTACCGTAAGCAGGCCGCTACCCGCCGGTATATTGGCCAGGATGGAAGCCGTGCTGCCGTTCGGCCAATCGAAGAAGTAAGGGGCCGTACCGCCGGATACCGCAGGTATGACCTGACCGGTGGAATCGCCCCGGCAGGCAACGCTCGTAACGTCCAGGTCGATCTGTATGGGCTGAGGTTCCGTGAGGCTGGCCGTTGCATTGAGCGTGCAGCCATTGGCATCCGAAATGGCCACCGAGTAGCTGCCTGCCGGCAGATTGGTCGCGGTGGGGTTGATCTGCCCCAGGGGATCGCTCCATAAATAGCTGTAGGGGTCGACGCCCCCTTCCACGATTACGGTGATCTGGCCGTTGCTTTCTCCCGAGCAGGTGGGATCGGTGACGAGGATCGTATCCACAAGCAGCGGCGGCGGCCCCAGCAGGGTGTCGCATTGGGTAAGGGTACATCCGTTGGCGTCTGTCGCGGTGACGCAGTACGGACCGGGCGGCAGGTTCGCTAAGGACTGGGAGGTCGCTCCGGTACTCCACAGCAGGTCGATCTGCCCGGTACCACCGAACGTATTGGCGCTCAGCTGTCCGTCGTTTTGGTTAAAACAGGTAGGGTTCGCGCCGGACAGGTTCAGCCGTAGGCTGTCCGGTTCGAGCAGGTTTACCTGAGCAGAATCCCGGCAAGCCCGATCATCGGTTATCGTTACGCTGTAGGTGCCGGCCGGAAGCCCAGCGACGGAATCGACATCCAGTCCGGGATCAAAGGACCAGCTAAAACTCGGGTTCCCATTGCCACCAAAGACATTCACGCGTATGGCGCCGCTGCTGTCGCCCGCGCAAAGAATGGGTTGATCTACCTGTATGCTGGCATCCAGTTCCAAGGGCTCGCTGATGGTAAAGGATACGGTATCTACGCAAAGAAGTTCGTCTTCCAAAGCCACGGCATAATCGCCCGGCGCCAGGTTGGTAAACAGGCCGGCGGATTGCTGAATGCCGTTCGGCAGCAGGGTGTACAGAACTTGCCCGGCGGAATCCATAGCCGAAACGAAAACGCTGCCGTCGGCCTCGCCAAAGCAGGAGACCGGCACCGGCGGATCGGGAAGGGAGCCGGTGAGCATGCAGGGGGGGATCTGGCAGGTGGCACTGCCGATGCTGTCGCCGCACAGAAGGCTGGTAGGGTCCTGATACTTGCGCACTTGCAGGGTCACCTCATCTTCGGGTTGCAGGCCGTCCAGGGTGAGAAACGGATCCGTTACCGGCCCGGTCCAGCCGCCGGGCATTCCGTTGCTGATGATGTTGTACTCGTATTGGGTGCTGGACCCCGTCCAGGAAAAGGAAATCTCTCCGGGGCCGATCACGGCACAGCTCACCTGAGGTGGGGTAGCCGGCGCAATGACCTGAACGAAAACGGAATCGCTTTGCTGACAACCCGTAGCGTCGTTGGTCTCCACCGTATACCAGGTAGAAGTGGCGGGGAAGACCCGGGGATCGGGGCAGTCCGTACAGCTGATATCGGTATTGGGGTTCCAGCTGTAGGTCACCTGATTGTCCAGCTGGAAGGTGATGCTCCAACTGTTCAGTGTGCCAAACTGGCTGGGGTCGAAGGCATCGGATACCAGCAGAGTCCAGTCGCCGTTGATGGGGGTGCCGCTGAGGGCATTCCAATTTCCTTCGGGTAAAAAGTCGCCGGTAAAAGGAGGGGTGCCGGCGGTAATTGGCACAGTAGCCAGCGGGGTAAAACAGGTCCCGGTATAATTGTCACTATCTCCGCCGTTGCCGGTGCTCAACTCCAGCAAAGCGCCGTTGGGCGCTTGGAGAAACAGGGCGATGTCCTCGTTCCAGTCGGTGCTGATGTCCACGCAAACCGATACGATGGTCGCAGCGGGCTCGTTCAGGATACTGGGAAGCACATTGTCGACGGGCAGCACGGACGCATACGGATTGGCAGGAGGATGGTTGGCAAAACCGAAGGCGTAATTGGGCAATTGGGTGAATACGGCCTGCCCCAGGGCTGTATCGGCACTGGCAAAGGCAAAGAGGTTTGCTGTATCCCCCCTGCAGATGACGGCATCCGTATTGGGAATGAGGTTGTCGTTGCAAGCTTGGCGGCAAGCCGGATCGTAGTCCGGAAGTACCTCCAAAAAGAGGAGCGTATCGGCCGAACAACCAAAGCTGTCGGTGGCGGTGAGCCGGTAGGGATAGAGCCCCGGTCCCGGAGGCTGGAGGAGCAGGGAGTCCGGGTCGGCATTCAGCAGGCCGCCGGCATGGGTCCATGTTAGGTCGGCCAGTCCCGGTGAGAAGAGCTGCGACTGCGGCAGGATGCTGTTGGCAAAGCCGAGCGACCAGGAAAAGAGAAAGCCGTTGTCCAGGGTCAAGAAATCCTCGACGGTAAGGGTCCAGGTGCCGTTGAGCGGGCATCCGAGGAGGTTCGACAAGGGTTCGGCCGAATTGTAATCGCCGGGAGGCAGGGTGGTTAGCCCGTTGTTATCGGCAAACGCCAGCATGGTCCCGTTGGTGGCCGTCGGGGTCCAGCAGTAGTCGAACCCCTGGCCGGGTATGGGAAAGAGGTCGTCGTCTTCATCGGGTATGCCCAGAAAGACCGGTCCGCCGGTAGCGCCAAGGTGTTCTTGCAGGACGACGGAACTTCCGTTCGGACAGGTGAGCCTGATCTCCAGGTCGCGCAGGTAGGAGTGTTCGGCATTGATGCAGATGGCTTCGAGTTGCTGCAGGTCGTCCAGGGTTTGTCCGGGAGCAAAATCGAAAAAGGAGAGGCTGGTCTGGTAGGGTATGCCGATGCCGTCGGGCAGGGGCAGAGAGTCGGACTCTATGTTTTGGGAAGGGAACTGGGCCGAATCCTGACTGATGGTGAGGTCGGCAGGGGCAAGGGGATCGATGCTGAGGGAAAGACCGGCTGAGTCGCCGGTGCAAATGGGCCCGGGGCCGGGCGAATTTCCCGCGATCTGAATCGGTGGGGCTACCCGTACACGCACCTGGGCTAAATTGGTGTTGGTACAACCCTGCTGATCGGTCACGCTCAAATTGACGAAGTACCCTCCGGGCTCCGTGAAGGTGTGGCTCAGCTGTCGGCCGGTAGCCGTGTTGCCGTCGCCAAAGTCCCAGTGGAAAGTGGCTGTGGCGGTATCCTGGTCGTAGATCAGGCCGTCTTGCGGGAAAGAGGCATCGGCGGAGAACTGAACCGCATCGCCCGGGCAAATGTCGATAAAGCCGGAATCCGCCGGCACCATAGCCGGCAGGGTCGAATCGATCTCGGCCACGATCGGCTGACAGCTGGGTATGCACTCAATTTCTGCCGACCAGCCGTCTCCGCTGAAAAACAAGGAGGAAAGAAAGGATATCGTCAGGCAGCCGGAGGTATTTGCGGCCGAGGCCTGCACCGTTACCGGGCTGCCGTCGTTGAAAAGAGTAAAGCATTCGATGGTAGGGGCATTGGTGTCCGGCCCGTCGAAAATGCAGAGTACATCGCCGAAGCCCAGATCGATACGCGGCTCAAAGGTCAGCCGGATATGGGTTCCGCTGCTGTTGTCGCTGCAGATGGTGGTGACGAAATTATCGAGCGCATCGTAATCGCCACCGGGTCCGCCGCTATCGTAGAATACCCCTTCGCAGGCCGTGATGTCGGAGCCGTCCATAATATACACCTGGGCCGACAACGGGCCGCCAAACAACAGGCCAAACAACAGGGGAAAGGCTATGCGGTAACTTGCCTTTGGGATCATGAATACAATGGGATTTTTGCAGTAGCGAACAAGAGCCTTTCAAATTCCAAAAAACGCCATTCGCCGAACAGGCAGTATACAAAATTAGCACACAATCCGTTATCCACCGGAATTTAACATGCCTTTGCCGGATTTGGCGAAAGAATCGGCGGAATCTTTTTCCGGGCCGGAAGAGCTCGTATACCCACCGGGCAAACCCGAGCTTTTTGCTATTTTTACCCGCATGCAAATCTTAGACGGAAAGCAACTTTCCCAAACTATTAAGGAAGAGCTCACCGGGCAAGTCCAGCAGCGCCTCAAGGCAGGACATCGTCCTCCCCATTTGGCGGCGGTGCTGGTCGGCGACGATCCCGCCAGCCAGGTTTACGTCCGCAACAAGGTACGCTCCTGTGAGCAGGTCGGGTTCAGGTCGACCCTGCTTCGCAAACCGGCCGATATCAGTCAGGAGGAGTTGATGCAGATCGTGCAGGATCTCAACCGGGATGATGCCCTCGACGGCTTCATCGTGCAGCTCCCGCTGCCCGACCACCTGGACGAAGAGCGGGTGACCCTGGCGATCGATCCGCGAAAAGATGTGGATGGCTTTCACCCGGTCAATGTAGGACGCATGGCCCAGGGGCTCCCGGCCTATTTGCCGGCCACACCTGCCGGTATATTGGAAATGTTGCGCCGTTACGAAATCCCGACCTCCGGCAAAGAAGTGGTGGTGGTGGGGCGCAGCAATATTGTAGGCACCCCCATTAGCATACTGCTTTCGCGCAAAGCGGATCCGGGCAACGCGACGGTCACGCTTTGCCACAGCCGGACCGGCGACCTGGCCTTCCACACCCGCCGTGCCGATATCATCGTGGCGGCCACGGGCATGCCCCAATTCATTACCGGTGACATGGTCAAGGACGGAGTGGTCGTTATCGATGTGGGGATCAACCGCGTGGATGACGCCAGCCGCAAAAAGGGCTATCGGCTGGTAGGCGATGTGGATTTCGATAGCGTATCCCCCAAAGCATCCCACATCACACCGGTTCCCGGCGGGGTAGGGCCCATGACAGTGGTTTCCCTCCTGCTCAATACGATGAAAGCCAATACGGGAGCGATCTACTCCAAATAAAATGGCGTACATCCAGCTGGATATCGAAGTGCCCGAAGATCAGAAGGAGGTGCTTCTGGCCTGGCTCGAACCCCTTCCCATCGAAGCTTTCGAAGAAACCGAAAGAGGCTGGCGTGCTTATCTTCCGGAACAGCACTGGGAAGAAGGCCTCCAAGCTGGCCTGGCCTCGCTGCAGGAACGCTTGCCCTTTTCGTATTCCGTACGAGCTGTTGCGGATCAAAACTGGAATGCGCTCTGGGAATCCCGGTTCGCCCCCATCCGCGTAGGTCGCTTTTGCACCCTTCGAGCTCCGTTCCACCCGCCAGACCCTTCCGCCACCTACGATCTGTTGCTCCAACCCAAGATGGCCTTTGGTACGGGGCATCACGAAACCACATACATGATGGTACAGCAGATGGAGAGCTTGCGCCTAAAAGGCCGGCGAGTGCTCGACTTCGGCTGCGGCACGGGGGTGCTGGCTATTCTGGCAGCCAAAATGGGCGCCCGGGAGGTCCATGCCGTCGACATCGAACGGGCAGCCTGGGAAAATGCGTTGGAAAATGCCGAGTTGAATGCGGTAGATGTCCGGGTCTATCAGGGCGGACTTTCCGCGGCGCCTTCTGCAGCCTACGATATTGTGCTGGCCAATATCACCCGTAACGTAATTACCAGCCACTTAAAGGCGTTATTTGAACGTATAGTTCCGGAGGGCGTTTTGTTGCTGAGCGGCGTTGTGAAAGCGGAAGAGATTTTGCTGAAAACCGAGCTGGTCAACCAAGGCTTCGATTGGGAGCACACCCAACATCGGGGCAACTGGATCTGTATGCGCGCGACCCGGCCATGACCGACCCCTTGCCTTTTTCCATACCTGTAAGATGCCCACATGATGAAACGCTTTTTTGCACTCTTTTTCGGAATATTCTTTTTGTTCGCCAACCGAGCTTCGCTCTATGCTCAGGCCGATACGCTGGTGCTTCAGGAGCCCGGGGTCTTTCTAAAGGAGTTGCGCGACTGGGTGCTCAACCAGCGCAAGGAGGCTGAACCCCAGGTACAGGCTTTTACGGAAGTATTCGAAGGGCAGATGGACGGCGATCAGCAGCTGGCCGTTATGCAAAGCTGTACGCGCATGCGCGCCAAGCGCATCCCCGCTATTCCCTTTTTTCAGGACTACATGGGCGCTACCGCCCAGTTCTTCCAGCAAGGCTACGGCCGCGATCGGTTTTACCAATGGAATGCCACTGTAGACACACTGGTGTCGCGCCTGCAAACCCGAAAGCTTTCCCCCATCCGCGATTTTCTGGCCTTTTCGCATCAGTTCTTCACCGACAATGCCCTGCGCTATTCCGAGCTGGGTACCAGCTGGTATGCGCGCACTCCCGATTGGTCCTTTGGCTTTGAAGGGGAGGAACCGGCCGTGCGCTTTCCGGCGCTGGATCTGGTAGCCGTTCGCAAAGAGGATTCTATCCAGGTGCGACAGACCCAGGGGCATTTCCTGCCGGTGGCCAACCTCTGGAAAGGCCGCGGCGGCAAGGCAGCCTGGGACCGTTTTCCCGAAATGGAGGAAGGGGTTTATGTAGATCTGCAGGATTATCAGATCGACCTGACCAAAAGCCTGTATCAGGCAGAGGGTGCCCAGCTTTACTATCCGCTTTATTTCGGCCAGCAGGCGGTGGAAGGTCGTTACAGCGATAAATTGGTGGTGGCCAATGCAGCTACCGAAGGTTCCTATCCGCGCTTTGAGTCCTATGAGCAGATCCTCAAGATCGACAACTTCGGCAAAGGCGTTGAGTTCATCGGAGGGTTTCGCCTACAAGGCATGACGGTGTACGGTGGCGGCACAGGGGAGGAACGAGCCACTCTGCGCATTCTGGATCCGCAGAGCCGCCGTCTGCTATTTCAGGGCAAAGCCGAATCCTTTACCATCCGTCGCGAGGAGCGCATTTCTGCCGAGCAAGTAGATTGTGCACTCTATTTCGAGGGGGGCGACTCGCTTTCCCACCCCTCCGTCAATATCCGGTACGAAGTACCCAACCGGACGCTTCGTCTGGCACGCGGCAAACGCGGCAGCGACCGGTACCCCTTTGCCAGCTCCTATCACAAGGTGAACATCAATGCCGATAAGATCCTCGCCTATTTCGATGTCGACTCTCTGGCCATAGGCCAGGACATCGTGAGCTTCAGCCGCAAGCAGGAGGCCGAGTTCGAATCGCTCGACCTGTTTGACCCTTCGGAATATCACCGCATTCAGAATATCGCCACCGTCAATCCCATCGCCGTGCTGAAGACTACCTCGGAGCTGGAAAACTCCAGGGTTTTATCGGCACAGCTCGTCGCCGAAAAGATCAACCCCCGCTACACGGTGGAGAACATCACCGGCCTGCTGTACGATCTGGTCTCCCGAGGTTTTATCGCTTACGATCCGGAGGCTTCCACCGTAGAGGTGAAGGATAAGGTGTTCCTCTATGCCGATGCCGACCGGGGCAAGGTGGACTTCGATCAGATCAGCCTGAAGAGCGTGGTGGACAGCGCGAATGCCTCCCTGAACTACAAAAATCAGGCGCTGCGGGTGAATGGCGTAAAAAACCTGGAATTCAGCCGGCGGCAGCGCGTAGCCGTCGTGCCGGACGACCAACGCCTGGCGCTCACCGAAGACCGGGATATGGAATTTCACGGCCTGGTCTACGCGGGCTATTCCACCTTTCAGGGGCGCTGGTTCCATTTCGACTACGAGCCCTTTCACATCGTAATGGACTCCGTCCACTTCATGGACCTGTATGTGCCTGCCGGCGATTCCGATCAACCGGTATCCATCAGCTCCCGCATCGAAGACCTGAGCGGGGTGCTTCTCATCGATGCACCGAAAAACAAATCGGGGCGGGACAATATTCCCATTTTTCCCTCCTTCCAAAGCAAAGGCAATTCCTACGTCTATTACGATCAGGGCGGCAAAGACAGCACCTACCTGCGCGATTCCTTCTATTTTGAGCTGAAGCCTTTCAGCTTCAACAGCCTGGATGACTACGATGCCGAGGATATCCGGTTTCCCGGCAAGATGGCCTCGAGCGGGATCTTCCCCGAATTTGAGGAGCCTTTGGCGTTGCAGGAGGATGATCTATCCCTGGGTTTCGTACGGCCTACACCGGAGGATGGCTTTGATGCTTTCGGCGGCAAAGGATTGTACAAAGGGGATGTTATTCTCAACAACAGTGGTCTGCAGGGCAAGGGGAACCTCACCTACCTCAATGCCTCTATCGACTCCGAAGACCTTTTGTTCAAACCCAAAGAGGTCACGGCCAGTGCAGATGCTTTCGATCTGGAGGAGGAGCGCACCGACCAGCGTGAAACGCCGGAGGTGCACGGCTCCAGCGTGAGCATCGACTGGAAACCCTACAAGGACAGCATGTACGTGAGTTCGACCGAGGGTACGCCCTTTGACGTGTACAAAGACCTGGATGCCAATCTGGATGGAACGGTCGTGCTGAGTCCGGGAGGGCTGAGCGGTATCGGCACCCTGAGCTGGGAACGCGCCGAGATGAAGTCCGATCTGTTCTCGCTGGGAGCGGCCTCCGCCCGGGCTGATACCACGACCATCGGGATTCGCGCCATTGGCGCCCCCGACGAATTTGCTCTCTATACCGAAGGGGTTAACGGTTTCGTGGATTTTGAATCCAGTGAAGCGGCCTTTGTGGCCAATGAAGGGGAGCTGGAGACTACCCTCCCGTTCAATCAGTACAAGACCAGCATGAACGAGTTCAGCTGGGACATGACCAAGGAACTGATTGATTTTAAGTCGGATCCCACGCAAAGGGGCCAGTTCACTTCCATCCACCCCGACCAGGACTCCCTCTTTTTTGAGGCCGAGACGGCAGCCTATGACCTGAATAACAACGGCCTGCTGCTCGGCGGGGTGCCCTATATTCCCACCTGTGATGCGCTGGTGTATCCCGACAGCAACAAAGTGGAAATCCAGCCGGGCGGGGTGATCAAAACGCTCACCAACGCGCGCATCGTTGCGGATACGTCCAACCAATACCACGTGATCAACCGGGCTACGGTAGATATTTTCGGCAAAAAACACTACGAGGCCAGTGGCTTTTACGAGTACAACCTGCCCAATCGCGAGCAGGAGATCGAATTCGCCAAGGTAGTCGGCGAGCGGGTCGGGAAAGGCGCCCGAAGCGAGAAAGCCACCGAGACCCGTGCACAGGGAGAGGTGACCGAAGCCGACTCCTTTTTCATCGACTTCAAAACGCGCTTTCAGGGCACGATCTCTCTTCGTTCCAGTACGAAGAATCTTCGCTTTGAGGGGTTTGCCTTGTTGGATGCCGATCGGTTGCCGGAGCGGCAATGGTTCTTTGTATCCAGCGAAGGCGACAAGAAAGATCTGGCCATTCAGTTTGACGAGCCCAAAAACCTGGAGGGCGTGCCCCTGTACACCGGCCTGTACGTGAGCCGCGAAACGGCCAAGCTGTATCCGCGCGTGCTCATGCCTCTGGGCTTTCGCAAGGACCGGGAGCTGTTCAAAGCCAGCGGCCTGTTCAAATACAAGCTCGCCGAAGATGCCTTTTACTTCGGGGATTCCACTAAGGTGATCCGCGATAGCCTGGTGGGCAACCAGTTGGTGTACAAGAACAAAGGCGGTAGGGTAGAGGCCGAAGGGCGCTTCAACCTGGGCGAAGGCTTGAAATACATCAGCGTAGACGCAGCCGGAACGGCCAGTTCGGCCTTTCCCAGCCCGCAAGATACGGTCTTCGGGCCGTTTGCAGACTACCCCTTCGAAGGGCGGTTTATGGCGGGCATCAGCATGATCGTGCCGGAGAAGTTGCTCAAGATCATGATCAACGATCTTCAGGCCTCCAGTTTTGATGCCAGCAATATTTCCTATCTCACCGATCTCAACTTCTACAAAAAAGCAGCCTACGAGCTGTTTCCGGTATCCCAGGAAAAGGCCGTCAAGGAGGCCGTAGACGCCCTCACTTCCGGCTTTTTGGACATCCCGCCCAAATTCAACCCCTACACCTTCCTGTTCAGCGATCTGCCCATGGTTTGGAGTTCGGACCTCCAGTCCCTGGTGTCATCCGAAAAAGAGGTGGGTGTTGCCAGCGTGGGCGGTGTGGGCATTAACAAGAAGCTGGAGTGCTATGTAGAGTTCAAGATGCCCAGCAACATGGACGACCGGCTGTATCTGTACATCAAAGCTCCCATGGGCAATTACTACTTTTTCGGTTTCAAGCAGGGGATTCTCAACGTCACCTCCAATAACACCACCTTCATGGACGAACTCTTTTCTCTGAAAAAGAAGGAGATGTTTATCAAAATGGATGATGGGGAGATGTATGAAATCACCGCCGTAGAGCCCAGTACAGCTCGCATCTTTATCAACCGGATCAATGCGGCGCTGGAAGGAGGCTTTTGATTAAGCCGTCAAATCTCCAGTGCTGTCCTGCCGGTTGCAAACGGAAAAAATGAACCTTTCCCTTCGCTTTCCTTTTCATCCTTATGGAGGTGCTCAACCGTATCGGACGATTTCTGGACAAGGTGTTCTCGCCTAAATTCAAAGTGCGCTTCGAGCGGCTGATCATTTACATGGCCCTGGTGGGCTTTATCGTGCATCTGGGGCTCATTTTTTGGGTGCGCTGGCAGGGAACCCCGCTCGAAACCCGCCCGGAGCTGCTCCGTAGTCCTATCGATGCCTTGTACACCCCTTTTTCCTTTATCCTCATTCAGGAGGTGTTTCTGCTGATCTATTATTTGCCCCAATCGTTTACCACCTCCATTGCCAAGCAATATGAGATCATTTCTTTGATCATTATCCGGCGCATATTCAAGGACGTGTCCAAGTTGGATCTGAAGGAGTGGACCTGGCAGGATCCCCTGAGCCAACAGCTATTGGTGGATATGCTCGGCGCTCTCCTGCTCTTTTTTCTGGTGTTTCTTTTTTACAAATTCTACAAGCGCCGGCCGGCGGTCAGCGACCCTCAGCGCACGCAATCGTTCATCAATTTCAAGAAGGGGGTGGCTCTCGTGCTCATTCCCATCATGGTCGGCCTGGTCGTCTACAGTTTCGTCAACTGGGCAATGAGCTCCTACAGCTTCAGCGCGGGCTTCCTGCAGGAGATCAAGGATATCAATAATATCTTCTACAACGAGTTCTTTACCCTGCTGGTGTTGGTGGATGTATTCATTCTTATCCTTTCCCTTCGCTACACGGATAATTATGCCCAACTCATGCGCAATTCCGGGTTTGTGATCTCTACCGTTCTTATCCGGTTTTCTTTTATTGCCGGTCCGCTGGTGAATACGGCGCTGGTCATAGCCGGGGTGGGATTTGGCGTACTCATCATGTGGATCTACAATCAATACGACGGGATTAATCCCGAACAGGTCACCGAGGAGTTGTAGGCTGGTATGTCCAGCGGTCGCTGACTTTTGCTTTCGACCCGTCAGGACTTTTGCGCCCAGAGGGTCGAAGCCCCTGACATAGGGGTTGAAATACGCCTGTTTTCAGCCATTTATCGTCATTATTCACGGGAAACCGTGAATGACCCGGGTTAAGCTTCAAAGCCTTATGGGAACAGGTTATAATCTATCGCAGTGAAGCGGCGTTTTTTCAAATATGAGCCCACGACTTTACCTTCTCGGTTTTGGTTCACTTCTCTTGCTGGCCGGCTTGTCGGCCTGCCGGTCTCTCCCGGCCGATATGGGGCCGTACGGCGACTACTTTCCGAAGACTGGGCTGATGCGCGCCGGCCTGGTGCAGAAATATTACTTTACCTACACGTCCTCCGACGGGCAGCAGAACTGGACTGACATCCGGTATTACCAATACCGGTTATTGCCTTCCGGACAACTCGAAATGATGCTTTTCGGTCCGGCCCTGGAGAAGATGTCGAGCTTTCGGCTTGCCTTCCAGGGCGATGGGATGCGGTTGGTCGAACAGACTATTTATTGGCAAGACGAAGCTCTGCAAGTCGAGATTCGCGATTCCGCCTATGCACACTGGACAGGTGATTCCGCCCTTTTGGCTACGCGTACGGCTTACCCCGGCGACATTACAGAAGCTGCTGAGCGGGTGCAGCAAAAGGTGGCAGACACCCTGGTACTGAGCCGTCCGGCCAAAGTGTTCGACTATCTGGGAAGGCGTCGGTTCCGCTACGCCGGCGGAGAGGAGCGCATTGTGCAGGCTCATTTCCGGGAGGTCTATGTGAGCGGACTCGGCCTGTATGCCACGGAGATCATCCGCGAAGAAGGCACGGCTCGATTGGAACTGGTGGAGCAGATGACTGCCGGAAATTTTGCAGCCCTGGCTTCCGGGATTCCCGATCGAGTGGCTTACATTGACCCGGCCGACCGGCTGGACAAGGCATCGACTTTCCAAACCTGCGAATCGCCCGATCGCATCGCGGACTATTACAATGGCGATCCGGATGCAGGCCTGAAGGGAGGCAAACGCGCATTAAGGGAGCTTTTCGGGGAAAGGCTGGATGAAGGCCTGCTGCAGGGGCAGTCCGGCTACCTGACCTTTCGTTTCGTGATCAACTGCCGGGGCGAGGCCGGCTGGTTCATCACCGAATCGGCCGATCTGGATTTTAAGTCCAAAGCCTTTCCGGCCCCCCTTGTGCGGCATGTCCTGAATATCTTGGAGGAAGCCGGTCCCTGGCAGGCGCCCCTGGTAGACGGCCGCAATCGCGATGCCTATGCCTATGTAACACTAAAACTGAAAGATGGTAAACTGGTGGAAATACTGCCTTAGTGTCTGCTTGTTGGGCTTCCTTGCAAGCGGCTGCCTGCGGCAAAAACCCGATCTGTATCGAAGGTCGTTCAGCCCGGAGGAGCAGCGGGATCTCGCCCGACGGCTGGAGCAAAGCGTGCACTACAATTACTACCAGGGCTCGCCGGCCGAGCAGATGATCCTGCGCGAGGCCCTGCGCTATGATTCCTCCTTTGCCGATATCCATCGCGAGCTGGGTGTGCCCTACCTCAAGCGGGGCATCGCTCCCGGCTTCTGGAAATACTACGCCCGGGCGGCCGACCTGGACCCCTTGCGCTGGACCGGCTGGCGGGGCTACCTCTTCCTCTATTTCTACCGGGACTACGAGCGGGCCCTGGACGATTTCAACGCCCTGGATACGCTCACCCCGGATATTGTAGACTATCCTCAGTCGCAGAGCGTGGATTTCATGCGCGGCATCTGCTACTTGCAACTGGACCAATACGAAGACGCCATTCGCTTTTTCCGCAAGCACATTGCCCATGAAAGCGAGCTCAGCGGGGGCGCGAAATACATCGAGCCCCAAACCTTCCTTTTCCTCGGCCTGGCCCATCTGGGGCAGCGAGATACCCTGCAGGCCGTGCAGGTCTTCGAACGGGGGCACGAACTGAGCCCCGAGAATGCCGACCTGCTCTACTGGCTCGCCCGCATGGACCTGGCCGCCGGTCGCCGGGAGCAGGCCCGGAGGCGGCTGGAACAGGCCAAACGCCAGCTTGGCGAAGGCTATGTCAACCGCCGGGCGTATGTCGAGGAGTTTTACCAGACCTACGAGGCGGACCTGGAAGCGCTGGGGGATGTGTTAGAAGATAGCGGCCACTAGCGATTGGCTATCCACCTTTCGAACGCTCCGACATCCATCGCATTCAGACAGTTGGCTGCCGTCAGCCCCCCTTTCCTTGCCGACAGTACGCCATATCGAATGTCGTGTATGCCTTCCTGCGAGTGGGCATCCGGGTTGATGGCGATGGATACGCCCTTTTCGGTGGCGTAGGGGATCCAGCTCCAGTCGAGGTCCAGGCGATAGGGATTGGCATTGAGCTCGATAGCTACCCGCTGCTCGGCGCAGGCGTCGATGACGGCCCGGTGGTCGATGGGGTAGCCCGGGCGCGACAGCAGCAGGCGACCCGTCGGGTGGCCCAGAATGCGGGTGTAGGGGTTTTCGGTGGCTTTCAGTAAACGTTGGGTGGCTTTGGTCTCGTCCATGCGCAGGTTGCTGTGTACCGAGGCGATGATGAAGTCGAAACCGGCCAGGATCTCTTCGGGGTAGTCCAACGAGCCGTCGCTGAGGATGTCGCTTTCGATGCCTTTGAAAATGCGAAAGGGAGCTAGTTCCTCATTGAGCCGGTCGATCTCGGCCCATTGCTCGCGCACGCGATCCGCCTTCAGACCGTTGGCATAAAAGGCGGCCTTGGAGTGATCTGTGATGCCCAGGTACTCGTAGCCCTGCTCCTTGCAGTAGCGGGCCATCTCCTCCAGGCTGTGGTAGCCGTCGCTGTAGGTGGAGTGTGCGTGCAGCACTCCGCGGATGTCCTTTTCCCCGATCAGATCGGGCAGGTTCCCGTTTTGGGCCCGCTCCAATGCCCAGTCGCCCTCGCGAAGCTCCGGGGGGATAAACGGCAGGCCGGCCCGTTCAAACAACGCCTCCTCGGTCGTTGCCGGGCCGTTGGTGTCGAGTGCGGCGAAAGCCTGCAGGAAGTCCTCATCGCCAGTGAGGGCCAGCATGCTGTTGCCCCATTTGTCCACTTCGGCAAAATGGACGCGCACCGGCCACTCGTCGGCGGTTTCGGCCTCCCAGTGGCCGTTCTTTGCTTCGATCCGCTGCAGCAGGCCGGCGTTCCGGAGCCGGTCGGCCTGCTCGGCCCGCACCAGCAACTCGATGGCCGGCAGTACGTTGCAGCGGCGGCGGTAGACACCCGTTTCGGCCCCTTCGATCCCTTTCCGCTCCAGGTTCTCAAGCAGTTCCCGCCCGGGCCGGTCCAGGCTGGCGTAACTGAACCGGTTCTTACTGCGCAGATAATACTCCAACTTTTTCTTTAGGTCCGCCTGTGTTTTCTCGCCAAAGCCCTTGAGTTCGAGCAGGCGATTCTCTTGCACGGCATAGAGCAGCTCGCCCACCGATTCCACATCCAGGTCCTTCCAGACGGTCCGGATCTTTTTGGGGCCGATGCCCGGAATGCGGAGTAATTCGCGCACGCCTTCGGGGGTTTGGTCCTCGTACTTTTGCAGGGTGCTTAGCTGCCCGCTGTTCAGCAGTTCGCGGATCTTACTGCTAATGGCCTTGCCTACGCCTTTGATCGCGCCGATCTCTTCGTCGGTCATCTCGGCCAGGGGTTTGTCCAACTTGCGCAGGGTCAGGTAGGCATTTTGGTAGGAACGCACCTTGTAGGGGTTTTCACCGTGCAGTTCCATGATCTGGCCCAGGTATTGAAAGGCCTTGGCAATCTCTTTGTTGGTCATGCATCAGGTATTCATCCAGGCTACGATAGAGCGTACCTGGGCTTCGGCGAAGCGCTCTACGATCTCGGGATCCATCAGCAGGCGCGCATCGTCGGCATTGTCGAAGAAAAGGTGCTCAACCAGCATGGCCGGCATGAGCGTTCGCGCCAGCACAAAGAAGCGAGCTTCCTTATCGTGATCGCCATCGCCCAGGCTGGATCGATAGTTGATGCGCTCTTCCAGAAGGTCGCGCACGTGATTCCAGTGCAGTTCGGCCAGCACATCGGCCTGGGTGCGGCCGGGGGAGGTATAGACTTCGAAGCCGCGGGCGGTGTGGGACGAGGAGGCATTGGCATGATTGGAAATGTAGACCCCTTTCCGGTAGTTGCGGTAATACCAGTTGGCTACTTCTACCCGGTAGTTGAGCGAGATGTCCAGGTATTCATGGCTGACGATGAGGTAGGGGATTTGGAGTTGCTGCAGTTTGGCAGCTACCCGCTGGGTCAGCGTCCGGTTCCAAACGCCTTCGTAAAACAGGGGGCCGTCGTGAAATTCACCACTTCGGTGGCGAAACATTTTGGAGGGCGCTGTCGTATACCGGCCCTGCGGATCCAGGCCACCGTGCCCGGCATCCAGGAAAACCATGAAATCACTGGCCATGGGGATGGTTTTTCTGCAAAAAGAGCAAAATACGACACAGAACGAACAAAACGTAATGTTTGACTGCGGGCGAGCCCATTTATTTGGCCGCCTGAAATGGGGCCCCTTCTGTTGGCCTGACTCAGGCCTCCGCTTTAGGCGTGCTGAAGTTCATGGGGGGGAAATTGGGGGAGTCCGGCTCTTCCACCATGCCGAACTGGTTCTCAAATTTGGTGATGTTGTCCTGAAGGGCTTTTAACAAGCGCTTCGCATGCTGGGGCGTGAGAATGACCCGGGCTTTCACCTTTGCCTTGGGTACATTGGGCACCATCCGGATGAAGTCCAGGACGAACTCGGACTGCGAATGCGAAATGATGGCCAGATTGGAATAGGTGCCTTCGGCTACATCTTCGGGCAATTCGATATTGATCTGATTCTGACCCTGCTTGGTTTTGGATGAGTCTGCCATAGTCAAGTTTAAGTGATGAGGAGAGCATGGCTCTCAAAAAGTAGATGTATCGGGGGACTCCATGGCTACGCGAGAATGTACTGCCGGCAGCCGGACTTCAGTTCTTCGATTTCTTTGCGTCGGTCTTCCTGCGGCCACCGCTTTTCTTGGCCTTGGTCGACCGTTTTGTCGTCTTCTTCTTGGCCTTGGCCTTGGCAAAGGCATCGGGAATCTCGGCCTCAATATATGCTTTGACCTGTTCCAGACTCAGCTCCTGGGCTTCTTCCCGGCCGATGCGGCTGCCGTCCTCTTTTTTGGGAATCTTCACATTCTTTTTCCCAAACCGGATAAAGGGGCCCCAACGGCCGTTTTCCAGAGCAATCTTCTCTTCGGGCCATTGCTTGATGTAGCGCTTGGCCTCTTTTTCCTCCTTGGCAGCGATGAGTTCGTGCATTTCCTCCAGGCTGAGGTTCTTGGGATCGTAGCCCTTCTTCCGGGGGATGTTGACAAACATGCCGTTCCACTTCAGGAAGGGGCCGAAGCGACCCACGCCCTGCTGGATGGGCTTGTCTTTATAGGTGCCCACCGGCGCCTCTTCTTCCAGCTTCTTTTCGATCAGCTCGGTCGCGCGTTCGAAGGACAGTTCCAGCGGGTCCTCGTCTTTGGGAATCGAAACGAATTTATCGCCAAAGCGGACGTAGGGGCCATAGCGGCCCCGGCCTATGGCTACTTCTTCGCCTTTGTAAGTGCCCATGTCTCTGGGTAGCTGAAAGAGCTTAAGGGCCTCCTCATAGGTGATAGTATCAATGGATTGTTCGCGCCGCAAGTTGGCATACCTGGGCTTTTCGCCTTCATCCAGTTCGTCCGGTGCACCGATTTGCACCACCGGCCCCAGGCGGGTCATTCGGGTAAGCAGCGTCCGTCCGGTTTCGGGGTCCTTGCCCAGAATGCGATCGCGCGTCGGCCGGTCTGCGTGTTCCAGGGTTTCCTCTACCGCTTCGTGAAAGGGAAAGTAAAACTCCTTCAGCATGGCGTTCCAAACCCGCCGCCCGGTAGAGATCTCATCAAATTCCTTTTCGATGTCGGCGGTGAAGCCGTAATCCATAATTTCGGAAAAGTGCTCGTCCAGAAAGTCGCTGACGGTGATGCCCATATCCGTGGGGAAAAGCCGGTTTTTCACGGCCCCGGTGATCTCGGTCTGGGTCTCGCTGCGGATCTCGCCCTTTTCGAGGGTCAGCACTTCGTACTTGCGCTCTTCCCCTTCTCGAGACTCCTTGACCACGTAGCCCCGGCCGGGCTCCATGATCTTGGAAATAGTGGGGGCATAGGTGGAAGGGCGACCGATGCCCAGCTCCTCCAGTTTCTTCACCAGGCTGGCTTCGGTGTAGCGAGCCGGTGGCCGGGTAAAGCGCTGGGTGGCGGTCATTTGCCGGAGGTCCAGTACCTGGCCCACCTTGAGGGGAGGCAGCATGCCTTTGGCCTCTTCTTCGTCCTCATCGTCTTTGGATTCGAGGTACACTTTCAAGAAGCCGTCGAACTGAAGCACTTCGCCCTCGGCCTTCAACTGGGTGTCCGGCTGAGAAGAAATGCCGATGCGTACCGTCGTTTTTTCCACCACGGCATCGGCCATCTGAGAAGCGATGGTGCGCTTCCAGATCAGCTCGTACAAACGTTGCTCATCCTGTTTGCCACTCACGTTTTTTCGTTGGATATAGGTAGGGCGAATGGCTTCGTGAGCCTCCTGGGCGCCTGCGGATTTGCCCTTAAACCGGCGGGTCTGCACATATTTGCTACCGAATTCCTTTTCGATCTCCTCGGCAATGGACTTGAGGGCCAGCTCACTGAGGTTGGTAGAATCGGTACGCATGTAGGTGATGAAGCCCTGTTCGTAAAGCCTTTGAGCAGCGCTCATGGTGCGGTTCACCGAAAAACCCAGCTTTCGGCTGGCTTCCTGTTGGAGGGTAGAGGTAGTAAAAGGAGCCGTGGGGCGGCGTTTGATGGGTTTTACCTCAATGTCCTGAATGTCGTAGGTAGCCCCGATACAACCTTCCAGAAAAGCCCGGGCATCCTGTTCGGTATCGAAGCGCTTCGGACCTTCTGCTTTGAGGATCGCGGTTTTGCCCTTTTCGCTTTCTACGTCGAACAGCGCATTGACCCGGAAAAAGGGACTGGGGGTAAAGGCGTTGATGGCGCGCTCCTGTTCTACGATCAGCTTAACGGCCACCGATTGCACCCGGCCGGCCGAGAGTTTGGGCCGGATTTTTTTCCAGAGGATCTCGCTGAGCTCGTAGCCCACGAGCCGGTCCAGCACCCGACGGGCTTGCTGAGCATTGACGAGATTGATGTCTACCCGGCGCGGATTTTTGATGGCCTGCTCGATAGCCGGCTTGGTGATCTCCCGAAAAACGATCCGTTTGGTTTGGTCGGTGTCCAGGTCGAGCACCTGGCAGAGATGCCACGAAATGGCTTCTCCTTCCCGGTCTTCATCCGTGGCCAGCCAAACTTCATTTGCCTTTTGAGTGAGCTTCTTCAGCTCTTTGACCACCTTCTCCTTATCGGGCGAAACTACGTACTTGGGTTCGAAGTCTTTCTCCACATCCACCGCACCCTGGCTCTTCTGCAGGTCGCGTATGTGGCCATAGCTGGATTTTACCGTAAAATCCTTGCCCAGGTATCTTTCAATGGTCTTGGCTTTGGCAGGAGATTCTACGATCAATAGGTTTTTTGACATACTATCAGGCGCTGTTTTTGGGGTTGTTTACTACGTGCAATCAACGTCCTCAAGATTGCAAATGTAGAAATTTAGCCTTTTGTTCACCCCGCACAGGCCGCTTATCGCCCCGGACAACGCTTGCAGCGCTTGCCTTTCTTGTACTTCTTACAACACTTCTTTTTCATTTTTTTCCCCTGCACAACCGGCAGTGCAAAAGGCAGTTGAAGATCTTGCCCAGGACGGTGATTTCGGCGGTTCGATACGGACATATCCATGTGCTGATTTAAACGAACAACTGTGGGGACAGGCTCAAAATTGATAAACACCGTCCCGGCGGGCCGATGACATTTAGCAGGCCCTTTGATGATTCCTGCCCTAAAAACGCAGCCGGCAGCTCTCACTATACAGGGCCGGATCAGATTTGACAGTGGGCAGACCCTGAATGCGCTGCCTTCTTCCGGCGCAGACGCGATCCGCCCGGCGGGCTTCCGGGATACTCGAAAAAACGAGTCTTCTGCAAAGATAGTAAAGCTATGTTTAAACATTGTAAAACTTTCGGTTTGGTCGGCGGCAGCCTGTCGAGATTGACCGGTTTACGGGTAAGCCGAGTCGATTACTGCTGCAAGGGTTTCATTTGCTTGGGCCTTCCGAAAATTGCGTACTTTTCAGCTTGTTACACTCCCTTTCGCGAAGACCGGGGGCGTTCCCGGTTCTGAGCAAGGTACAACACAGCGGAAATGAAAACGCTTTACATTGCGGCCACCGGACAGCATGTTGGCAAGACCACATCCACGCTGGGATTGGTCCGCAATTTCAAGGAGATGGGTTTTAATGCGGGGTATTGCAAACCCGTTGGCCAGAAGCACCTCACCATCAACGGCCAGTTGGTAGACAAGGACGCCGTGCTATTTGCCGAGACGGCCGGTTTTGAGATCGAGCCCGAGTTGCACAGCCCCGTTATTCTGGCCAAGGGCGTCACGAAGTCCTACATCGAAAGCCCGTACAGTTTGCCTTTCCGGGGCGATATTAAAAACGCAGCCCGCCGCCTGGAAGACCGCCACGAAGTGGTGATCTACGAAGGTACGGGGCACCCGGGGGTGGGCAGTGTGGTCGATCTGTCCAATGCCCATGTGGCCCGGCTCCTCAAGGCCGGAGTGATCATGGTGGTAGAGGGGGGCATCGGCAGCACACTGGATCGCCTTAACCTGAGCATGGCTTTGTTTCGCGAGCAACGCGTTCCCTTGCTCGGCGTTATCGTGAATAAAGTCCGGCAAGACAAATACGAAGAGGTGGGTTTTTTTCTCAAGAAAAAACTCGACCAATACAAGATCCCCATTTTGGGAATGCTGCCCTACGATCAAAGCCTTTCCTTTCCCATCATGGAAACCATAACCCAGGCGGTGGAGGGGCAGGTGATCCTGAATGAAAACCGCTTGTCCAACCGGGTGGAGGACATCATTTCCGGCTCCTTGGTGGATATGGACGAGTTCAACACCTTCGACAATACGTTGCTGGTCGTGAGCAGCAAGCGATTGAACGAAGCCATCGAAAAGGTGAAAACCATCGCCAGCCTCAAGAAACTGGAACGATCGCCCCTTTCGGGAGTGATTGTAACAGGTGACGGCAAGCACGCCAAGCTCACGGATGTGGCCGACCTCAGTAATCCCTATTTTGTGGATCACAAAATCCCGGTTATCACGACCAAACTGGATACGCTCGGTTCGGTAATTAAAATTAGCCGCATTGAAGTGAAGATCAATACCCGCACGCCCTGGAAGGTGAAACGGGCAGTAGAACTCATCCGGAAACACGTGGACTTTGATTTGCTCCTGGATCGAATGCGCCTGCAGCCCAAGCAGGTCCAGGGGTAAAGTCGGCCTCAGGCAAATTCTTGACTGCCAGGATATTGTATACTTGACACGAAGTTGGGTCCACCCCGCAGGATGAGGGAGTGGGGTAGCTACCGGGCAGCAAAAGGCGGATCTTCGCATCGATAAATCACCCGAAAGACCTATGGCCACATCTTCTTCCTTTTCCCGGTACGAAAAGTCCGCTGTATTGCTGCGCGCCCTGGCGCATCCCATTCGCCTGGCCGTCGTCGAACTGCTCTTTCGGGCAGGTGAAATGGAGGTCAGAGCCATGCAGGCGCAATTGGGTCTCGATCAGGCCGTGTTGGCTCACCATCTCAAGATCCTGCGAAACCAGCGAATTGTTTCGATCCACCGGCACGAGCTGGACACCCACTACGCCCTCTGCCACACCGACTTTCACCTCCTCATTGCCATGACCGAGCGAGCTCCGGACCTGAGCTAGGTTGAACTTGCTACCTTTGCAAGACGTTTTCAGCACTTGCAATCATTCGACCCCATGCTAACCGCAATTTCTCCTATCGACGGCCGCTACTCGGACAAGACCGCGGCACTCCAGGATTTTTTCAGCGAGTATGCCCTTATCCGGTACCGGGTGTTCATCGAGGTACAATACTTCATGGCCTTGTGCCGCCTGCCGCTTCCGCAATTGAAGGACATACCGGAAGCCCAACTCAACGCCCTGGAGCGACTGAGCAACCGCTTTGGCCTGGAAGAAGCCCAACGGGTCAAGGCGATTGAGCGCGAGACCAACCACGATGTCAAGGCCGTGGAATATTTCCTGAAATCCTGGTTCGATGAGCACGGCCTGGGGGCCTATCGGGAATTTGTACATTTCGGGCTCACCTCACAGGACGTGAACAACACGGCCACGCCTTTGCTGCTGAAGCATGCTGTGGGCAGCGAATACCTGCCGGAGCTCGAAGGTCTGATTGCGGAACTGGAAGAACTTTCGGCCCGTTGGAAAACGGTTCCCATGCTGGCCCGGACACACGGCCAGCCGGCTTCGCCCACCTCGCTGGGCAAGGAAGTTGAAGTGTTTGCAGCTCGCCTGAAGATTCAGCAGGCCCAACTTCAGCGGGTGCCCTTCAGCGCCAAATTCGGAGGTGCTACCGGCAATTTTAACGCTCATTATGTCGCTTTCCCGGAGGTGGACTGGAGTGCTTTTGCCGATCATTTTGTTGAAACTGTATTGGGGCTCGGCCGTTCCCGGCCGACGACCCAGATCGAACACTACGACAACCTCGCCGCTCTCTTTCAGGCTATGAAACGGATCAACACCATCCTCATCGACTTGGCCCGAGACCTTTGGACGTACATCTCCATGGACTATTTCCGGCAGAAAACGGTTGCCGGAGAAGTGGGGTCCTCGGCCATGCCGCACAAGGTCAATCCGATTGATTTTGAAAACGCGGAAGGCAACTTAGGCCTGGCCAATGCCGTGTTTACCCACCTGGCTGATAAACTGCCCATTTCGCGCCTGCAGCGCGATCTGACGGACAGTACGGTGCTTCGCAACCTGGGGGTCCCGATCGCCCACAGCCTGATTGCTTTTAAGGCCGTGCGCAAGGGGTTGCAGAAGCTATTGCTCAATCGAGGGAAGCTGGAGGCCGACCTGGATGCCAATTGGATGGTTGTCGCCGAGGCCCTGCAGAGCATTCTTCGCCGGGAAGGCTATCCCCAGCCTTATGAAGCCCTCAAGGATCTGACCCGCGGCAAGCCGGTTGTCGACAAAAAGGAACTACACGATTTTATCGATCAGCTCAACGTGAGCCAGGCGGTCAAAGACGAAATGAAGCGCATCAGCCCGCACAATTACATTGGGCAATAAGCGTTTAGCTCCTAAACTTTTTGGCTTAACAACTCATTAACAAGAATTGGAAAGTGCTTGCGTCCGCAGGCCGCAGGCCTTTCGTACTTTTGTTTTCGAAATGAATGGCGATCCTTTTTTTGCCGAACCATATTTTACACCTTTCAAAAGCAACATCGATATGTTCAAGTCCATGAAACTCTTCTTTTTCGCCCTCGCGGCTACCGGCCTTATCGCTGCCTGCCAAAGCGGGGATAAGGAAGTGCGTGATGAAGCGGCCGAGAGCCTTCAGACGACGGTTCAACCTGCCGACAATGCAGCGGCTAAAAATGCTGTGAACCAAAACGCGGCACCTGCCGGCCCGACGACTACCATGTCTTTCGACGAGACGGAATTCAACTTCGGCACGGTAACCGACGGCGAGGTCGTCGAGCACACCTTTACCTTCAAGAATACCGGTGATGAGCCGCTCATCATCAGCGATGCCCGCGGCAGCTGCGGATGCACCGTTCCCGATTGGCCCAAGGAGCCGATCGCACAGGGTAAGGAAGGCAAGGTCACGGTTCGTTTTGACAGCAAGCGCAAAGTAGGCGACCGCCGTCAGAAAGTGACGATCACCGCCAATACGCAGCCCGCACAGACTTTCCTGTATCTGGTGGGTAAGGTAGAAGCCGGGGAAGATTCGGGGAATCAACCGAAGGTCGTTCAGTAAACGCCGGGTCATTGGCAAAAAGCCGAGAAGCCTGAATCGCTCGTTGCGGTTCGGGCTTTTCCATTTTGGGCTTCGGCCCAAAGCCACTTTTGTACATATGCCCAATAAAGCCTACTTTTAGAGGGTGTAGCGTTTTAACGTTCAGGGCGATGCCTGCTAAACCTGCCGGAAGGCTTGCAGGGGTAAACCAAAGGCGTAAAACGCAGCTAAGCACTGGCCTCTCTAGCCCCAGTACAAAACGGATCGTTCCGTTGCAAGCTGTCCGGAGACCGGACGCTTCTCGCGCAACGGGCGCCCGCTTCTGCATGGCGGCGTTTTCACATGTACACGAACTGCAACCACTATGAAACGTGCTAACACCATCCTGTTGTGGGGTCTCCTTGCCGTATGTCTTCCCCAATGGGCGAGCGCGCAGTTTAAGTCGCTGATGCGCAAGGCCGACAAAGAATTTGAGCTGCATGAGTTCGAAAAGGCGGCCGACTCTTATGCCCAGGCTTTGGAGCGAAGATCGGAGGATGTAGACGCCCTTACCGGCTTGGCGAACAGCTATCGATACCTCAATCGGATGGCTGAGGCTGCTGACGCTTTTGAAAAGGCAAGCCGCCAAGACGAATTCAATCTGGTCAATTACTTTTACTACGGCCACACGCTCAAGGCCCTGGGCCGATATACCGAAGCCCGGCGGGCCTATCTTCGGTATGCCGACCTGGACCTTCAGGTCGGGCAGCACTTTGCCCGTTCCTGCGACTTTGCCGCCAATCAAATCTCACAACTGTCCAACTTCCAGGTTGCTCCGGTGAGGGTCAATTCGCCCCAGTCGGATTTCGGGCCTGCGTTTTTTAAGGAGCGCCTTTTGTTCTCTTCGGCGCGCCCCGGATTACAACCTCCCGGACAGGATTTTACCCATCAGCCCTTCAACAGCCTTATGCAGGCACAAGCCGATCCCATGGGAAACCTGGCGGTTCCCGTACCGCTTTTTCCCGACCCGCAGCGGGGTGTACGCATCGGCCCCTTGGCCATCGCACCGAATGGCATGTTGGCCGCCTATACCAAGAACAATTTCACCAATGGGGTACGCCCCATTTCGTCTAGCGGCATGGACCTGGACCTCTTCTTTGCCCAGGTCGATCAAGGCGGTAAATGGAGCGGGGAAATACCCTTCACCTACAACAGCTCGGATCATTCGAACGGCTTTCCGGCCTTTTCACCGGACGGGCGCGCCCTGTATTTTGCTTCGGATCGAGAAGGTGGCCTGGGAGGCTATGACCTCTACGTCACCTACTGGACCGGCAGCGGATGGGGGGTGCCGGAAAATCTCGGCGGCCGGGTCAATACGCCCGGTGATGAGTTGAGCCCGTATTTGGATGGAGAGGTCCTTTATTTCGCCTCCAACTGGCATCCGGGCTTCGGCGGATATGACCTTTTTAAAAGCGAGCGCTCGGGGAATACCTGGGGGGAACCCCGGAACCTGGGCATCCCGCTCAACTCGCCAAACGACGATTACGGGTTTATTTTCAATAGCCTGCAAAATGTGGGCTACCTGACCAGCAACCGTCCCGGCGGCTACGGCAATGAGGATATTTATCGGGTGAGTTCGACCGGCAAATCGATCCAGGTGGTGGTGCGCAATGCTTCCGATGGAAAACCTGTGCCTTTTGCTACACTCGATTTCACCTCTTGCGGCCGAAGTGTGTACAATGCCGACGTGGAAGGCAAGTTCTCGTTCCAACTGCCCCCGGGTATGAATTGCCAGATCCAGGTGCGTGCGGAGGGATATCAGCCCAGTGCAATTGCATCGACGGCCCTGCAGCAGCAGGGGGAAGAGCCGTTCTCCGTGTTGATCAACCGGGACGGGGAGATCTACCGGGGCCAAATCGTGGATTACGCTACCAAGCAGCCTCTGGAAAACGTCAGTGTGGAAGCCGTCAATCAGGAGTCGGGCAACCGGGTGCAGGTGAATAGCGATGCAAGTGGCCAGTACGGCTTGGCCCTTGCCCCGAATGCCCGGTATGTACTTCGGTACTCGAGGGCCGGTTACCGCGACGTGAGTCGAAATGTACAATTGAACGATCCTTCCAATACCTCCGTCCTCGGCGTGATCTCGCTGTACCCCACCAGTGGAGCGGGCGGTTTACCGCCGGACACCGGACTGGACCCCGACAACCCGGACCTCGGCGGGCAAGCCGTGACCGGCAACCGGCCCGGTGCCGGCGAGTATGCTATTCAACTGGCGGCTGTGCGTTCGCCTTCCCTGGGTAAATTCTCAAAGCTCGAGTCGGAGGGAACCCTCTACACCATAGAGGAAGGCGGTCTGTACAAAGTGCGCCTCGGGACCTACCCCGATAAGAGCCAGGCACAGCAGGTGTTGAGCCGGGTAAAAAGCAAGGGATTCGGCAGCGCCTTCTTGGTGAAAGAGGAAGGCACGGGTCAGGTGGGTTCGGTTTATAGAGGAAGCAGCCCCACCTCGGCCAGCGGCAATTTCTACGTCCAGTTGGCCGCTTACAGCAACCCTCAAAACTTCAATGCCGAGGCCGTAGCCGGTCTGGGGAAGGTTTCCGAGGCGAAACGTCGCAATCTCGTGATCAAATACCTGGGACCTTTTCAGACCCAGGACCAGGCCCGGTCGGCTTTGTCCAAGGCTCAGGCTGCCGGCTTTACCGGGGCTTATATGGTCGAGCGAAAGCCGGACGGAACCTATCAGCGGCTACACAGCAATTGACGCGCCTGCAAAGAACCGGTTCGGTAGCCGAGCGGGAAATGGGTTTACAGCACCTCATCGACGGAAGTCATCGGCAGATCGAAAGCTTCTGCGACTCCCCGGTACACTACTTTACCCTGTACCACATTGAGGCCTAGTTTAAGGGACGGGCTCTGCCTGCAGGCAGCCTGCCAACCCTTGTCGGCAAGCTGGATGGCATACGGCAGGGTGGCATTCGTAAGCGCGATGGTCGAGGTGTAGGGTACTGCTCCCGGCATATTGGCCACGCAATAGTGCACGACCTCATCGATGATGTAGGTCGGTTCGGCGTGGGTAGTCGGGGTACAGGTTTCTATGCATCCCCCCTGGTCCACGGCCACGTCCACCAGCACCGTGCCGGGCTGCATGTCCTTGAGCATATCGCGGGTAATGAGCTTGGGGGTTTTGGCGCCTGTGATGAGCACAGCGCCTACGATCAGATCGGAATGCTTGATGTACTCGCGAATATTCAGCTCGTTGGAATAGACTGTGGTTACGTTGAGCGGCATGGTGTCCTCCAGGTAGCGGAGCCTGGGCAGATCAATGTCCATGATAGTCACCCGGGCGCCCAGGCCGGCGGCCATTTTGGCCGACTGGGTACCTACTACGCCACCGCCCAGGATGAGAACATTGCCCGGCGCTACGCCCGGCACCCCGCCCAGCAGTATGCCCCGGCCCTGGGCCGGCTTCTCCAGGTATTTGGCACCTTCCTGAATGGCCATGCGGCCGGCTACTTCGGACATCGGTATCAAAAGCGGCAAACTTCCGTCGCTCAGCTCTACGGTCTCGTATGCCAGGCAGACCGCTTTGCTTTGGATCATGGCCTGTGTGAGCGGCTCGTAGGAGGCAAAGTGGAAGTAGGTGAACACGAGCTGGTCCTCCCGAATGAGCTCGTACTCCTGCTCGATAGGCTCTTTGACCTTGATGATCATTTCGGCCTTGGCGTAGACCTCCTCCAGGCTCGGAAGAATGCGAGCACCGGCCTGGCTGTAAGCTTCGTCCGTAAATCCACTCTGCAGCCCGGCAGTAGCCTGAACGTATACCTGATGCTTTCGCTTGGTGAGCTCAAGTGCCCCGGCAGGGGTGAGCGCGACTCGGTTTTCGTTGTTCTTTATCTCTTTGGGTACGCCAATGATCATGTCGGTTAGGGTTTTGCGATTTGATTGGAACGAATGTCAAAAGCGCTCAAAAATACAAATTCGGCGAATTTTGATGCCTAGGCAGGCATCTTCTTGCCTGCAATGGATTATTCCCTACATTCGGGAGGTTCCTTTTCTCCAAAACTCAACCCATTCGTGGAATCGATCCAAGTCATACATGAGGATAATCATCTCATCGCGGTCAACAAGCCGCCGGGCTGGTTGGTCCAAGCCGATGAAACCGGCGACGACACCCTGGCCGACTGGGTAAAAGCCTATATCAAGCTGCGCTACGAAAAGCCTGGTGATGTCTTTTTGGGAGTCATTCATCGCATCGACCGCCCGGCCAGCGGCGCCGTTGTATTTGCACGCACCAGCAAGGCGCTTTCGCGCATGAATGCCTTGTTTAAAGAGCGCGAGATCGAGAAGGTGTATTTAGCTGTTGTAGCCGAGCGGCCGCAACCCTTGGCCGGACAGTTGGTGCACTACATTGCCAAAGACAGCCGGCGAAATGTGGCCAAGGCGTACAGCAGTCTGAGCAATCGGGCCAAAGAAGCCGGGGCGCGAAAGGCAACTCTCGACTACGAGCTCATCGGCGAACTGGAGGGCCGGCATTTGCTGCGCATACAATTGCACACGGGGCGGCCCCATCAGATCCGAGTGCAACTGGGGGCTATAGGATGCCCTATTCTGGGCGATGTGAAATACGGGTTTAAGCAACCGAACCGGGACGGCTCTATCCACCTTCATTGCCTTGCTATGGGTTTTGTGCACCCGGTCCGCAAAGAGCCTCTTCTGATCAGGGCGCAGCCGCCGGAAGGAGATCCCGTCTGGAGGCTTTTTGCCAACCTCATACCCCCGGCCTAGGCAAGGGCCTCAAAGGGGGAATTTGTAGGTAATGTTGAAACCGATATGGATGTCCCCGTCGAAGAAGTTTTCAAGCGTGTTGGTCATATACTCCTGGCCGATCAGCCCGTCGTATTGGAAAGCTGGAGCTGAAAGGTGTGGCGCGGGGTCGTTAGGTCGAAGCCCAGGCTGAATATATCCTGCCTGGGGTTGTCGGTTTCGAAATCCTCAATAAAGGGATGGGTATATTCGACGAGCAGGCTGAAGAGATCCGTAAAGCGCACCCGGGTGCCTGCGCTGAGTGCAAAGATGGTATTGGGTTCGCCCTGCTCCTCGGTAAAATTGCGATGGACCAAGGCGGGGGCAAGCTGCACGCTCCACCAGGGAAGGATCTTGCTGGCGATCAATACCTGTGTCAAGTAGCTCAGCTTGTGCCTGAATTCGAGGGATTCTTCGATCTGAGAGGAATAATCCAGGGTGCGTACCGCGGCCGACCCCATCAGGGTAAGGGTTATGGGCATACCACCGGGCTTTTGACGCAAAAGACGATATTTAAGATAGCCGTCGTACACCTTATGGGTTCGGCTGCGGCCGAATCCCACGGTCAGGTTGTCGGTAATCCCGTAACCGAGCCCCAATCGCACATTGGCCGTACCATCTAGTCCGAACAGCTCGTGTATGCCTTCCGAAATCGTGCCACCGAAACGATGCGAAATGATGAACATCAGGTTGTTTTTCCAGAGGGTCTCCACACTGTGACCGTGTACGACCCGGAAGGTTCGGAAAGTTTCTTCTACGAATTCCGGCTCCGGTTCCTCCAGGGTGATGGGTTCTTGAGCCCGAGCCAGGGGGCCTGCCAGTAAGAACAGGCAAAGGGGCATCCAAAAGAAATGTGACTTCATAATACTACTCAATTGGGCTGGGCGCCTTCTTCAACCCAGCGTTTGAACATTGCGACCTCTTGTTGGGTCATCGTAACAGATGCATCGGATGGCGGCATGGGGTCTTTGTCGTCCTCCAGCCGCCGGATTATTTTTTTGGCTTTCGCCTTGATCATGGCATGGGAAGTGAACTTGGGAAAAGCACTGCCTTTTCGGCCATGGCAGTCCTCCTGGTTGCACTTGGTCTGGAACAAGGGGACGATATCCGATCGAAAAGAAACGGGTTCCGCGAGGTTTACTTCGCTTGAGGGAAGGGGCCGTGCATTTTTTCCTTCACCCTTTGAGCCTGACCAGGAAAAGCAGAGCGCGATCAGAAGCGCCGAGAATGAGCCGATCATAGGTGTTGTCAATTGTTTTTCATGCCCTGGTCGATCCAGGTCTGGATGGTTTGGATTTGCTGATCCGTCAGGGGGTCGCCTTCCGTCGGCATATCCCCGATCTCGATCAGGTCCATGGATTCTTCAATGCTTGCAGTGATCTGTTCGTAGTTGGTAAGTCGAACCCGGCTGATTGCCATGTTGTCGTGACAGCCCGCAGAGGCACAGCGGGAAATAAAGATGGGGAGCACTTCATTGGCAAAGCTAACCTCCGGAATATCCACCGTTTTTTCGCGGAAAGTAGCTTCCAACTCGATCGCCATTTCCGGTATCTCTGCGTTCGTGACGGCTTCGGTGGTAGAATGGATATAAACGGTATCTCCGATCCACCGATTAAACTCCAGCTCGCTATCCGGCACCCGGGCACTTATGGTTACAATGGTACCTGCAAGATATGCGCCACTACCCTCACCGGCTATAACGGTGAGTCGATAACGCGGTAAGTCGGCATAGGTAGCTTCTATGCGTAGGTCGTGGAAGGGCATCGTCAGGGTAGTTCGCGGGGCCCGGAGTTCCTCCAGGAAGGCCGTGTCGCCCGTCCAGCGGAAAAAAGCCTGATTTGGCGGCGGATCGTTCGCTTCAACCGTCAGGTTTTGACCAACCTTGTACTCGCCGGGGTTTTCCCCTTCCAGAACCGTGCCGTTAACCACTTCTAAGCGGTGAAAGTTGTTCTCGGTATCGCATCCCCATAGCAATACCCAAAGCGAAGAGGCTATTAAAATCTTTTTCATACCCTGAAGCTTGGTGAAAGAATTCAGTAGCTAATTAATACCAGCTCGAAGGGCTCTCGGGTGAGAAAAATCAATAGTTACCTGCCGGGTTTGGATTTGTAATACTTGTATTAACCCAGGGTCAAGCGAAGGCTAATTGAATGGCTGAAAGGTTCGAAAATCCGGCCGTTGGAAGGCATGGGCTTCGAGCGAGTCCCGATAGGATTTAATAGAAAATTAAAGAATCGGCCAGACGCCGCGTCTGGCCGGTTCTTTTTTCACTTCGCTTCGCAGGCCTCCTATCGGCTGATCAAGAAGGCTCGGCTGTAGTTCTTCCATTGCAGAACATAGAGCCCAGGGGGCAGGTGATCTACGGGCACCTCCAACAGGGCTTCGGCCTGGGAGGGAAGTGGAATGCTGAACAGGGGTCTGCCCAGGTTGTCCCAGATGCGGACCACTTCATTTTCCTGAACCTCGGCGCGCCAAAGCTCGACGCGAAGTATATCGCGAGCCGGCTGGGGATATAGCCTCAGTTTGAAGGCTTCAGATGCAACGGGAGCCACCGAAGTGGTTGTGCCGCAATTCAAAGACTCGGGCCCCAAATCCGTGGGTTGGGGTTCGGATTTGGTGAGGAATATTTTATCGAAACGGATCTTGGGTTCTCGCCAGGAGAATTCAATCACATTGGGGCCCGGCGGAAGATCGAAGCTCACCGGGTCAGCGTCATTGCCGTTTTCCCAATGGCCCACCTGATCCCATTGATAGTCGGGGCCGTGATTGCCTGAGTTGATCTTGTTCCACTTTTGCCAGTCTCCGTCGTTTGCCCGCACCCAGAAAGAATCATCGTTGTCTCCGGTGGTGACCGTTCGCGCGTAGATCTCGTAGTTGCCGCCTTCGGCTATAATTACCTCAAAACGAACCAGATCTTCCGCGTCATCAGGTGTACTGTTCAGGCTCGTAGAGCGCGAGGGCGGAGTGATGTAATAGTCGCCCGAAGCTTGAAAGTCCAGCTTTTGCTCCCATTTGCTGCCTACTTCTGCGCATTCGGCTTCCAGCCAGAAGTCCGTATCGGCTCCCGCAAATACGCCTTCACAATTGCAGAATCCGTCTTCCACATCATTGATGGTATTGGGGTCGCCATCGTCGCAGGCCGTTCCGGCCGGTGGGCAGGGTATGCCGATGCAATTGCAATCTCCATCTTCCTCATCGTCGTAGGTTGCCGGGTCGTTGTCGTCGCAAGCCGTTCCGGCCGGCGGGCAATCATCGGGACAGTTTTCGGCCGGCTCGCCTGTGCTCGTGGGCTTGGGTTGGGAAAGAGTAATGAAGACCTTATCGACCGTAACCTTTACTTCCCGCCAGGCGAAGTCCAGCGTGTGACTTCCCGACTGTAGATCAAAACTCACGGGATCGTCATTCGTTCCTCCGGTCCACTCTCCAACCTGATCCCAGTAGAAGGCATCCTTTCCATCGGCTTTGTTGATGGTGTTCCAATTCAGCCATTGCCCGGCATCCATGCGCACCCAGAGGCTATTGCCATCGGCAGTGACCAAGCTGCGAACAAAGACCTCGTAGGATCCGCTTTCCGGAACCGAAAAGGTAAAGCGAATCCGGTTTTCAGCGCCCGCAGGCGGATTGTTCAGGCTAATGAAATCCGGGGCTAAGAGCGCTTTTTCTTCGGATGCCGAAGGCGGGGTCACCAAGGTCCAGGCATTACCTACCTCCGCACATTCGGCTTCGAGCCAGATGGCTACATCATCACCCGGGTCAATAGGCGTGCCTTCACAGTTGCAGAGTCCGTCTTCCACGTCGTTTTCGGTAGCGGGGTCGCCGTCATCGCAGGCCGTTCCGGCCGGTGGGCAGGGTATGCCGATGCAATTGCAATCTCCATCTTCCTCATCGTCGTAGGTTGCCGGGTCGTTGTCGTCGCAAGCCGTTCCGGCCGGCGGGCAATCATCGCCGCAGTTTCCGGCCGAACTTCCCAGGCCGGTGGGCAGCCCACTGTCGAGCGTAACGAAAACTTTGTCCACACGCACCTCGGACTCACGCCATAAGAAATCCAGGGTGTGGGTGCCGGCAAGCAGATCAAAGCTGAGGGGGACATCGTTGGCTCCGCCATTCCATTCCCCCACCTGATCCCAGTGATAACCGCCATTCGGGGCATTGGCATTGATGGTATTCCAAATAACCCAAGTCCCATCGTCGACGCGGACCCAGAGGCTATTCGCACTCGGGCTGATTTGGGTGCGGGCATAAATCTCATAATTGCCTGACTCGGACACAGCAAACGAAAAGCGGATTCGCTCCTCCGGGTTATTGGAGGGTGTATTCTTGCTGTTGCTGGGCGGTGTCAGCAAAGCCTCATTCTGAGAAGCGGCATTGTCCTGAATAATCGTCCAGTCGCTCCCCACTTGGGCGCATTCGGCTTCGAGCCAGATGTCTACGTTATCACCCGGGTCAATAGGCGTGCCTTCACAGTTGCAGAGGCCATCCTCCACATCGTTTTCTGTGGATGGATCGCCGTCGTCACAAGCGGTACCGGCGGGCGGGCAAGGAGTGCCGGCACAACCGCAGTTGCCGTCGGCTGTGTCGTTTCCGGTGGTAGGGTCACCGTCATCGCATGGGGTACCGGCAGGTAGGCAGGCATCCCCTACACAATTGCAGAATCCGTCCTGCACATCATTGGTGGTATTGGGGTCGCCGTCGTCACAAGCAGTACCGGCGGGCGGGCAGGGAGTGCCCTCGCAGTTGCAATTGCCGTCTTCCACATCGTTTCCGGTGGTAGGGTCACCGTCATCGCATGGGGTACCGGCAGGTAGGCAGGCATCCCCTACACAATTGCAGAATCCGTCCTGCACATCATTGGTGGTATTGGGGTCGCCGTCATCGCAGGCGGTACCGGCGGGCGGGCAAGGAGTGCCGGCACAACCGCAGTTGCCATCGGCTATGTCGTTTTCCGTGGCGGGGTCACCGTCGTCGCATAGGGTGCCGGCCGGTGGGCAGGCGTCACCACAATTTACGGCATTGCTTCCCAGTCCGCTGGGCAGCCCGCCGTCGAGGGTGATAAAGACCTTGTCGACCCTTACCTGAGGCTCTCGCCATGCGATATGCAGGGTATGATTACCTGATTGCAAGGAAAAGCTAGTGGGCACATCAGCCGCACCACCATTCCAATGGCCAACCTGATCCCAGTGGTATCCATCATTGGGCGCATTGGCATTGATGGTATTCCATTGTTGCCAAGTCCCATCATCGACCCGGACCCAGAGGCTATTGGCATCCGGAGTGATCTTGGACCGGACATAGACTTCGTAATCGCCATCTTCCGAAACGCTAAAGGAAAATTGGATCTGATTTTCAGCTCCATTTGGTGGTGTGCCCATGCTCGTACTGTTAGGTGCTTCCATGGCTTCGTTTTGAGAAGCCGCCCCATCTTGAACCAGGGTCCACTGATTGCCCAAGTCGCCGCATTCGGCTTCAAGCCAGATATCGGTTTGCTGGTTTGGGTTTGTGCCTTGGCAATTACAGAATCCGTCTTCCACATCATTGGTGGTATTGGGGTCGCCGTCGTCGCAAGCTGTACCGGCGGGCGGGCAGGGAACGCCCTCGCAGTTGCAATTGCCGTCTTCCACATCGTTTCCGGTCGTGGGGTCGCCGTCATTACAAGCAGTTCCAGCCGGTGGGCAAATCACGCCTTCGCAATTGCAGAATCCGTCTTCCACATCGTTTTGCGTATCCGGATCGCCATCATTGCAAGCCGTACCGGCGGGCGGGCAAGGAGTGCCTTCGCAATTGCAATTGCCATCCTCCACATCGTTTTCGGTAGCGGGATTGCCGTCGTCGCAGGCTATGCCAGCCGGCGGACAGTCGTCCGGGTTCAAGGTCACCCAGGCCACCCAATCCTGGTCCGAGGCATTGGGCGGATTACCAATGTCTTTTTGTCCGGGTCCCGATATGGTATTGAGGGTGCCGTTCACCAGCCCCCCTCCGTTTCTAGGATCGAACCACCGGACTTTAAAGGTGCCATCGAAATCCTCCAAGTCGAGTGTTATGTCTTCGCCACCTGATCGGTAAATGACGTATGCTTTTCCGGGCTCGGCCAGGCAGAATTTGTCATTGCTGTCGTTATTGTTGCCGATTAGGCTGTTGTGATTGTCCATGTTCCAGAACTCTACGTGCTGGGTCATGAATTCGTGGGCATGGCGATTATAAATCCACATGTTGCTGCGGGAGCGATAATCTTCGCAGGTGAGGTCGGAGTGGGGAAGCTGATAACCGAAATAATATTCAACGCCCCCGCCTCCGGCCAGCAGGTTTCCCCAGAGAACGGCGTTTCGGATATCATCCTGGGTAGGCGTGCCGATGTAGGCATCGTGAGGCACGCCGGTGGATGCACTGCCTTGCTCGTCGTTGGCTGCCACCCAGGCCTTCCCAGCATTTTCTGCACTTTCGATCCACTGAAGCGTTCGCTTGTGAACTCCGCTCCATTTCACCTGCAAACTGGCACCCGTGTAAGCTGTGCCGTTGCCCAGCAAGGCGGGATATACATCGTCGTCCTGGTTGGGATAGGTGTGGATGACGATGTGGTGGTTGTAGGGATCGTTCTGGGCGAAATAGTCGGCAAAATCGATGCGCTGCTGATCGGTATTGGTGTTTTCTTCGCCTATGTTCCAATTGAGTGCAAGATGATGGGCAAAACGAGCAATGAGTTCCCGGTAGTACAGCCTGCGCTCGGGCCCTAGGCTGCCGCCATCCAGCAACTGGTCGTTTTCGGTCTCCTGTGTTTTGAAGTGGAGGTAAAGCCCCAATTTGTCAGCATGCTCAAAAACGACTTCCCACTGGTCGAGTTTGGAGCAGTCCATGCGGAGGCGATCCTGCGCATCGTCGGAGATATAGGGAAATACATTCTTGTCATCCCCCTGAATATTCATGGTTAGGAAGGAAAAAACATTCTGCCCTTGTCCTGCCAAGTAATTCAGGGCGCCAATGATGCCTTTGCCTTTGCCGTTTTGCCAGGTGGGGTCGCCGGTGCTCCAGTCTTGTTCGTGAGGTCCCCAACTTTTTCGCCGCCCTCCTTGGTCGGGGGTGTTGTCGAAATCGTCATAAGCCAGGAAGTTCTCCGGGGCATCTGCGCCGATCTTGAGGAAGTACTCCCCCGTTTCGGCAAAGCGCAGATAGCGCTGCCCAACGTATTGCAACATCCCCTTGGCTCGGTGGTCCCGGCCGGTTTTATCCGTAGGATCTATGTTAAAGGAGCCCGAGAGCCCGTCAAAGGCCACCGGCGATCCCGCTGAATCGCTGTCGTCCATTGCCACCTGGTTACCTGTTCGGAAGGATGCCGTCCAATTCCAGGTTCCGGTTTTGTCCGGTGCAAAATGGACGCGCCATTTGTTGCCGCCTGAAGCGCTGGTTTCGGCGGCGTTGCCGTCGGCGGCATAATAGCCCGGCACCGTATAGGATGTGCTGCCGTTTGTAAAGGTCACGTTCAACCGGTAATCGGTGAATGGATTGGTAGCCGCCGTTTCGGAGGTGCTGGGACCGTCGAAAGTCAAAGTAATCTTATGCCACTTTTTGAGCTCCCCATCCAGGGTATACTGGGCGAAAAGGGGAAAAGTTAGGAAAAGGGTAAGAAGTAAGCTGGAAATGAATCTCATGTGTTGCAGAATAGGGTTTTTAGGTGCATAGATTGCACCCTCTGAGTGAGTTAAAGGTCGATTTGTTAACTGGGAGGGTGATTACAATCTGGGGGGGAATTGCTGTAAAAGTACAGTTTTGTAAGGAGCCTGCCTAATGAAACTAGGTTGCGTCGGCAAAATGAGTCTAGTCGGTCGGTTCCAAATATCCGGCGGCACGTCTGCTTGCGGAATTGGTTACTTTTGTCCTTTTACGTTTTAGACATGAAGAAAAAACATAAAGTATTTAAGTTTGGCGGTGCATCGCTTAAGGATGCACAGGCTGTGCGAAACGTGGCCCGGATCGTTCGTCATGCGTCCGATCGGCCTCTGCTCATCGTCGTTTCCGCTATGGGGAAAACGACAAATGCGTTGGAGGCGATCACAGAGGCGCATTACGACCAAAACGGCGAAGCGATTTTTCTGCTTCACCAGTTGCGGGACCGCCACCTGGACGTCGCCGGCGAACTCTTTGTCGAGCAAGCTCCGGTTTTTTCCGCGCTGGCCGATCGCTTTCAACAGATCGAAGCAATGCTCCGGAAACCGCCTGCTGCGCATTACGATTTCATGTACGATCAGATCGTTTCCCTGGGCGAGTTGGTTTCCAGCGAGATCGTTGCGGCTTGGTTTAATCATACCGGCATACCGACACACTGGCTGGATGCCCGGGAGGTCATCCGAACCGATGCTATCTACCGGGAAGGCTGGGTCCAGTGGGAGGATACCCAACAGAACTACGACCAGAAGGTCAAGCCCATTTTGGACGAGGGGCAAACCGTACTTACCCAGGGGTTTATCGGCAGTACGGCCGATCGGCATACGACCACCCTCGGCCGTGAAGGCTCGGACTACACGGCGGCTATCTTTTCCTTTTGTATGGATGCGGAGAGTATGACCATCTGGAAAGATGTGCCCGGTGTGCTCACGGCCGATCCCCGACTTTTCGACAACGTTACCAAACTGGATCGCCTCTCCTACAAGGAAGCCATCGAAATGACGTATTACGGAGCCAAAGTAATCCACCCCAAAACGATAAAGCCCCTTCAGAATAAGAGCATTCCGCTTTATGTAAAATCCTTCCTGGAGCTGGAAGGGGAGGGGACTTACATTTCCGATGAGGTAGAAGACAATTACCCGGCCATGGTCGCCGTGGAACAGAACCAGGCTTTACTGCAGATCTCTACCCGGGACTTCTCCTTCGTGGCCGAACACCACATGAGCTACCTTTTTAATCTGATCGCCGAACTTCGCCTTCAGGTAAATATGATGCAAAACTCGGCGATCAGCTTCAGCGTATGCCTCAACGATGTAGACGACAAGGTCGAGCGTTTTATCGAACGCGTGGGGGCGGATTTTAAGATCATTGTCGACCGGGGCCTCGAGCTGATCACCGTGCGCCATTACCGGCAGGAAGTATTGGACAGCTTGCGCCGGGGCAAGATCGTAATGCTGGAAGAGCGCTTTCGCAATACGGCCCAGATGGTCGTAAAAGATATGCCGCTCATGGTCCGAAAGGGGAAATGGCCGGAAGGCGAACAGCCCGACAAGGCGTAGAAACGGAAAATTTCCGATCTTTTGGTATGCGATCAGCATTTCAGGAATTTGCTGCCGAACAGGCCCTATGGCAAGCGGGCGATCGGATCTTGGCGGCTGTCAGCGGAGGCCTCGATTCCGTAGTGTTGGCCCATTTGCTCCATTCGAGTGGGCTTCCCTTCGGCATCGCTCATATGAACTTCTTCTTGAGGGGGGCGGCATCCGATGAGGATGCCCGGTTCGTATCGGCCCTCTCTGCTCGATATGGCGTGCCTTGTTTTTCCAGGACGGTGAATACCCGGGCAGCCCAGGAGGCCGGCGAATCCCTGCAGATGACGGCTCGACGCCTTCGCTATACCTGGTTGGAAGAAACCCGAACTCGCGAAGGATACGATTGGGTGGCCACGGCTCATCACGTGGACGACTCCATAGAGACCTTCCTGTTGAATTTTGCAAAAGGTACGGGCTTGTCCGGCTTGTTGGGCATACCTCCGCGAACGGGCCGGGTCGTGCGTCCTCTGCTGTTTGCTACCCGGCTACAGATCCAGGCTCTTGGCCGTCAGGAAGGTTTGTCCTGGCGCGAAGATGCCTCCAACGAGGAAACCAAGTACGATCGAAACAAAATTCGCCTGCAGGCATTGCCCGTGTTGCGGGAGCTGAATCCCAGCTTGTCCGAGACCTCGGTCCGGACTTTCGCCCACTTGCGGGAGGCTGCCCTCCTGGCCGGGGAGGCCGTTCAGTCTTGGCGAAGTCGTTGCGTAGAAAAGCAGGCCGGTCGATATTGCATCCGCTTGGCTCCCATTGTCGACCACCCGGCCCTGGAGAGCCTCCTGTTTGCATGGCTTAATGAATTCGGCTTTTCAAGCGGCCAGGTTGCCCAAATTACGGACCGGGTGGACCGGACGGGGGCTCGCTTCGACTCCCCCACACACCGGCTTCTGGTAGACCGAAATCAGATCCTGGTGGAAAGGCTGCCCGACAAGTCGCGCCCGGCAGATGCCCACCAGCTTGTCGAAACGGGAAGCCGGATCCGATTGCCTGGCCTGGGGACACTTAGCGCAAGTTCTCCCCAACCCCTGCCGGCCACTATTCCGAACCAACCCTGGCAAGCCTGGCTGGATGCGGAGCGGATCTCATTTCCTCTCACAGTCCGTCACTGGAAACCCGGAGACGTCTTCCAACCACTGGGTATGGAAGGCAGCCATCAAAAGGTGCAGGATTTCTTTACCCACCTCAAACTGGATCGCTTTCAAAAGGAACGTGTTTGGCTTGTGGAAACCGCCAATGGAGAAATTTGTTGGATATTGGGCTATCGGATCGATCATCGCTTTCGCCTTCGCTCCGACAGCAAGCGTTGTATCGTTTTGACGCTTCTACGGGATAGCTTCTGAACCGAAAACAACATCTTATGACTCGAGCTTTTACCCTCATCCTACTGAGCCTGCTACTCACTGGCCAAATTTGGGGCCAAGAGCAGATCCAAAACTCCCTGATCGTCAAGCGAACAGCCACCTGGTGCTCGACTTGCGGCGGAAATGCCTGGGATATCATGAGCGATCTGGTAACTCAGCACGAAGGCCAAGCCGTAATTCAGGGAGCCCACCACTCCTCCTCCAGCGATCTGCATCATCCGGATGCCCTTGCGCTCATCGAAGGGCTGGAGCCTTCCTTCGGGCAACCGGTGTTCTTTCACAACGGCGACAACATTGGCGGAGGTATTGCCGCTACGCAAAATACATTGGACGATCTCGTTGCCCAAACCGCTATGCAGGGTCCTCTTGCCCAGACCGAACTCGTACTGGGCTACGATAGCCAGGAGGACGATGTGTATGTACAGGCGCAGGTCCGGTTTTTTGAAGGGACCAGCGGGACCTACCATTTATCTGTTTTTCTGGTTGAGAAAGAGGTCGTCGGCTTTCAGCAAAACCGCGGACCGAATGCCGTGCACAAGCGCGTTTTTCGCGGGGCAATTACCGAGGAAGTCTTCGGCGAAGAAATCGCTTCGGGCAGTATAGGAGCGGGCAACCTCTATTTCTGGGAGGGCGGGCTGGATGTTTCGGACTATGCCTTGGACAATCTCCAATTCGCAGCCGTGATCTGGGAGCGCCAGGGAGACTCCTACCAGTTCGTCAACGCGATCGCATCCGATCAGATCGAACTGATCGATCCCACCTCCATTAGGGAGGCCGGTTTGGCCCCCTGGCGGGCCAAACTACTTTCCGCTATGGGCAATGGGGTGGTGCGTGTAGAGGTACAAAGCCCCGAAGCGCTAAGGCCCTTCTCTATAGAGTTGTTGGATCTGCAGGGGCGCCATTTGGGCGACCTTTACGCCGGAACGCTTCTTCCCGGCATTCACCAGTTGGAGCTTCCACTCCCATTCGCCCTTCCCACGGGAATGTATTTGCTTCGGCTCCGGTCGGGATCGCATTTCTCTACCCTAAAAGCCATGATCCGATGAAAAACCTATTCGTTCTTCTCCTTTTTGCATGCGCCTGGAGTTTCTTGTCGGCCCAGGATACCTTTTCCATTGTAGCGGTCGATACCGCTACGGGCGAAGTGGGCAGCGCCGGCGCTACCTGTCTGGATGAAAACCTGGAAGGTGTGAGTGCTGTGATCATCAGTGACTTGGTGCCGGGGCGTGGTGCCATACACACCCAGTCGTTCTGGAATGCGGCAAATCAGCTGGGAGCTCGCCAGCGTATGGAGAGCGGAGATAGTCCTTCCGAGATCATCACCTGGTTGCTAAGCAATGACGAAGGGGGTAATCCTGCCATTCGGCAATACGGCATTGCAGATATCAGTCCGAACGGGAGCCCTCGAAGTGCCGCCTTTACTGGCCAGGATTGTTTTGATGCCAAAGGACACCGAACCGGCCTGGATTACGCCATCCAGGGCAATATTCTATTGAATGAGGCCGTGCTCGACAGCATGGAAGCGCGCTTTTTGGCGACGGCAGGTGAACCATTGCCGATCCGCCTGATGGCGGCCATGCAAGGTGCAAATGTAGCAGGGGCCGACAGCCGTTGCTTGGACGAAGGGGTATCTTCTCGCTCGGCCTTTCTCCGGGTAGCCAAACCCGGTGATCCATCGGATGCACCCACTCTCGATCTGCGCGTAGATGCTACCCCCTTTGGAGTGGAACCCATTGATGAGCTACAGGACGAATTCGACCAGTGGTTGACGACTTCCGTCGATCATCCGCATGGCAACGAAGAGCTGCAGGTGCAAATCTTCCCAAATCCGCCCGGTGAAACCTTCAGCCTCCGCACAAATCGGGTGCTAAGGGCGCAGGTCGTTCTTTGGACTGCGGGGGGCAAGGAAGCCGGTCGCTTTGTCTTTGAGGGAAAACAAGCTGTACTCCCGAGTCCTGAATCGCCCGGGCTGTATTGGGTGATCCTGCAACATTCCGATGGGTCTGTTTTGGAGTCAAAAAAGCTGGTCGTCGGACCATGATCCAATTAGATCTACAAGCAGGTATGCCGGCCCTCCGGTTTAAAAGGTCGTTGGAAAAACGATGGGTCTTTGACCTCATTCGCAAAAAATGGGTGGTGCTACAGCCCGAAGAATTGGTTCGGCAGCTGGCCATTCAATACCTCCTGAACGAAAAGGGGTATCTGGCATCTCATATGCGGGTGGAAATGGGGCTGGCCGAACACTTTGCGGAAAAACGCTGCGATGTGTTGGTATTCGATCGAGCGATGCAGCCCTTTTTGTTGCTGGAATGCAAAGCTCCCAGCGTTACCATCAGCGAGGCGGTCTTTCGCCAAATCAGTAGTTACAACCTCCCTCTGGCAGCTCCATTTCTCATGATCACCAATGGGCATACCACCTACGGCTGTGCCATGGATTACGAGCAAAATGACTGGACCTTTCTTACCGAAATACCCGCCTTTCCAAAAGGGCGTAGGGGGGAATGAGCCCTGTTGGCATTTTTACTATTTTCACCGGCAAAGCCCAGCCGAATGACGAAGAACGAGCGCATTCTACTTACCGGAGCGGGAGGACAGATCGGCACTGTGCTCACTCAAGCCCTGCGGGAAAAGTTTGGAGCGGATCGGGTCTTGCCTACAGATCTGCGCCCGCCCGCCCAGGCACCAAAGCCCTTTGAGGTCTTAGATGTATTGGATTCGGAACGGCTGCGGGCAATCGTCACTCACTTTGAGCCTACCCAGATATATCATCTGGCCGCCATTTTGTCGGCCGTAGGCGAACGAAACCCCCGTCGCGCCTGGGAGATCAATATGCAAGGACTGTTTAACGTGCTGGATATAGGGCGCGATGTGGAAGCCCGGCTGTTCTTCCCCAGTTCTATTGCCGTGTTCGGACGACTGAGCCCCAAAGTCGCTACGCCTCAGAACACCATCCTGCAGCCCGAAACGGTTTACGGCATATCCAAAGTGGCCGGTGAGAGCTGGTGTCAGTATTACCACGAAAAATACGGATTGGACGTACGCGCCCTTCGCTATCCCGGGATCATCAGTTACCAGTCTCTGCCCGGAGGCGGAACCACGGATTATGCCGTGGAGATCTTCCATCAGGCCGTGAAAGGCGAGCCTTATACCTGTTTTCTCAAAGCGGATACGCGCCTGCCCATGCTCTACATGCCGGATGCCATTCGCGCTACCCTTGAACTCATGGATGCCCCCAGTGAACAAATTGCTACGCGAACCGGCTATAATTTGGCGGGAATGAGTTTTACCCCCGAGGAGGTCGCTCAGGAGATTCAAAAGCACCTGCCCGACTTTCGCGTGCGCTATCGGCCCGATTTTCGGCAATCTATAGCCGATACCTGGCCGCAGACCATAGATGACAGTCTAGCCCGGAAAGAGTGGGGGTGGAAGCCCCAATTCGATCTGCCCGGTATGACCGAAGACATGCTCAGGCACCTCAATGAGCAGGTCGCTCTGAACTGACCAAGATTTTCATTTTGTGAACGAAAAAAAAGCAGTCCGATATGTACGCAACCGTAGAGCCGGCTTTGGAACAGGAAATCCAAGCCATTAAAGAAGCCGGGTTATATAAAAATGAACGCATCATAACGACTCCGCAGGGTGCGGAGATCCGAACGGCCAAAGGTCTGGAGGTGCTCAATTTCTGCGCCAACAACTACCTCGGGCTTTCTTCCCATCCCCGGGTTCTTGAGGCTGCAAAAAAGGCCATTGATACGCACGGATTCGGGCTTTCCTCGGTGCGATTCATTTGCGGCACCCAGGATATACACAAGGAGCTGGAAAAGAAGATAGCCGGCTTTCTAGGCATGGAAGATGCCATTTTGTACGCTGCAGCCTTTGATGCCAACGGCGGGCTTTTCGAGCCTCTTCTCACGGCCGAAGATGCCATCCTAAGCGATGCGCTCAATCACGCTTCTATTATTGACGGCATCCGCCTGTGCAAAGCTCAGCGCTATCGCTTTCAACACAACGATATGGCCGATCTGGAAGTCAAGCTCCAGGAGGCTCAATCCGCACGCCGACGTCTGATCGCCACCGATGGGGTTTTCAGCATGGACGGCACCATCGCTCAGCTGGACCAGATCTGCGACCTGGCTGAAAAGTACGATGCCATGGTGATGATCGATGACTGCCACGCTACGGGCTTTTTGGGAAAAACCGGCCGCGGCACCCATGAATACCGGGCAGTGATGGATCGGATCGATATCATCACGGGCACTTTCGGCAAGGCGTTGGGCGGAGCTAGCGGCGGCTTTACCGCAGCCAAGAAGGAGATTGTAGACCTTTTGCGGCAGCGCTCCAGGCCCTACTTGTTTTCCAACACCCTGGCACCGGCTATCGTAGGGGCCTCCATAGCGGTAGTAGATATGCTCAGCGAGAGCACCCATTTGCGCGATAAGCTGGAGGCCAACACCCTCTATTTCCGGGAGGAAATGACCAAGGCCGGCTTCGATATCCTGCCGGGCGAACACGCTATTGTGCCCATCATGCTGTACGATGCGCCTCTGAGTCAACGCTTCGCAGATCGCCTGCTGGAAGAAGGCATCTACGTGATCGGCTTTTTCTACCCGGTGGTGCCCAAAGGCAAAGCCCGTATTCGGGTGCAGCTTTCCGCTGCCCACGAACAGGAGCACCTGGAAAGAGCGGTAGCGGCTTTTACCCGGGTAGGCAAGGAAATGGGGGTGATCGATTAGTGTCGTTTTCGTCATGGGGACTAGAAGTCGCTGGATCTTGTTGGCGATCATGAGCCTGTTGGCTGTAGGTTTGTCTCTGCAGATGTATTCGTTTGAACCCGGTTACAACCCCCATTTCGACGAGTACTACCCGAGGTATAACAACTACCTGATTTTCAAACACTCTTTTTACCATTTGGTGGAAGGGCGGGATCTATACCAGTACTATCCCAAAGCGCATTGGGACCTCTACAAGTACAGCCCTACCTTCCCCCTGCTCATGGCCCCCATGGCTCAACTGCCGGATTGGGCAGGGCTGATCTTGTGGAATGCGCTCAACCTGCTGGTTCTTTTTTCGGCCTTGAGTTTTCTCAGGCTGGGTAGCAGTCCTTTCAAGCACTGGTTGGCTGTGCTGTTGGTTCTTCAGGAGGCCATTGGGTCCACCCAGAACGCCCAGAGCAATTGCCTGGTCGCCGGCCTGCTTATCTGGGGGTATCTATTTATGGAGCAGCGCCGACCGTTGCCAGCCGGTTTGTCGGTTACGTCCGGAATCTTCGTCAAGTTGTTTGGAGGATTGGGGGGGATGTACTTCCTACTTTTTCCACAGCGATGGAAAGCGATTGCTTGGGCCTCAGGCTGGGCTGTGCTTCTCTTCCTGGCTCCCCTGCTGTTCATTTCCTGGGAAGCTTTGCTGTGTCAGTATGAAAACTGGTGGGTGATCCTGCAAAGTGACCACTTTGCCGATTCGGGTTACTCCGTTATGGGCATTTTGGAAACCTGGTTCGGCTGGTACCCGCCTAAACTGACCGTTTTGGGCATTGGGCTTGCGATCCTGCTCTTGCCTCTATTGCGTCTACCCGCCTACCCGAATAGCCGATTCCGGATACACGTTCTCGCCTCGATTCTCCTTTGGGTCGTATTGTTCAACCACAAGGCCGAACTGCCCTCTTTTCCCATTGCGGTAGCCGGGGCCGCAATCTGGTATTTCTCGCAGCCCGCCACGCCCTGGCGCACCTTTTTAATTCTGTTCGTCTGGGTTTTCACCTGCTTGGCTCCTACAGACCTTTCCCCTGCCTGGTTCAAGGAAGAGTGGTACAAGCCCTATGTGATCAAAGCCCTGCCCTGTCTTCTGGTGTGGATCGCTCTGCAGAGGGACCTCTGGTGGCAAAGCTATGATTGTGCGGAGTAATAAAGAAAAGAGCGGCCATTACAGACCGCTCTTCAAGGCATATGGGTGTTAGGCTTTGACGAGGTGGAGCGTCCGCTGCGCTCCATCCTGCATCAGGATGCGGACGTAATAATTCCCCGGGGGCAGGCCATGGCCGTCGAACTGGAACTGGTATTGACCCGGGCTAAAGCTTTGACTGGTGAGCACTTTCACCTGTTTGCCTAGCGAATCAGACACGCTCACTTTAAGCCAGCCGCCGGTATGTTTAAGGGAGATCGTAGCCCAACTTCGGAAAGGGTTGGGGAAGACCGAGGCCTCCAGCGATTGGTTGAGCAGGTTTTGGGTGTTGGTTACGGTCTGGTCACAGGCATCGCCCAGGATGGACAGGTAGACGAATTCCTCGTGCAGGGAGGAACGCACCTCATCTTCATTCACCCCAAACCAATCCATGAGAACAGAACCGTATACATCCCGGAAATCAAATTGCATAGGCACTCCATCTTGCGCGCTCACTTCATCCGGAATGATGGGATTTTCGCCGATCACATTGGCACAGGCTGCTTCGCCGAATAAGATGAGGGGGGCGGCGGTACCGTGGTCGGTGCCCAGGCTGTCATTGGATCGGATCTGACGGCCGAATTCGGAAAAGGTCATGCCCAAAACCCGGCTGCTTAGCCCCAGTTGCTGAATGTCGCTCATGAAGGCGGTAATGGCCTCGGAGATTTCCTGCAGAAGCTCGGCGTGCCGCCCTTGGGTGGGATCGCTTTTGATCACCTGGTTGGCATGGGTGTCGAAACCGCCGATACTAACAATGAAAATACTGGTTTGCAATCCGCCGCTCATGAGCAGGGCCACATTCTTGAGTTGAGAGGCCAAGCGGTTGTCGATGGGATAGGTGGCCATGTTGTTGCCCATATTGGCTGCCTCCATCACAGCTTCGCCGTAGGCGTTGGTCTGCGCAATGACGTTGCGAATGTATTCCAGTTCGTTTCCGTAAGGCGTATCGGGTACCAGCGTTTCCGAATCTTCGGCCAGTTGGGTGAGGGAAAAGGGATCGCGCAGCGCGATGCTGTAATTGGCCACTTCACCCTGGCAGGTAGTCGATACGGTATTGCCCATGGTCACGGCAAAGGGATGCGGTTGCTGGTCGTTCGGATACCCGTCGGGGAAGCCAGGATAGCGCTCGTCGAAGTAACGGCCGAGCCAACCGGTCGTCCAGGTGTCATCAGCCGGAGAGCCCGTTGTCCAGATGTCCGTCGAACGGAAATGCGAGCGGTTTTGGTCTGGATAGCCCACGTCTTGTACGAAGCCTGCCAACCCTTCGGTGAAGAGATTGCGAAGGCCGCTCATTTTCGGATGCAGCCCGTTCTCCGTGGTCAACGAAAGGATGTCATCTTCCGGGAGCAACACGGCTTGGCGGGCATTGAACAATTTGTCGTACTGATCCATGGGAACCAGCATATTCAGCCCGTCATTTCCACCGTTGAGGCGGATAATGACCAATACGCGGTCGGTATCATTAGCCATGCTCCCAAAAAAAGCAGAGCGGGGCAGGGCGGAGAGGCGAACCCCCTGCAGGGCAAAGGGAAGGGTGACGGCCGCTCCAGCCGTATTTTTTAGAAAGGAACGTCTTTTCATGATGAGAATGAGTTTAAGGGATTATTAGCTCAGGTGAAATTCAGCCAGGCTCAACATAATGTTGACCATTTGCTTGAGCTTATCTTCAACCGCTTGCTTAATGTCCGGGTCATTCGGGTTGTTGAGGTAATCGGTGTACTCCACCGTCCACTCAAAATCCGGCAGGCCGGGAATAAGCACTTCCTTCAGACCCTTGTATTGCCCGGAAATATAAGAGCCGGTATCGTCCATTTCTCCGGTGAGGGGCAAAGGGAAAAGGAGGTCTGCAAAGGTTCGGATCATGGCATTGGGATCCGATGGGTTGTCAAAAGTGGCGATGAGCGCCAATAAATCCGCCTTGATTCTGAAGTCGTCTCCGGAAAAAACACCGGTGTACAACACCTCGGAAGTAAAATCCATACGGTCGAGCAAGGTGTTGAGGTTGATCCAATCGCGGCTGTAGATGGGAGCCTGATACCAGGCTTTCCATCCGGCTACTTCGGGTGGGTTGAAGTAATCCATATTCATTCGCTGGGCCTTGCGCAAAAGTTGCATCCACCCCTCATACAAGCTGTTTAGGTCGTCTGTAGGTGAGGGATAGGTCACTTCCAATTGCTTGACCGTGGACACCACAAAGTCCAGCGGATGTTTAATCATAGGCCCCAGGTTGAGGGCGTCATAAAAGTGTGCACTGGAAAGCAGCGTCTGAAGAACCGGCTTGATTTCGAAATCATTATCGATCAGCTGCTGCGCCAACGGTTCTATGATGGTGCTTTCAATTTGGTCGTCGATGACGTAGTAAACAAACCAGCGGTACAGCTTGCGACAGATGTGCCGGGCTGCAGCCGGCTTCTGGAAGATAATGTCGATGAGGTGAGCGTACTCTTGCTCTCCCATATTTGAGATGACGACATCTTCAAAGCGGTAGGAGAGTTGTTTGTCACCGGTGTCGTGTTCATCGTCCTGAAAAAAGCTCGTAATCTCCTGATCGGGGTTGGTCGTTCGCCAGCCGCGATCTTTCCATCCGGTGAGGATGCGGGAAATCTCCAGTACGTCCTGTTCGGTGAAGTGGGTATAATCGCCCGGAGCGACCTGCGGACCTTTGCCCACGGTATACAGCTCGAGTAATTCCCGGGCGTAATTCTCATTGGGCGCTTTCTTGGTATTCTGGTTCCCGTTCAGAAAACGCAGCATGGAGGGAGCTATGGTCACCTGTTTGACGAGTTCCCGAAAATTGGCCAGGGCGTTGGAGCGCAGAAGCGTAAAGTAATTATAGGAATAGCGCTCGTCGCGCACATCGTCATCAATGACCGCAAAGTGATTCTGCCAGAACAAGGTCATCTTTTCGCGTATGTTGATGCCTTCCTGTATCATCACGCCCATGGTCCAGGCCTCCAGGCTGCGGTGCCGGCTGGGACGGAGATTTTTGAAATTCACCAGGGGCGCATTCACCCAGGTTTCACCTAAAGGTACGTTGGGATCGTCCTCTTCCTCGTAATTGAGCGGCGGCTCGGGCAGCGGCCGGTCTTCCAAAAGCGTGTTCAGTACGGTGTTCAGGTCTTGGTTGGCGGCCCAGTCCATATCGGCGCGGGTAGGGCCGAACATGCAGCGGCGAAGTAAATGAGCCGCCTCCGCCCGGGTCCACGGTCCGGTGTAGGGCTCCAGGCCTGCAGAACTGCTGGCAGCAGGCAATACCTCGGCAACCTCAGGCTGCAGAGACTTGCCTAAGAGCAGGCCGAGCGTAGCTCGTCTATTCATAGGAAAATTTGTTTTTGGAGTTCACCAATTAGAAAACAAGAAGCAATGTCCTATCAACGAGGAATTTACACAAAAAGGTGTCGATTCTCAGGGTCATTGACGGAGCGGTATCAAAAATTGGGTAAAAGTGTATTTTTGGCCATCATGCCCCAACCCGAAGTCCTATGATCCAAGCTTGCCTTTTTGATTTGGATGGCGTATTGGTAGATACGGCCCATTACCACTTTCTGGCCTGGCGTAAATTAGCCAATTCCCTGGGTTTCGATTTTGATGAACGCGCCAACGAATCGCTGAAGGGCGTGGGCCGCATGGAGTCGCTGGAACGCATCCTGGAATGGGGCGGTCTGTCCAAGACGCAGGAGGAAAAAGAGGCGCTTGCCCACCGGAAGAACGAATGGTACCGCGAATATCTGAAAGGGATGACCCCCGATGAGATCCTGCCCGGCGTGCTGGATTTTTTAGCGGACCTGGAGGCGCATCGCATCCGCAAAGGGATAGGCTCCAGCAGCAAAAATGCCAAGCCGATCTTGCAGCAGGTGAACCTTTACGGCCGCTTTGAGGTCATTGTGGACGGTACGGACCTCCAGCGCAGCAAACCCGATCCGCAGGTTTTCCTGCTGGGTGCCCAGCGCCTGGGCCTCGCTCCCCGGGAGTGTCTTGTTCTTGAAGATGCTGCCGCAGGCATTCAGGCTGCCCGGGCCGGTGGCTTTTGGGCGGTGGGAGTGGGAGAACCCGAGCAATTTCCCGATGCACACCTCGTTATTCCCGGCTTGGAAAATGTACATTGGACCGAAATTTTGCAGAACATTCCCGCATAACGCAAACCCATGAAGCAATACCTCCTGCACGACGAATGGTCGATCGTAGAAGAAGGCTTTCGACCCGATTACAATCGCATTTCCGAAAGCGTTTTCAGCATCGGGAACGGGCAAAGCGGTCAGCGTGCCAATTTTGAAGAAGCCTACAGCGGCGACAGCCTGCAGGGGTCCTACATAGCAGGGGTGTACTACCCGGACAAGACCCGGGTGGGCTGGTGGAAGATCGGCTACCCGGAATACTTCGCCAAAGTGCTCAACGCGCCCAATTGGATTTGCATTGATCTGGCCGTAGACGGTGAGCCCGTGGACCTGGCGACCTGCAGTGTCGAGGACTTTCGGCGCGAACTCAATATGAAAGCCGGATACCTCAAGCGTCGAGCTACCCTCACCCTGGCCAATGGAAAGCGCCTGCGCATCGAATCCACCCGCTTCCTCAGCCTGGCCGACGATGAGGTAGGAGCCATTCGCTATTCGGTGACTGCCCTCAACTTTTCCGCTGCGGTTTCCCTGGGGCCCTGCATCGATGGAGATGTCCACAATGAAGATTCCAATTACGGCGAACAATTCTGGGCGTTTTTGGCGCACCGGGTAGAAGGCCGGGAAGCCTATCTGACGACACAAACCAAAAAAACCGCCTTTGGCGTTTGCCACGGCACGGCCTACGAACTCGTCAAGGGCCAGAAAGCGATTGAGCCGGAGGCCGTTTCCGTAATCGATAAGCCGAAATGTGTGGGCCATATCCTCGTCCTGCCGCTGCAGGAAGGCGAACAGATGACCCTCTACAAATACGCCGGGATCGTGTCTTCCCTCAACTATCCGGAAGATAAGTTGGAGGATGCTGCCCGTGCGGCTGTACGGCGGGCCCGGGAAGCGGGCTTCGAGGCCTTGCTGCAAAATCAGGCCGAAGCCTGGGCATCCAAGTGGGAAGAAGCGGATATTGTGATTGAGGGCGACGTGGCCGCCCAACAGGGCATTCGATTCAACATCTTCCAGCTCTACCAAACCTATACGGGTGAAGATGCCCGCCTCAACATCGGTCCGAAAGGGTTTACCGGCGAAAAGTACGGGGGCAGCACCTACTGGGATACCGAAGCTTACTGCTTGCCCTTCTACCTGGCCACAGCGGATCAGCACGTGGCCCGCAATTTGTTGCTCTACCGCTACAACCACCTGGAAAAGGCCATCGAGAACGCCGAAAAACTTGGCTTCACCCGTGGGGCAGCCCTTTACCCCATGGTCACTATGAACGGGGAAGAATGCCACAACGAATGGGAGATCACCTTTGAGGAGATCCATCGGAACGGGGCTATCGCCTATGCCATCTACAGCTACATCAATTATACGGGCGACGATGCCTACCTGGCCTCGAACGGGTTGGAGGTGCTCATCGGCATTGCCCGCTTTTGGGCCCAGCGCGTGCACTACAGCGAGCGAAAAGGTCATTACGTCATGCACGGGGTCACCGGGCCCAATGAATACGAGAACAATGTGAACAACAACTGGTACACGAGCTATATTGCCCGATGGTGCCTGCAGTATACTCTCGACAGCCTGAAAGCTGTTCGGCAAGCCGATGAGGCCCGATACCAAAAGCTAATGAACCGGCTCAAATGTGAAGAGCGCGAACCCACCCATTGGCAGCAAATTATTGACGGTCTGTACCTGCCGGAAGAGGAAGGGCTGGGAATATTCGTTCAGCACGATGGGTTTCTGGAAAAGGAAGCCCTGACGGTCGCGGATCTGAAGCCCGAAGATCGCCCTCTCAATCAGAATTGGAGCTGGGATCGCATCCTTCGATCCGTATTCATCAAACAGGCCGATGTTCTGCAGGGCCTGTACTTTTTTGAAGACCATTTTGACGAGGATACTCACCGGCGAAATTTCGATTACTACGAACCGCGAACCGTACACGAATCCTCCCTTTCTCCCTGTATTCACAGCATACTGGCTGCCAAACTGGGCCGGCTGGATAAGGCCTACGAAATGTATCTGCGCACCGCCCGGCTGGATCTGGACGACGTGAATAACGATACCGAAGACGGATGTCACATCACCAGCATGGCGGGCACCTGGATGGCCGTGGTACAGGGCTTTGGAGGTATGCGGGTACAGGAAGGAAAGCTGGCCTTTGCCCCGATTCTTCCGCCGCAGTGGAGGGGCTACACCTTCAAAGTGCGTTTTCGCGGGCAGGTAGTGGAGGTGAAGGTCAAACCGGGTGAAGTCGTTCTGCAAAATCACGACCGGACTGCCCTTTCCATCCTACTGTACGGCCAGGCGCGCGAATTGGAGGGCTTCGGAAGCCTTCGGGTGGACCGGCCTTAAGCGGTTGCGGGTCTGGTTTTTTGATGCCTCCTTTGTACCTTGCTTGGCATTCCAGGTGGGGGGCTCTCGGGAGTCCTCAACAAATTGACAATTGAAAAGACCATGAACAGACTCTTTTTCTTTTTTCTGACGGCGCTTTTGCTCGCGGGATGTGCACAGGAAGAATCCGGGGAGCGAAATTCCGAAGACATCACTCCCGGTTCGGCCCAGGCGGAAGCTGCGCCGCGGGGTCAATTCGCCAAACCCCAGCCGGCCGATCAGAGCCCGGAGGCCCAGGCGTTATGCCAGAACTACTGGGTGTTCGAGTTTTTCGTCACAGACGATCGGGACGCTCGCCTTTTCAATCGCGGGCGCTGGTACGACTTTCGGGAGGACGGTACCTTCTTAAGCGGCCACTGGGAAGAGCAAAAGGCGGAGGGCTCCTGGCGGCTGATCCGCTCCAAAGATCGAACGGTGGTGGCTGTCGATGGCACAACGGGCAAACCCCTGGACAACAGCCCTTACGAACTGAGGTTGGCGATCGACTCTTCCAACGACTCGGAAGACGGTACGTATATTCTCACATTCAATTCGGCCATGGATGCCTCGTCCTGGGTAGGGCTGCCCAAGACCCCCGTCAGCGGGATTGCCATCAAGGCCATAAACCTTTTCGACCGGCCGACAAAAGAACAATTCGGCCTCGAATAAGACCTGATCAAACGAATCCCTATGGCCACGACTTCTTCTGCTGCCGCTCCAACGGTTCTGGTTAGGAAGCCCCGACTGAGTTTTTGGGACATCTGGAATATGAGCTTCGGCTTTTTGGGTATCCAGTTCGGGTTTGCCCTGCAGAATGCCAACGTGAGCCGGATCTTTCAAACCCTGGGTGCCGAAGTCGAGGCGATTCCCATATTGTGGATCGCTGCACCGGCTACCGGTCTGATCGTACAGCCCATAATTGGTTACTTCAGCGACCGGACCTGGAACCGCCTTGGCCGGCGAAGACCCTATTTTCTGATCGGTGCGATCCTGGCCTCCCTGGCGCTTTTCATCATGCCCAATTCGCCGGTCCTATGGGTGGCTGCCGGTATGCTTTGGATTATGGATGCTTCCATCAATATTTCGATGGAACCCTTTCGGGCCTTTGTGGGCGACAACCTGCCGGATGAGCAGCGCACCATGGGGTTTGCCATGCAGAGTTTTTTTATCGGAATCGGAGCGGTCGTGGCTTCTTTGCTGCCCTACATTCTGGCCGAGTGGTTTCAAATACCCAATACGGCCGCCCCGGGCGAAATACCGCCTTCGGTGAAGTGGAGTTTTTACATCGGGGCCGCTGTCTTTTTTCTGGCTGTGACCTGGACGGTGGTCCGGTCAAGAGAATATTCCCCCGAACAGCTCGCAGCTTTCGAAGCTGCTACGGGCAAAGAGGAATACACCAAAGAGCGCGATGCCGGCTACTTCAGCCTGAAAGAGCGGCGAGAACTCATCGTCGGTTCGGGGCTTTTACTGGCGGGCGTGGCTTTTTTCTGGATCGTCCAGCGCACGGTGCTTGAAAAGGAGCTTTTCATTCTGGCCGGCGGGCTCGGCCTCTTTGGATTCTTTATGGTGCTGGCTTCCCTGTTCCATCGTTCAGGCAGCCATGATCTCGGCTTCGTGGTTATGGTCGATGATCTTTTCGATATGCCCAAGACCATGACCCAGCTGGCTTTCGTGCAGTTCTTTTCCTGGTTTGCGCTTTTTGCCATGTGGATATACACCACCTCGGCCGTAACCAAGCACGTCTACGGCACGGAGGATACCACCTCGGTGCTCTACAATGAAGGGGCGAATTGGGTAGGCGTTTGCTTTGGCGTGTACAACGGCGTCGCCGCTTTGGTCGCCTTCTTGTTGCCGATCTTGGCTCAGCGCACCAGCCGGAAACTTACCCATAGCATTTGCCTGGTATTGGGCGCGCTGGGCTTTGCTTCCATCTATTGGATCAAAGACCCCAACCTCTTGCTGCTATCCATGGTGGGTGTCGGAATTGCCTGGGCAAGTATCCTGTCCATGCCTTATGCCATACTCACCGGCGTGTTGCCGGCAGCCAAAATGGGGTACTTCATGGGCGTCTTTAACTTCTTTATCGTAATCCCGCAACTGGTGGCGGCTTCTATTCTCGGTGCTCTGGTCCGGCATTTATTTCAGGGGGAAGCCGTCTTTGCCTTGATTGCCGGGGCCCTGTCGCTCATTCTCGCTGCCGTTTTGACCCTTTTTGTCGATGACCATTCTTTTGTCAGAGGAAAACAATGAAATGTCCATGCGCAATGCCATTGCTTCAAGAGTTGCCGGCTTTTGCAGCCTGCTTTGGATCCTGGTCCTTCCGTTTCAACTTTCCGGCCAGATCGAAGAAATGTCCAAATTGCCCCTGGGTGTGGAAGAAGCGGAGTATCGATACCGCTATCCCCAAGGAGGCAGCGTAGAAGAAGTACGGGTAGAACCGCCCTTCTGGTGGGTCGGTATGAAATCGGCCGAACTTCAGGTTCTCATCTACGACGAGAAAATAAAAGCTATGGAGGTCCTCCTGGATGAATATCCGGGCGTCAGCCTGCAACGGGTAGACCGGGTGGCCAATCCCAATTACCTCTTCCTCCAGCTCCGCATCGATGAGGAAGCCCGGCCCGGCAACCTGATCATCCGGCTTAAAGGGCAAGGCAAGTCGAAGCGCTACGTTTATCCGCTGCGGGACCGTGCCCAAAGCCCTTCCCGACTCGAGACCCTTGGTCCGCAGGATCTGATCTACCTCTTCATGCCCGATCGCTTCGCCAACGGGGATCCGGCTAACGATTCCTTTGCGGATATGCAGCAGAAAGGCACTCGGCGGGAGAATCTATTCTTTCGCCACGGAGGTGATATTCAGGGGGTGCTGGACAAGCTCGATTACCTGGAAGATCTGGGCATTACAGCCATCTGGCCCAACCCGGTTCTGGAAAACGACCAACCCTATGAATCCTACCATGGCTATGCCATTACCGATTTTTATCGAGTCGATAAGCGACTGGGATCCAATGAGCTGTATCGAGAGCTGGTCGCCGAATGCCACCGGCGGGGCATCAAGGTGGTCATGGATATCATCTTCAATCACGTGGGCGATCAGCACTGGTTCATCCGCGACCTGCCGGATGAAAACTGGATCCATCAGTTTGATGAATACACACAGACTACCTACCGCGCCCCCACGCTCATGGATCCTCATGCCTCCGACTCGGATCGCCGCCTGATGGAAGAAGGTTGGTTCGACAAGCACATGCCCGACCTCAATCAGGACCACCCCTTGTTGGCCCAGTATCTCATTCAGGCCAGCATCTGGTGGACCGAATTCACCGGCCAGGATGGATTTCGGGTCGATACCTACCCCTATCCCAGCCAGGCTTTCATGAGCGAGTGGTGCCGTCGCATGCAAGAAGAGTTTCCCGACCTGCACTTCTTTGGCGAAACCTGGGTTCACGGCACTCCCATACAGGCTCAATTTGTGGAGAACTCCGGATTGCGCAGCCCGGTGAAGTCGCATTTGCCGGCCGTCACCGACTTCCAGTTGCACTACGGGATTCTGGAGTCCGTTCAGGAAAGCCAGGGCTGGACCAGTGGGGTCTCCCGCCTGTACTACACGCTGGCCAAAGATTTCCTGTATGCGGATCCGTACCGCAACGTCATTTTTCTGGACAATCACGATATGAGCCGCTTTTTCTCGGCGGTCAATGAGGACTGGGATCGGTTTCGCTCGGGGCTGATCCTGCTGATGAGTATGCGGGGGATTCCCGTAATCAATTACGGTACCGAAATTGCCCTGACGGGCAGTGGGGGAGCTTTCGGCGAAGGCGGAAGGCGGGATTTTCCAGGAGGATGGCCCTCGGACCCGGTCGATAAATTTGTCCGGGCCAACCTGAACGAACTGGAGGGACGTGCATTCGATCTGGTTCGCAGTCTGGCTCGTTACCGCCAGCAAACCCCAACCCTCCACCGGGGCAGACTGATGCAGTTTGTACCGCAGGACGATGTCTACGTATTCTTTCGATACGACGAGGAGAGAACGATCCTGGTGGCCTACAACAGCGGAGCGGAGTCTCGTTCCGTGCAGGTGGATCGCTTCAGCGAACGGCTTCGGGGAGTTCGCACCCTCTACGATCCGCTGGAAGATCAGGCTGTGCCCCTGCCGGAGTATCTGGTGCTGGAGCCCAGGCAGGCCGTGTTGCTGGAATGCCGTCCCTAGCGCTTGCCTCTCCGTCGCAGGTTTTGGCGGTACTTTTGCGCATTTTGGTTGTGTCCGGCCAGCGTCTTGGCAAAGGCGTGCAGGCCTGATCCGTCTCCTTTAGCACAGAAAAACAGGTAGTCATGGCGGTCGGCATTCAGTACGGCGTCAATGCTTGCGATGGAGGCCATGCAGATGGGACCCGGCGGCAAGCCGGCATACATATAGGTGTTGTAGGGGGAGTCGTACTTGGTGTGATACCAGGTGACGCGTCGGGCGTCGAAGTCGCGTCGAGCGAAAACAGCTGTCGGGTCGGCTTGCAAGCGCATGTTCTTCCGCAAACGGTTGAGGTAAACACCGGCTATCGCGGGTTTTTCGGCGTTTTGGTTGGTTTCTTTTTCCACAATGGAGGCCAGGGTATATACTTCCAGGGGGCTCAGGTTTAGCTTTTGGGCCTTATCCAGCCGGTTTTTGCGTTCCCAAAAGGCTTTGTGCTCCTTGAGCATTCGGTTTGCAAAACCCTTTGGGCTCACGTTCCAGAACAGTTCGTAGGTATTGGGAATGAAGGCGCTCATGAAAGTTTCCGAACTGTATCCGAGTTCCTCCAGGTAGGCTTCATCCTGCCACAGCTTCATGAGTTCCCCGGCGGAGGGTTCAATGACCTCTGCTGCCGTTTCAGCCACATCCTCCAACAGGCGTGCATGAGTGAGTACCAGGCGAACGGGCGCTTGTTCGCCATTGCGCAGGTGTCGGATTAGTTTCACCATACTCCAGCCGGGTTTCACTTCGTATCGGCCGCCGCGCATGGGGTCCCGCACATACTCCATTTCCTGAGCTAGCTGGCGAAATACGGTGGGCTTCGTTACCAGCCCCTTGCTGGTCAGTTGATCTAAAACGGCTTCGAAAGAGGAGCCGCTGGCCACATACACGTAGTAGTCGTCCAGCCCACGAGGTACGGCCGTCGACTTTTGAATCCAACGGTAGGTCAGCCAGCCCGCCAGGGCAATGACTGCCAGACCTATGCCGATAATTTTGATCCAGGATGGTTTCATATCAGCCAAACGCGTAGGTTTATCGCTTAGTATTGTTCTTGTTCGTTGGGAAAATCCCGGGAGCGTACATCCTGGATGTATTGCTCAACCGCCGATTGAATGACCTCAAAAAGCTCGAGGTACCGACGAAGGAAGCGGGGTTTGAAATCCTTGGTAATGCCCAGCAGATCGTGGGTCACCAAAACCTGCCCGTCTACTTCCGGCCCGGCACCGATGCCAATAGTCGGAATGTTCAGACGGGCCGATACCTGCGCAGCCAGGTTGGCCGGTATCTTTTCCAGCACAATGGCAAAACAGCCCAACTCTTCCAGCAGCAACGCATCTTCCATCAGTTTATGCGCCTCGGCCTCTTCCTTGGCCCGAACCGTGTACGTGCCGAACTTGTAGATGCTCTGCGGCGTGAGGCCCAGATGCCCCATCACGGGAACCCCGGCTGTGAGAATGCGCTTGATGGACTCCTGAATTTCGGCGCCTCCTTCCAACTTGACCGCATGGGCCCCTGACTCCTTCATGATCCGGATGGTGCTGTCGAGGGCTGCCTTGGAATTGCCCTGATAGGAACCGAAGGGAAGGTCGACCACCACCAGAGCGCGCTGAACGGCCCGGACGACCGAAGACGCGTGATAGATCATCTGATCCAGCGTGATCGGCAGGGTGGTTTCGTGGCCCGCCATGACGTTGGAGGCGGAGTCGCCCACCAGAATGACATCAATACCCGCCGCGTCCAGAATGCGGGCCATGGAGAAGTCGTAGCCCGTGAGCATGGTGATCTTTTCGCCCTGGGCTTTCATAGCCTGCAGAACGTGGGTCGTAACGCGTTTGACCTCTTTGTTTACTGACATGGGTAGGCATTTGATTGCGCCAAAAGTATGAAAAGCTCGGGATAGCACCCGCAGCCGGTTTGAGGCTGGGCCGTTTGTCTGTCAACCGGCCGCCATGTGCGGGCTTTGAAGCCGATCAATGCGGGAGAATACCTTACATTTGCCACTTCAAAAACATCCGATTATGCCGCAGCGTCTGTCCCTTCTTTATTGTGGTCTTCTGGCAACCCTATTTTCCTGCTCCACGGATATTACCCTTGAATCGGAATGGAAAGACATTCCCGTCGTGTACGGTTTTTTGAATCAGACGGACTCCGCGCACTACATCCGCGTGGAAAAGGCTTTTTTGGAGCCTGGGGGCAACGCGTTGGATATCGCCCAGATCGTCGATTCGCTCTACTACGACGACAATCGCATCACTGTCGAATTAGAGCGGGTGACTACCGGCGAGCGCTTTGCGCTTCAGCGCGTGGACGGCAACCTGGAGGGGTATCCCCGGGAAGAGGGCGTTTTCGCGAGCGAGCCCAACTACCTGTACAAAATCCGCGACTCTGAGATCCAGCTTCGCGGCGGGGAGGAGATCCGGTTTATCCTCAACCGGGGCGATGAACTGGAGCCCGCTACGGCCCGCACCTTCATATTGGATACCCTTCGCGTATCCCTTCCCTTTGACCCATTGCGCCTGGCTCGCACTACGCCGCTCACCATCAGTTGGTTTGCCGGCGACTTCGCCGCCGTATTTGATGTGCGCTGGGTGATCAACTACCTGGAGCAGCCTCCCGGAGGCGGTGCATTTGAGGAAAAGTCTCTGGTGTGGGTGGTCAATGATCTGGTAGAACGCACGGACTTTATGAACGACCGGGTAGCGATCAATTACCTGGGGGAGGACTTTTATCGCTTTCTGGGGGAAAGCCTGGAGGCCGATGGCAGCCTTCGGCGCCTTAACGGCATTGATATCCAGGTGCGTGGCATCGGGCAAGAGTATATCGACTTTCTGGAAGTCGCTAATGCCAACCTGGGGATAACCAGCGCTCAGAACACGCCCGTTTTTTCAAACATCGATCGGGGGCAAGGCATTTTCACCTCCCGAAGTCAGGGGGTCAAAAACGATTACTCACTGGATCAGGAAGCGCTCGATTCCCTGGAAAGCGGCGTTTTTACCCGCGACCTGAACTTTATCCGCTAAGGATACGCTCAGTCGTTTTACACCGCAGGCAAAGCCTTTCCCGCAGCACATTCTATCCGCGGGGGGGCTCCTGCTTCCGCTATTTTCCCGCCTATTCCGGGGTCGCCCCGGATTTACTTCTGCCGTTTTGTCAGCCCTTTTGGGGAGCATGTGGCTATTGGCTACGATTTGGCAGCTCATCGCTTTGGCATGACTATTGTACAGTATGAAATGACAATACAAATCAGATTCGAATAACTTAAAAACCTATCATATGAGTAAAATCATCGGGATCGACTTAGGAACCACAAACTCGGTTGTGGCTGTGATGGAAGGGAATGAGCCCGTCGTGATCCAGAATGATGAAGGCCGCCGCACCACACCTTCTGTGGTGGCTTTTATGGATAACGGGGAGCGCAAGATTGGGGATCCGGCCAAACGTCAGGCTATCACCAACCCCGAACGCACTATCTATTCCATTAAGCGCTTCATGGGCGCGCGATACAGTGAAGTCAAAAACGAAGCCGAACGCGTTTCCTATAAAGTGACCTCCGGGGAAAATGACACCGTCCGCGTCGATATTGACGGCCGAATGTATACCCCGCAGGAAATTTCGGCCATGGTTCTCCAGAAGATGAAAAAAGTAGCGGAGGACTTCCTGGGTCAGGAAGTAACGGATGCGGTAGTTACCGTACCGGCCTATTTCAATGACTCACAGCGCCAGGCTACTAAAGAAGCAGGTGAGATCGCAGGCCTGAATATCCGCCGCATCATCAACGAACCTACCGCAGCTGCCCTGGCCTATGGAATGGACAAAGGCGAGGGGGATCGCACTATTGCGGTATACGACCTCGGCGGCGGTACTTTCGACATTTCCATACTCGAACTGGGAGACGGGGTTTTCGAGGTAAAATCCACCAATGGAGATACACACCTGGGCGGTGATGACTTCGACCAGGAGATCATCAACTGGATGGCCGGGGAGTTCAAGAACCAGGAAAATATTGACCTGCGCAAAGACCCCATGGCCCTTCAGCGGCTGAAGGACGCTGCCGAAAAAGCCAAGATCGAGCTTTCGGCCTCTTCCGAAACGGAGATCAATCTGCCGTACATTACCGCCGTTGACGGGGTGCCCAAGCACCTGGTGCTCAAGCTCACCCGGTCCAAGTTCGAACAGCTCGTCGACGACCTGGTCGAACGCACCCTGGAACCGTGTAGCAAGGCCCTCAAGGATGCCGGTCTTTCCACCAGCGATATCGACGACGTCATCTTGGTGGGCGGGTCTACCCGTATCCCGCGCATCCAACAGGCCGTGGAGAAGTTCTTCGGCAAAAAGCCCAATAAAGGCGTTAACCCCGACGAAGTTGTTGCCGTAGGTGCAGCTATTCAGGGAGGGGTGCTCAGCGGAGACGTGAAAGACGTACTCCTGCTGGACGTAACCCCGCTTTCGCTGGGGATCGAGACCATGGGCAGCGTTTTCGACGTGGTGATCGAGGCCAATTCCACCATTCCGGTGAAGAGGTCTAAGGTATACTCTACCGCAGCCGACAACCAGCCCTCGGTGGAGATTCACATTCTGCAGGGCGAACGCCCCATGGCTTCGGACAACCGCAGCGTAGGACGCTTCATTCTGGACGGCATTCCGCCGGCCCCCCGCGGTGTACCTCAGATCGAGGTAACCTTCGATATCGACGCCAACGGCATTCTCAATGTTTCGGCCAAGGATAAGGGCACCGGTAAGGAGCAGAATATCCGAATCGAGGCCAGTACGGGCCTGAGCAAGGATGAAGTCGAGCGCATGAGGGCCGAAGCCAAAGCCAATGCCGATGTGGATGCCAAGGCGCGCGAACGAGCTGAAAAACTCAATGCCGCCGATACGCTTGTCTTCCAAACCGAAAAGCAGCTCAAAGACTACGGCGATAAAATACCTGCCGATAAGAAAGGGGCCATCGAAACAGCCCTCAACGAGCTGAAAGAAGCGCATAAGGCGCAGGACATGGACAAGATCCAAAGCGCCACGGCCAGCCTCAACAGCGCTTGGCAGGCCGCCAGCCAGGAAATCTATCAGGCTACGCAGGAAGCCCAGGGAGGTAGTACCGAACAAGGGCCTTCCGAAGGCCAGACCGATTCGGGTTCCGGCGGAGCCGAAGATGTGACGGATGTAGAATTCGAAGAAGTGGACGACAAGAAGTAATCGCGTTCCCAAATGTATGAATCCAAAAAAGCCTTCTCGATTCCGGGAAGGCTTTTTGGTTTTTTAGGGCATTCCTTCGACCTTTAAAGGAACCAATGTGCTGAGCCTATGCAAAGCCGGCTGAGGGCAAATCGCCGTCTTTTTTTAAACCCTTCCGTTCGTTTGGCAGGCGGCGCCCTGCTGATTTGCACCTTCCCGGCCTGTGGCGATGAAGAGGTCTCCGAGCTGCGATTACAGCTGCTAAGGCCGCAAGGGGGGGAGCAAGGGATTGCCGGGGAGGTCCTCAACATTGAATGGGTCAGTGAGGGCATCCGCCTTTTGCACATCGAATTTTCCCCGGATGATGGAAATTCCTGGCAGCGTTTGTTCGAGAACGTACCGGCCGAGCAGGGGCAGGTTGGCTGGTCCCTTCCCGAACTGGCATCGCAAACCTGTTTGATTCGCCTGCTTGCTGCCGAGCCGGAAGGCATGGAGGCTCAACATCGCAACCCTTTTTCTTTGGTTTTACCCGATTTGCAGCTCATCGCTCCGGAGCTCGGGATGTTATTCAATCCGGGCGACGAACACCCGATTATTTGGTCTGCAATAGGGGTGGAAAGGGTGGATATCGACTTTTCCCCGGATGACGGAGCGTCCTGGTCGAAGGTAGCTAAATCCGTTCCCGCTGAAGATGGCCGTTATCTCTGGACTGCTCCCGAGGTCGAATCCTTGGCATGCAAGTTGCGCATCCGTGAATCCGGAGAAGATCAGCCGGCATTCGTGCAGGAGGTTTCGTTCTCCATCCGGCGTCACCTCATCCTATCCCTTGCGGATTACCTCGCGCTGCAAAGCCCGACTACGGATTATCTGATTTTGGCAGCACCCACCATGCCCGATGTAGCGGTGCGCAGGGAAGAGGAGCATAAGTTTTCTGCCCTAAGCCTCGTTTGTCCGCATGCGGCTTGTACGGTTGACTGGCGTTCGGCCGATGGCGTATTTTCCTGCCCCTGCCACTTGTCGATCTTTGACAGCCGGGGGTGCCATGTTTTCGGGGCTGCGGGGCAAGCCCTTTGGAGCCTGGATACCGAATACCTGCCGGAAACAGATGAACTCATTCTTTTTCTGAACGAACAAGCGAACGCGAGCTGTTGAATGGCTCGTTTATATATTGAGTAGGACCAATCCATCATTTTGAAACTCGGAAGACCATGAAAAACATCCTATTTTTTCTAATCTCTTTTCTGCCGGTTCTGATACTTGCCCAGGGGACCGATGAACCCGAACCCCTTTCCTGGCCCAGGGAATTTGAGGGCCAAACAAATACCATCACGGTGTACCAGCCTCAGTTGGAATCCTATCAGAACAATGTTCTGCAAGGCCGGGCGGCTGCTTCAGTGAAAACGCCAAGTTCATCAGAACCCGTTTTCGGTGCCTTTTGGTTTAAGGCCTACATGTATACCGATAGGGAAGAACGCTTGGTTTATCTCGATCGGCTCGAGGTGACGGAGGTTCGTTTCCCCCAAAAGGAAGAAGCTGAAATCGCAGAATTTAAGGAAGATGTCATAGCGGAGGTCGAGCGTTCCGATGTCATCCTTTCGCTGGATCGACTTTTAGCGACGCTGGAAGAGGTGGAAGAAATGAAAACCCAGGCGGATAAGATAAAGAACGACCCGCCGGATATCTACTACCGCACGCGTTCCACTGCACTGATCACGATCGATGGCGACCCCCTGTTCAAAGAGACAAGCACTAAAGGCTACAGCTATGTGGTGAATACGCCATTTTTCATTGTCCGGAAAGACAATTCCGGTGAGCATTATCTCAAAGGAGGCGAATTCTGGTATGTTTCAGATCAGGTACTGAGCGGTTGGAAGGAGGTTGAAAAAGTACCTAAAAAGGTGCGCAAAATGGCAGAGGATGCCGTCAATGAGGCCGAAGGGGATGGCGGCATCGGACTGAGCGAGGAAGGCGAGCTCAGCGAAGCGCTTTTTGCCCCGGAGATCATCGTAGTGACCAAGCCCAGCGAACTCATTCTGGTCGATGGGCAGCCCAACTACGAACCCGTGCCGAACACGAACCTTCTGTACGTTACCAATTCGCAAAACGACATCCTCATAGAAACGGGCGGACAGAAGCACTACGTGTTGTTGGCGGGTCGTTGGTATGCTTCCAATACCCTGGATGACAGCAGCTGGTCGTTCGTAGAACCGGATGACCTGCCAGCGGATTTTACCAAAATCCCCGAAGATGCTGAAGTGAAAAACGTACGCACCAGTGTGCCCGGCACTCCCGAGGCTCGATATGCCGTACTGGACCAGAGTATTCCCCAAACGGCGACCATCGACCGGAAAACGGCGACTACTGAAGTGAATTATGACGGCAGGCCTCAGTTCGCGCGAATTGAGGGAACCTCTCTTTCCGTAGCCGAAAATGCCGACAAGACTGTTCTGCTATCCAGAAACACTTACTATGCAGTAGATAATGGCGTATGGTTTGAATCCCGCACGCCAACGGGACCCTGGCAGGTCAGCACCACCCGTCCGGATGATCTGGAGTCCATTCCGCCCAGTTCACCAGCCTACAACACCAAGTATGTCTACGTTTACGATTACACGCCCGATGTGGTGTATGTCGGCTATTTGCCGGGCTACGCCGGCTCATACGTATACAATGGGGTCGTGGTCTACGGTACGGGCTATTGGTACCGCCCCTGGTATGGTAGATACTACTATCCGAGGCCGTGGACCTGGGGTTTCAATGTACACTACAACCCCTGGGCCGGCTGGGGTTTTTCTTTCGGCTTCAGTTACGGTTGGTTCAATTACGGTTGGCATCCGCGCCCGTACTGGTGGGGACCCTGCGGGTATCGCTACGGTTTCCGGCAGGGGTTCTATGCCGGCTATTCCTGGCGAAACCGGAATTATTACAACTACCGCTACAACTACAACTACAGGGGAAGAACCTACGGCCCCAGGCCTTCAGCCTACTCCAACGTATATCGCCAGCGGCAAACGGGCGTGGTGAATACCGGGGTGACGCGCCCAAGTACCCGCCCGAGCACGCGACCCGGCACAGACCGCCCGAGTACCCGCCCCAGCACGCGCCCTGGCACAGACCGCCCGAGTACCCGCCCCAGCACGCGCCCTGGCACAGACCGCCCGAGTACCCAGCCCAGCACGCGCCCTGGCACAGACCGCCCGAGTACGCGGCCCAGCACGCGGCCTGGTACAGACCGCCCCAGCACCCTGCCGAGTACCCGGCCCAGCACGCGACCTAGTACACGACCCAATGATGTGTACAGCGATCAAAAAGGGAATATATACCGCCGTGACCAATCCGGAAATTGGCAACAGCGGGGTTCAAGTGGCTGGAACCGGCCCAGTACACGTCCGAATAACCTGGACCGCTCTTATCAGAGTCGTTCACAGGGTAATTCCAATTACAATCGGGCTCGTCAGTCTCGCCCTTCAACACCCCGACCCAGCACCCGGCCCAGCGGTTCCAGGGGCCGTGGGGGCGGATAGGAAATGAGCTTGGTGGTGATGGAACTCAACACCACCAAGCCGCTATCCTTGTTTCGGGTGTACCAGCTTCATCTCCTCAATGAGGTGACCGGCACCGGCAAACTTGTCGATGAGGAAAAGGATGTAGCGGGCGTCCACCATGATGTTGCGGCAGATGCTGCGGTCATAATGCAGGTCGCTCATAGTGCCTTCCCACACCCGGTCGAAGTTGAGGCCGATTAGATTGCCATAGGCGTCGATGGCCGGACTGCCGCTGTTGCCGCCCGAGGTGTGGTTGGATCCCAGGAAACAGACGGGCATCTTGCCGTCGGCGGTGGCATAGGGGCCGTAGTCCTTTTGCTCATACAGCTCGATCAGCTTCTGCGGCAGGTCGAATTCGTAATCCCCCGGCTGATATTTGGCGATGACGCCCGAGAGATGGGTCACCGGCAGGTATTGGATGGCATCGCGCGGCTGGTAGCCCTCCACCTGCCCGTAGGTGACGCGCAAGGTGCCGTTGGCATCGGGGTAGAAACGCCGCTCGGGAAAGACCTCCATCAGGGCTTTCATGTAGGTGCGCTGCAGCTGCTCCCGCTCTTCATCCAGGCGGTTGTAATTGGTCATGACCTTCTCATCGTTGGCGGTACGCATTTCGGCTGCAAACTTGGATACGCGGTCATCGGCAAAGGCTTGGAGGGCCGCTTCGGGATCGTTCTCGAGCTGGGAAAGGAATTCATCCGGGCGAGCCAGCAGGCTATTGTCAAAGAGGCCCTCGGCAAAGCCCTCATAGTAACTCGAACTCCTGGACCGACTGAGCCGATCCATTACGGCGGGAGACTGGTGATCCGGGTTTACTTCGTTGGCGTAGTAATCCAGCAGGCTGGCCAGCACCTGCTGATCGATCTCCGGCCGGTAGCCTTCGTAGAAGCCCTGCAGGTAATTGAGGTAAGCCGGTAATCGCAGCTTAAGGGCGTCCAGCCCCTGGCTTTCGTATAGCTTATACAGGCGATCCACGATGCCGGACACCTGAAAGACCTGCACGTTGCGGCCGGTGATCTCGCTCACGGCATTGACGGTCTTGGCGTAGGGTTCCATCTCTTCATACAGTTCCGCAAAGCGCGGCAGCAGGTTCCCATAAGCTGCTTTCCACTCGGGCTTGGCATCCACGCGCTTTTGGAACTCAGCCTCCAGAGCCTGCTTTTTGGCTACGGCATGGGTCTGCTCCAGTCCCTGGCTTTCCCCGATCCACTTCTTCCAGGCGTTGGCGATGCTGGCCTGGTGGCTGGCATACTGCAGGCGCACCTCTTCATCGGCGCGCATAGCAGCATTGAGCACGTCCAGGGTGCGCTCGCGGATGCCGATCTTAATGGGGTTGAGCACGTCGGCCTGCATCTGTACGGCATGGGAGGGCAGGTACTGATTGGTGCGGCCGGGAAAGCCGAAGACCAGGGTGAAATCGCCGGCGGCGACCCCGTCCAGGGAGATGGGCAGGAAGTGCTTGGGCTTCAGCGGTTGGTTGTCGGGCGAATAGTCGGCCGGTTGGTTATCGGGGCTGGCATAGACGCGGAACAGCGAAAAGTCGCCTGTGTGGCGGGGCCACTCCCAGTTGTCGGTATCGGCGCCGAACTTGCCGATGGAGGAGGGAGGTGCCCCCACCAGCCGCACGTCGGTATAGGTTTCGGTCACAAAGAGGAAATACTGGTTGCCCTTGAAGAAGGGGCGGGTGAAAACCTCCTGGTAGGATTCGATGTCGGCTGTAGTTTCCACCGATTTTCGGTTCTTGTCGATCAGCGACTGGCGGGCAGCCGGATCCATATCTTCCGTCACCCCCCGGAACACCTGCTCCGTTACGTCCTCGATGCGCACGATGAAGGTGACAAACAGGCCGGGATTGGGCAGTTCCTCGCTGCGGTTCATGGCCCAGAAGCCGTCCTGCAGGTAGTTGTTCTCCAGGCTGGAGTGCGACTGAATGCGGCTGTAGCCGCAGTGGTGGTTGGTGAGCAGCAGGCCCTGACCGGAGATGAGCTCGCCGGTGCAGTAGCCACCAAAGCTGACAATGGCGTCCTTCAGGCTGCCGCGGTTCACGCTGTAGATGTCTTCCGCGCTCATCTTCATGCCCAGGCTCTGCATTTCGCCCTCATTCAGGGCTTTGAGCAACTGAGGCAGCCACATGCCTTCGGTGGCGGAGAGGCGCAGAGAAAAGATCGTCAGGAAGAGAAATACAAGGATACGGGTATGCATGTTGGGTTCATTTTTTCTAGGAAGGTCTAAAATAGGCAATGCAAAAGAATTTACCGGACGTTCGGAATTTCCGACCTTGTCCGGTATGGACCAACTCGATCTCATTCAGTACCATTCCGGCGAAGCCCTGCAATACACCTGCGAACTGGGCTCCGAGCTGCCTATCCTGAACTCGGAGCAATGGGTGAGCTGGATCAATCTGAAGCTCAGCCAGCAGGAATCCATTCAGTGGCTGGCCGATCAGCTGAAACTCCACCACTTGATGGTGGAGGACATCTACAACACCAAACACCAGCCCAAATTCGAATCGGAGGCCGGTTACCTCTTCCTCATCCTCAACATGCTTCGCCTGGGCCCCGAGGGCAAGGTGCAGGTGGAGCACGTGAGCCTGCTGCTCACCCAGCAGGTGGTGATCTCCTTTCAGGAAGACATCGACGGGGACGTGTTCGGCGAGTTGCGCGACCGCATCCTCCGCGGGCGGGGGCGGGTGCGCCAGATGCCGGTCGACTATCTCTTCTACCTGCTCGTAGATGTGATCGTAGATCACTACCTGATCATCCTGGAAGCCCTGCGGGAGCGCATCTTCCGCCTGGAGGAGGAGGCTCTGCTGGAGTCCGGCCCCGATTACGTCACCGAAGTGTACCGCATCCGCAAGGAACTCAACCGCCTGCGACGCTTCGCCCTGCCCCTGCGCGACGAAGTAGGGCGCCTGAAGGCCCATCCCTCCGACCTGCTGCACGAAGGCACTCAGGCTTACTGGCAGGATGTGTACGACCACCTCGTCTTCCTCAGTACCTCCTACGACAGCTCCCGCGAGATGGTGCTTCGCCTGTTGGAGTTGCACCAGGCTTATCTGGCCCAGGAGAACAATCAGGTAATGAAGACCCTCACCATCGTGGCTACCATCTTCATCCCCCTCACCTTCATCGCCGGCCTGTACGGCATGAACTTCCAGCACATGCCCGAGCTGGCCTGGCCCTGGGCCTACCCGGCCGTCATCGGACTGATGGTGGCCGTCACCGGAGCCATGCTGTGGTACATGTGGCGAAAGGGGTGGTTTTAGGTTGCGGGAGGACATGGCTGGACTTGCCGCAAGACAAGCATTCGAATGATGATGGTTTTGAATTTAACCCGGAAAATTCACCGAATTTTCCACCCGAAGGGCTGATGAATTGTAAGATTTTGCAAATCAAGAAATTACGAATAATGCAGTTCAGTTTTTACTGTTATTATCCATACCCAAATTTGGGCCCACAAAATTTTGCAATCGTCAGGATTCACGGATTACCGTGTATAATTCGGGTTAATGCTGAATTATCCATTGGTTGAATCGGAATAGGGTAAGAATGGCATGGGGCGTTAGTGGCGAAGCCTTGCCCCTGGCATGATGCAGCGGTCCAATTTCCAGAATACATGTATGCGCGCGATCTCCGGTAGGGGACAAACATCGATTGCGGCCAGTGCGCACCGGCCGCAACAAAGATAAAGAAGAGCCAACCCCCGAATGGGCGGCATGGCTCGAACCTTTTTGCATAAAAAAAGGCCCTTCGTTATGAAGGACCTTTTAAGAACAGTGCCCGGGGGGGGACTCGAACCCCCACGCCTTGCGGCACACGCACCTGAAACGTGCGCGTCTACCAATTTCGCCACCCGGGCTGCAGACAGCCACAGACAAAATATTGTCTGCAACTTTTGGATAAAGAGTAGCTTGCACCAATGGTGCCGAAGGCGGGACTCGAACCCGCACGGTGTTGCCACCACTGGATTTTGAGTCCAGCGCGTCTACCAGTTCCGCCACTTCGGCAAAAGGTACCTGCTCCCGTTGAAGCAAGCATTTCGGACTCGGTTTAGCCAAGCGCTGGGAACGCGCCTTTGTCGCGATTCCCGACTCTTCGTTTCGGGTGCGCAAAGCTATTCAAAATCTCTATTTCATGCAACTCCTAAATGCAATTCCGGGTTCCCCTCAGAACAATCCGTCGAGCAGGCGTTTGATATCCAGCCCGTTCACATAGATCACCAGGCCCAGCACGATAATGAAACCCGCCAGGGTAGCGTATTCGAGGAACTTGTCGCTGGGTTTGCGCCCGGTAGCTACCTCATAGAGCAGGAACATGACGTGGCCTCCATCGAGGGCAGGAATGGGCAGCAGGTTCATAAAGGCCAGAATGAGCGACAGGATGGCCGTCATCTTCCAGAAGCGTTCCCAGTCCCAAACGGTGCCGTACATCTGCCCTATGGTTACGAAGCCGCCCAGGCTGTCGGAGGGATTGATGCGGCCGCGAAACATCTGCCCGAAGGCTTTTACCTGATCGGCCAGCAGCCCCCAGCCCTGCGATACACCGGCGGGCAGAGCCTGAGCCAGGGTGTAGTCCTGCCGGCGGGTTTCGTACATTTTAGGGGCCAGTCCAACCATTCCTTTTTCCGTGGTGGTCATGGAAAGCCGGAGGGTGTCCTGCTCGCGAAGCAGGGTGAGGGTCACTTCCTTCCCTTTGTGCTGCTGGGCTTCCTTTTGGAATTCGTGAAAAAAGCGGGCGGGCTTCCCGTTGAGCTGCAGGATCTGATCGCCGGGCCGGACTCCTGCTTGTTCCGCCGGGCTGCCCTCCAGTACTTCGCGCACATCGAAGGGCAAGCGCATATCGAATAGGGTATAGCGTCGATCGCGGCTGGAAAGCAGGCGGGCGTAGTCTTCGCCTATGGGGAGCTGAATTTCCTCTTTATCGCGGCGAACGGTGAGCGAACGAGCGTCGTTGACGATGACCTCCCGTATGACCGTGGCGGCACTGAATTTCTCAAAAGGTTTGCCGCCAATGGAGGCAATGTGATCGCCTTCTTCGATGCCCATGGCGCGGCCCAGACTGTCGGGCACCACACCGTAGGTTACATTTTCATTGGGCAGGTATTCTTCGCCCCAGGTCCACAGCACCATACCGTAGATGAAAAAGCCGAGTATCAGGTTGACCGTCACCCCACCGAGCATGATGATGAGGCGTTGCCAGGCCGGCTTGGAGCGAAACTCCCAGGGCTTGGGTGGCTCGTTCAACTGGGCCGTATCCAGGCTTTCGTCTACCATGCCGGAGAGCTTGACGTAGCCGCCCAAGGGCAGCCAACCCACTCCGTATTCGGTATCGCCTTTCTTGGTCTTCAGAAGCGAAAACCAGGGATCGAAGAAAAGATAAAACTTCTCCACGCGCACGTTGAACCAGCGAGCGGGCAGGAAATGACCTCCTTCGTGCAGAACGATGAGGATAGAAAGGCTCAACATGAGCTGGCCAACGGCAATAAGAACACCCATAGGTATGCGTAAAAATTCAGTGAATCAGCAGAAAAACAGTCTTTGACAGCCTGTTGTTTCCAAAGAACGGCAAAGGTAGGGGGAAATGCCCACTTTTTCGATGGAGATGCCCCGGCCTTGGAGGAAACCCTGGATGGCTGCGCGCTTTTTGCTTCGCTTCCGGATTTGTTTCTTTGTCTTTCCAAAGGCTGCTCGTTTGCACCCATTTGCAGATCCCAAGCCACCACCGACCATGATCGTTTTCTATACCCCCGACATTACCGACGACGGTCTGGCCCGTTTTGATGCGTCCGAATCGCGGCACATCAGCCAGGTATTGCGAAAAAAGCCGGGCGATGAGATCGCGTTCACCGACGGCCGGGGCGGCCGGTATGCCGGTTTTCTGGCGGAGGTGCACCGGGATGCCTGTACCGCTCGCATTACCCATGCCGAGGAGGTGCCATCCCGGCCGTTCGGTCTGCACCTGGTTTTGGCTCCGCCCAAAAACAGCAACCGGCTGGAATGGGTGGCGGAAAAGGTCACGGAGCTGGGGGTGGAGACCATAAGCCTGGTGCAGTGCAGCCGCAGCGAGCGAACCCGAGTGCGCACCGATCGGTTGGAGCGCATCCTGCTCGCAGCCATGAAGCAGTCGATGCAGGCATATTTACCTCGCATTCAGGGACTGCAGCCCCTGGAGGAGTTTCTCCGGCAAGGCCTCAGCGGACAGGGCTTCATCGCCTGGTGTGGGGCGGAAAAGCTGCCCTCGCTGCAACACAACTACCGGCGAGGAGCAGACGTTACCCTTCTGATCGGCCCCGAAGGAGATTTTACCCCCGAGGAAGTCCGCCTGGCCGAGGCCTGCGGTTACGAACCCGTAAGCCTTGGGCCCAATCGATTGCGTACCGAAACGGCCGCCTTAGTGGCTTGTACCATTGTAAATGTGATGAACCAATGAATGCGCTCTTAAGACTTGTCATCTTGTTTTTCGTTCCCCTGCTTTTCGCCACCAGGGTGTCGGTGGAGAAGCCTTCTCTGAAGATGGCCCTGCTCAAATACCGGGGCGGAGGCGACTGGTATTCCAACCCTACCTCCCTGCCCAACCTGGCCCGCTTCTGCAACGACCAGTTGGGCACCAATCTCGATCCCAACTACGCTACCGTCGAAGTGGGCAGTGCCGAGTTGTTCAACTATCCCTTCGTGCATATGACGGGGCACGGCAATGTTGTATTATCCGACGGGGAAGCCGAAAACCTGAGGAATTACCTCATGGGAGGCGGCTTTCTGCATATCGACGACAATTACGGGATGGATCCCTTCGTGCGCCCGGCCCTGAAGAAAGTTTTTCCCGACCAGGAGTTAGTGGAGTTGCCCTTCGACCATCCGATCTATGATCAAAAGTTTAAATTTCCCAATGGCCTGCCCAAGGTGCACAAGCACGACGAAAAACCGCCACAGGGATACGGCTTGTTTTACGAAGGCCGACTGGTTGTTTTTTATACCTACGAATGCGACCTGGGCGACGGTTGGGAAGATCCCGAGGTGCACAATGATCCGGCAGAGGTACGCCTCAGGGCCCTGCAAATGGGGGCGAATCTGGTCCAATACGCATTTCAGCAATAAGTGCTTCAGCCCCAGATGACATCCCGGCCGCGGCTGATGTATCGCTTGATATTTAGCCAGAAGGCTACAAAGAGATAGAGAATGACGGGAGAGCCCAGGGTTACAAAGGACAGGTAAATGAAATACAGACGAATCCGGGCTGAAGCAACCCCCATCCTGCGACCAATAGCTTCGCAAACGCCAAAGGCAGAATGCTGCAAAATTGCGGGTAATCGTTTCATGGAATCATTGTTTGAAACCTAAGGTAAATGCAAATATGGCGAATTTTGTTGGCAAAACGCCCGTCGAAAATGCCGGATCCGGGAAAGTCTGCTCGCCCCACCTGCATTTAGCGGGCTGAATTTCAGCAGTATGAAATCGGGTATCTTCCTCTATGTTCTACGGTTCGGCGCTTTGATCCTGGGCTTGCTCCTGGCCTTTAAGCTGAGCCAATATGCGCTGTTTTTCCCGCAGCGGGGCAGCGAGTGGATGATCGGTCTGGGCGGACTAGTCGTGCTGGCCTCCGGCTTTCTGGCTGCCCGCTGGTTGATCTCAACCAAACCCGAATACCCGCTTGTGGAAGAAAGCCCGGCGGCTGTTGAACAAAAGCGGGAAGCGCTGGGCATCAGCCCTAGGGAGTACGCCGTACTGAAGGCATTGGCTCAGGGACACTCCAACCAGGAAATTGCCAATCGGCTGTTTATTGCGGAGAGCACCGTCAAAACCCATGTCTCCCGCCTGCTCGCCAAGCTGGAGGTGAAAAGCCGAACCCAGGCCGTGGTAAAAGCTCGCCAGCTTGGTCTGGTATGAGCAGCACCAATTGCAAATCGAGCGGGTGGAACTCCTCCGAAAGGAGGATTTTTTCAAAATGGTACTTTCGACGGAGCCGCAGGTTTCGGGTTTTGGCTTTTTTTGGAACCAAAACGCATGAAACAGCGCATTCTACTCCGTTTCGGGTTTTACTCCGCAGCCATCCTGATCGTTACCTTCGGGCTTTCCTGGTTGCTCTTTGGAACCCGCCTGAACTATCGCACTGCCGAACTGGTAGGTTACCTCAGTTTGTTGGTGGCCTTGTCCATGATTTTCTGGGGCATCAAGGCTTATCGCGACCAATTATTGGGCGGCAGCCTGACCTTTGGTCAAGGCTTTCAAGCCGGTATGCTCATCCTGCTGATCCCGGCAGTGGGTTTCTTTGCCTTCACCGTCGCCTTTTTTTACCTGGCCGGCGATCGCTTTTTCGAATACATGGAAAAGGAGATGCCTCCCGAGCAGCTGGCTCAGTACGAGGCTTCCAAAGAAATGTTCGTCAACCCCTGGTTTCAGGGGGCGGTAATGCTGGGGACGGTCCTGGCCCTCGGGCTGGTGATCGTTATCCTCTCGAGCCTCATACTGAAGCGGCGTCCTCAAAAGGCCTCATGACGTGAGAGCGACCATGCTCTGCAGGCGATCCACCATGAGCCGGGCCGTTCGCCGGGAGGCCCCGGATTCGCCGAGGCGCTGCCGGAGTTCGGAAAAACCGGCCTTCAGGTCGGCACGGACCGAAGGGTCCAGCAGGCGTTCGAATTCTTCCTTAAGGCGTTTGGAGTTGAAGTCATGCTGGATAAGTTCCTGCACCAGAGGCCGGTCAACGATGAGGTTGATCAGGGAAATGTAGGGGATATCCACCAACCGGCGGGCGATGAGGTAGGATAATGGGCTACCTCGGTAGCATACGACTTCAGGCACGGCAAAAAGCCCCGTCTCCAGGGTAGCTGTTCCCGAAGTTACCAAAGCGGCGTAGGCCTGCGCTAAAAGAGGGTAGGTTTGGTTGTGCACAATGGCCACTTGTCCCGTTCCCGAAGGACTTTCCCGAATGATCGCTTCATAGAAGTTTTCGGGTATGGAGGGAGCAGCGGCTACGACGAACTGGTAGTCCGGAAAATCCGGTGGCAGGGTCAGCATCGTGGGAAGCATGCGGCTGATCTCCTGCCGGCGGCTGCCCGGCAGGAGGGCAATAAGCGGGCGATCGTCCAGCCCGTGTTCTTTCCGGAAAGCCGGATCGGCCTCATACCGGTCGATGACGTCCAGCAACGGATGCCCTACGAAGTCTACCTCCACGCCATAATCCCGGTAAAAGGCCTTTTCAAACGGCAGGATAACGTACATGCGATCGACGTAAGCCTTGATTTGATGGACGCGGCTTCGATGCCAGGCCCAGATTTGAGGAGAGATGTAATAAAAAACGCGCAGGCCCTGGGCCCGGGCCCATTTGGCAATGCGCAGGTTGAAGCCCGGATAGTCGATGAGAATGAGCACGTCGGGTTGCCAGGAAAGAATATCCGCCTTGCAGTGTTTAATGTTGCCCAGTATGGTCCGCAGGTTGGCCACCACTTCAGCGAAGCCCATGAAGGCCAGATCGCGATAGTGCTTGACCAGCTCGGCTCCCTGGGCTTCCATCAGGTCGCCACCCCAGGCCCGGAAGGTAGCTGAGGGATCTTCTAACTTTAGCGCTTTCATCAGGTTGGCCCCGTGAAGGTCTCCCGATGCTTCTCCGGCCAGGATATAGTAGTTCATTGGTTCAGCGGGTTAGGTAGTAGAGTCCGAAATTTTAGACGGTAAGGCCGTTCAATCCAGCATCTGCCCTTCAAAAGTCCCACTTTCTTCACAACACTTGCTTACCAAACAGGACGACCCATAAGATCGCATAGGCCACAGTGGGAAAGATGAGCCCGCGGATGCTCTGATAGTGTTTGCGGCGCTGGAAGATCTGAAGCGGGATGATGTTGAGGCAGATGGCCAGCACGCCCAGGGTGCGCTCCCGGAAGCTGTCCGAAAGGCGGCCGCCCGTAGCCTCTGACAGGGAGGCAAGTCCCTCGAACAGGGTTTGTATGACGGCATACCCCACGAAGGGAATGATAAGCCCCACGATGACCCCCAGCCAGATGTTGTCGTTTCGGAACATAGTTTTTTTTGAGATGTCTGATTGGCACCAAGGTCGAACAGCAGCACTCATTCTACGCCCTGGACCACGGCTTCCATGCTTTCTTTCAGCAGCTTCAGGCTGCGGTAGTCCGTAAGATCGTGCATGGAAGGTACGACGGACAGGTAGCCGTTTTGCAGGGCCCAGATATCGGTGTCCTCCTCCTGGTCTTCGTTGACAAATCGGCCGGTGAGCCAGTAATAATTCTGCCCGCGGGGGTCTTTGGCCTCTACGAATTCTTCTACCCAGCGGGCATCGGCTTGCCGGCACACCTTGATGCCCTTTAGCTCGGCTTCGGGCAGATTGGGAATATTCACGTTGAGCAGGCTGCCCTCCTGCAGGCCGTTCTCCAGGACAAACCGGATCAACTGCCCGACATAAGCCTTGCCCGGTTCAAAATCCGCTTCGTGGGAGTAGTCGAGCAGGCTGAACCCTATGGAAGGAATGCTTTCCAGCGAAGCCTCCATAGCTGCCGAAAGAGTTCCGGAGTAGATGATGTTGATGGATGCGTTGGAGCCGTGGTTGATGCCCGAAACACAAATGTCGGGCGGCCGGTCCTTGAGGACGACGTTCTTGGCCAGTTTTACACAATCTACCGGCGTGCCCGAGCACTCGTAGGCCTCAATGCCGTCGAAGACTTCTACCGGGTGGAGCCGTATGGGGCCGGAGATGGTGATGGCATGCCCCATGCCGCTTTGGGGCGAGTCGGGGGCTACGACGACTACATCGCCGATCTGTCGAGAAACGTCCACCAGGGCACGAATGCCGGGGGCCGTTATGCCGTCGTCATTGGTGACGAGAATGAGCGGTTTTTGCATGTTTGTGTTTTGCTACTTCCGATAACGGTTACCGGATACTGCTCGATGAGCAAATTTAGGCCCAATCCCCGGTTTGTGACACATCTTTTACTGCAAAAACCTTTCCGGCGCTCGGCTGTTGCTGTTTTCGTTTTTTGAAACGGAGATCTGATTATGGCCCTGAATGGAAAAAAAGGCGTGTTGCTGGTCAACCTGGGTACGCCCGATTCGCCCCGCCGCGGCGACGTGTATCGCTACCTCAAACAATTTTTGCTGGATCCTCGCGTAGTGGATTATCCATGGCTTCCCCGCAATCTGCTGGTGCGGGGTATCATCGCTCCTTTTCGCTCCGGGAGCTCCGCCAAACTGTATCAAAAACTCTGGACGGAAGAAGGATCGCCGCTAAAGGTGTACGGCGAGCGCCTGGCCGCCGGGGTGCAGGAACGCCTGGGCAAGGGCTACGTGGTGGAGTTGGCTATGCGCTATCAGAATCCCTCCATTCCGCAAGCCGTACAGCGGCTTCTGGATCGACAGGTCCAGGAGATCATTGTCTTTCCGCTCTTTCCGCAATACGCCTCGGCCACAACCGGTTCGGTGCACGAGGCCGTTATGCGCGAGTTGGCCGGCAAACAGGCCATCCCCAACGTCAGGCTTATCAATTCATATTACGATCATCCCGAAATGATCCGTCTGTTTGCGGATAATGCGCGTCGGTTCGACCTCGACAGCTACGACCATATTCTCTTCAGCTACCACGGATTGCCCAAGCGCCAACTGCGCAAGGGCGACCCCACCGGCCGATATTGCCAGCAGGTCGAGAATTGTTGTCAGCGCATCGGTCCGCACAACCAGTTTTGCTATTCGGCTCAATGCCATGCTACCACCCGGGCCATTGCCGCCGAACTGGAGCTGCATGCCGACCGCTACACCACCACCTTTCAGAGTCGCCTCGGTCCGGAGGAATGGGCCAAGCCTTATACGAGTGCGGTCCTGGAGGAAAAGGCCAAGGCCGGAGCAAAAAAACTGCTGGTGTTCTCGCCCGCCTTCGTGGCAGACTGCCTGGAGACCATCATCGAGATCGGGTATGAGTACCAGGAAGAGTTTGAGGAAATGGGCGGCGAACAGGTCGACCTCGTGCCCAGCCTCAACGACGACCCCCGCTGGATGAATCTGGTGGCAGATCTGGTACGAACCGCCTGAGGGCCTTGCAAAAAGATTTTAGTGAACGGTTTTGAGTCGTCTTGCGGGATTGCTCCCCGCAAAGTCAGGGGGCCCGAGATGCGTTGTCGGCAAGCATGGGCTGCGAATGCAGGCGCACGCCTTGTCCGGATGGGCCTGGCCGTGCCGCCGGGATCTCACACCCAAACCCAAACCTATCTACTATCTTTATACCCATGACCTTTGACCAGCTTTTTCAGGATCTGAAAAAAGGAAACTTCCGGCCGTTGTACGTCTTTCATGGCGAGGAGGGCTACTTCATCGATACCCTTACCCGCTTCATCGAGCAGCACGCTCTGCCGGAAGAACAGCGCGCCTTCAACCAGACCGTGCTCTACGGACGCGATACGGATGCCAAGACCCTGCTGGATGTAGCCCAGCGCTACCCCATGATGGCCGAGCGGCAGGTGGTGATCCTCAAGGAGGCCCAGGAGATGAAGGGCTTGAGCGACCTGAAGACCTATGTGGAACAGCCGGCGGAGACGACCATTCTCGTCATCGCACACAAGAACAAGAAGATTCCGGGCAATACTGCTTTTGGAAAAGCCATCAAGAAAAAAGCTGTGGTGCTGGAGGCCAAGCCGCTCTACGACAATCAGATTCCCGCCTGGATCAAATCGTATTTGAAAAGCAGGAAATACAGCATCACCGAGGAGGCCACCGCCCTGATCGCCGAATACCTGGGCAGCGACCTCAGCAAGGTGGCCAATGAACTGGACAAATTGATGCTCAGTATGCCGTCCGGCGCCGAGGTCACCTCAGCTCAGGTAGAGGCGCAGATCGGCATCAGCAAGGACTTCAATGTGTTCGAGCTGCAAAAAGCCCTGGGACAGCGCGACTCCCTCAAGGCCCAGCGCATCGTCCTGTATTTTGCATCCAATCCCAAGCGCAACCCCTTCATCGTGGTGGTAAGCAGCCTCTTCAACTACTTCAGCAAGATCCTGATGCTGCACGAACTGAACCGCCTTCCGGATAAGGAGCTGGCCGGCAAGTTGAAGGTTAATCCGTACTTTTTGGGCGAGTACCGGGCCGCCGCCCGGCAATATACCCGCGAACAAACCGAGCAGGTCATCCATCTGCTGAGTGAGTACGACCTCAAGAGCAAAGGCGTGGGCTACGATACAGCCGGCAAACCCAACGGTGCCCTGCTAAAGGAGTTGGTGTGGCGGATAATGCATTAGACGGCAGACTATTAGAGCGTTATTCGTCCGCGCTTCCGAAGGGACAAATCCCTCTACAAAAACTACCCATACCCATGCAACGTCATCCCGCCATTTACTTCGGGCCCAGTCCCGTGCACGGCCGGGGCGTATTCACGGCCGAATTCATCCCGGCGGGTTCCCTGTTGGAGATCTGCCCGGTGCTGGTGCTGCCTGCTTCGGAGCTGGATCGCATCCACGGGAGTAGCCTGCACGATTACTATTTTCTCTGGGGGCCGGAACAGGACCGGCCGGCCATTGCACTGGGATTCGGCTCGCTGTACAATCACGCTGAACCGCCCAATGCCGAGTTCCGCCTTCGATACGAAGACGATTCGATCCACTTTGTGGCCCTTCAGGATATTCCGGCCGGCGGGGAGATCACCATCGATTACCATGCCGGCAAGCGCGAAGAGGTGTGGTTTGCGGTGCAGCGAGCTTGATGGCCGGACCAAATGGCCCCAAGCGAAATGGCTGTGATTTGACAGTGCCTCTAACCGGCTGATTGTAAGCAGGTAATGCTCCTGAGAAACAAAAGGCCTGTGCAGAGGTCGAGACTTTTTTCGTGGATTACTTGTTTTTCTGCGCCAATTGCGTCTATATTTCCGTCCGAAAGAATAGATTATGTATCCGCGTCAGCAAGCATGGTGGTGGTGGAAGCGACTCTCCGAATTCCGGGTGAGGTGACGCGCCACTGTTGTTGATGTCAAATCCAATCAAGCGGCTTGTCGGAACTCCCCGGCAAGCCGCTTGTTGTTTTGGTGCTTATGGAAACCCAAACCACAGCAAGCATTCCGCTGCAGACGCGCATCGAGACGCGCCTGGCCGATCTGCTCACCCCGGTATCGGCCTATCTGAAGCTGCGCGATCGCTATCGGGAGCCGGTACTGCTGGAAAGCAATGATGCCCAGGACCCCGAGAACTGCCACTCCTTCCTGGGGCTGGATCCCCTGGCCAGCTTTCAGGTGCAGGCCGGCGTCTGCCGGATCGAGTGGCCCGGCGGCCGGGTGGAGTCCTTCGCCCTGGACGATCGGCAACAGGTTCCCGACCGATTGCAGGAATTCGTCCGGGCCTTTGCGTACGACGAGCCGGACGGCCGCTTCAACGGCCTGTTCGGGCACGTCGGCTTCGACGGGGTGCAGTATTTTGATACGCTTTTTTTCGACCCGGCCAAGCGCCGGTTCGATCTGCCCGATCTGCGCTTTTCCCTTTACCGCTTCATCCTGGCCTTCGATCACTTTCGCGATATGCTCACCCTGCGTGAGAACCGCCTGCCCGGCGAGCCGAGCCGACTGGACGAGGTGCTGCGCCTATTGGATGCCCAGCGTCTGCCGGCCTTTCCCTTTCGCCGGAAAGGCGAGCGACGCAGCAACCTGAGCGATGCCGAATTCAAAGTCCTGGTGGAGGCCGGCAAGCGCCACTGCCGGCTGGGCGATGTATTCCAGATTGTTTTTTCCCGCCAGTTTGCCCAGGTCTTCGAAGGAGACGAGTTCCAGGTGTACCGCGTATTGCGGTCCATCAATCCCTCGCCTTATCTGTTCTTCTTCGACTACGGCGACTACAAGATCTTCGGCTCTTCCCCTGAAGCTCAGATGGTGGTGCGCGAGGGCGTGGCTCAGGTCAATCCCATAGCCGGCACCTACCGGCGTTCGGGCGATCGCCTGCAGGATGCCGAAAAGGCGCGGGAACTGGCCGGAGATCCCAAGGAGAACGCCGAGCACATTATGCTGGTAGACCTGGCCCGCAACGATCTGAGCCGGCATGCACAGGGGGTGCAGGTACGGCAGTTGAAAGACATTCAGTACTTCAGCCATGTCATCCACCTGGTGAGCCGGGTGGAGGGTGAGCTGCAGCCCGGTACCAACCCGGTTCGCGTATTTGCCGACACCTTTCCGGCCGGTACGCTTTCCGGGGCGCCCAAATTCAAAGCCCTTCAGCTGATCGACCGGTACGAAAACCAAAACCGGGGCCCTTACGGCGGCTCCATCGGCTTGATCGATTTTGACGGCAACATCAATCAGGCCATCGTGATCCGCTCGTTCCTGAGCTACCGGCAAACCCTCTACAGCCAGGCTGGTGCCGGCATCGTAGTCGACAGTGATTCCGATAAGGAGCTGGAGGAGGTGAACAACAAACTCGGGGCCTTGCAGAAGGCGCTGGAGCAGGCGGAGCGCTTGGATGTTGGCCGCTAAGCAGTTTGCAGAAACCCTGAACTTGATACTTCTACCAGCTCATGAACAAAAAAGATGGACCATGAATACGCTACTCGTCCTGGATAATTACGACTCCTTCACCTACAACCTGGTGCAGTACCTGGAGTACCTGCTGGAGCGGGCGGTGGATGTTTACCGCAACGATGCCATCACCCTGGCGGAGGCAGACCGGTACGAGGCCATCGTGCTTTCGCCCGGGCCAGGCCTGCCGAAGGATGCGGGCATCATGCCGGAGCTGATCCGCCGCTATGCCCCTTCGAAGACCATCCTGGGGGTGTGCCTGGGGCATCAGGCCATCGGAGAGGTCTTTGGTGCCAGGCTCAAAAATCTGGAGCAGGTGTACCACGGCCTGGAGACCCCCATGCACGTACTCGACGAGTCGGACGCACTATTTCAGGGGCTGCCCAATCCCTTTCCGGCCGGGCGCTATCACTCCTGGGTGGTGCAGCGGGACAGCCTTCCGGAAGAATTCATTGTCACGGCCGAAGATGCGGAGGGCGAGATCATGGCCATGCGGCACAGAACGTATGAACTCCGGGGCGTGCAGTTTCATCCTGAATCGGTGATGACCGTCCACGGAATTCACATGCTGGCCAACTGGCTGAAGCATGTCGTAGGCCTGCCTATTCGTTCATCTTTTGAAAATCCAGCCCTGGTGGCATCATGAAAGCACTGCTGCAACGCTTATACGACCACGAGACCCTGAGCCGGGAGGAGGCCCGGCAGGTGCTTCTCCGGATCACCCGGGAAGCTTACGAGCCCCTGCAGGTGGCGGCCTTCCTGAGCGCCTACAACATGCGGCCCATTGCCCTGCCGGAGCTGGAAGGTTTCCGGGATGCCCTGCTGGAGTTGTGCGTAACCCCTGACCTGGACGGGCGCGAAAGCCTGGACATTGTCGGTACGGGCGGTGACGGCAAGAACACCTTCAACATATCCACTACTTCGGCCTTTGTAGTGGCCGGGGCCGGCTATGCCGTGACCAAACACGGCAGCTACGGGGTGTCCTCTTCGGTGGGTTCCTCCAACGTACTCATGGCGTTGGGCTACCGCTTCACCGACGAGCCGGATGTGCTGAACCGGCAACTGGATCGGGCCGGGCTTTGCTTTTTGCACGCCCCTCTGTTCCATCCGGCCCTCAAAGCAGTGGTCCCCATTCGCAAGGCCCTGGGCGTTAAGACCTTTTTCAATATGCTGGGCCCCCTGGTCAATCCCGTGCAGCCCACGCATCAACTGTACGGCACCTTCAGCCCGGAGCTCTCGCGCCTTTACCAGTACGTGATGCAGGCAAGCGGTCGTCAATACGCGATCGTGCATGCGCTCGACGGCTACGATGAGATCTCCCTCACCGGGCCGGTGCGCGTGCACCGGCCGAACGGGGAGGAGGTGCTTCATCCGGAAGCCCTGGATCTGCCCGCCTATTCGCCCGAGGAGTTGGATGGTGGTCGCAGCGTGGAAGAAGCCGCCCGCATCCTGCTTGCCGTATTGGAAGACCGGGCTACCCCCGCCCAGAAGGACGTGGTGCTCGCCAATGCCGGCCTGGCCATTCAGGTGCTATCCCCCGGGCAAAGCCTGGCCGACTGTCTGGCCGAGGCGCGGGAAAGCATCGAAAGCGGAAGGGCAATGGCCGTGTTAAAAAACGTAGTAAATGAAACCGACGAATAAAAGCAGACGGATGCTCCGTGAATGCCCCGACCGCTATCGCATCCGTCCGGCAACTCAATGAACGCATTTCAAATACCCGATCATGAACATCCTCGACCAGATCGTCGCGCACAAGAAAAAAGAGATCGCCGAGCGAAAGGCGCTCTACCCGGTAAAGCTGCTGGAGCAAAGCATCTATTTCGAGACACCGGTGGTTTCGTTGCGCAAGTACGTCCAGCGGCCCGATAAGAGCGGCATCATCGCCGAATTTAAGCGGCGCTCGCCCTCCAAAGGGGACATCAATCCCTACGCCTCGGTGGAGAAGGTATCCATCAGTTACATGCAGGCGGGTGCCTCGGCCCTGAGTGTGCTGACGGACAGCCACTTCTTCGGCGGACGGAACGAAGACCTCACCGAGGCCCGCACTTTCAACTTTTGCCCCATCCTGCGCAAGGATTTTATCCTGGACGAGTACCAGTTGATCGAGGCCAAGAGCATGGGTGCCGATGCGGTGCTGCTCATCGCCGAATGTCTGGATAAGGCGCAGCTGGCGGGCCTGGCCCGCACGGCCCATGGGCTTGGGCTGGAAGTGCTGATGGAAGTGCACAGCGCCGAACAATTGGATAAGCTCAGCCCGGAGGTGGAACTGCTGGGCGTAAACAATCGCAACCTGGAAGACTTTTCGGTCAGCATTGAACCCTCGCTAGATCTGGCCGAACAGATACCGGCCGGACTGGTCAAAGTCTCAGAGAGCGGAATCAGCGATGCTCAGACCATTGTACAGCTCAAGGAAGCCGGCTTCGAAGGCTTTCTCATCGGAGAGCACTTCATGGCGACGCCCGATCCGGGGCGCACCTGCCGGGAACTGATCCAGCAGATCCGCCATGTTGAAGAGCTCTACAAAAACGCCATCGCATGAAACTGAAAGTATGCGGCCTGCGCGATCCCGAAAACATACGGGCCTTGCTGGAGTTGGGCCTGGATTATATGGGCCTGGTGTTCTACCCCAAGTCCCGACGCTATGCGGGGCAGAATAAGCAACTGGCCCGATGGATCGAGTCTTCGGGCCAAGGCTTTGGCGACACCAAAAGGGTAGGGGTATTTGTAAATGCAGAACTGGAAACCCTGTTGAATGCCATTCACGATTTCCGCCTGGAGGCTCTGCAATTGCACGGCGACGAGCGCCCGGAGTACCTGGCCGAAGTCCAGCGCTTTGCACAGTTGGGGACCCTTCCGCCTTTGGAGATCATCAAAGCCTTTGGCGTGCATGCCGACTTTGACTTTGAGCAGACTGAGGCCTATGCCCGTTTTTGCGATTTCTTTTTATTCGACACCCACAGCCCGGATCACGGCGGCACGGGACATTCCTTTGATTGGGCCATACTGGAGAACTACACCGGCCAAACGCCTTTCTTTATCAGTGGCGGCATCGGCCCGGATTCGGTGGAGGGGCGGCTGACTCGCTTCCGTCATCCCGCCTGGTCGGGGATCGACATCAACAGCCGATTTGAACTTGAGCCGGGCTTAAAAGATGTGGATCGGATTCGACAATTCATTCAACAACTGGAAAAAACCGAAGTGATATGATCGCGATCGACGAACGCGGCTACTACGGAAAATTCGGCGGAGCCTTCATCCCCGAAATGCTACATGCCAACATTGAAGAACTGCGCCGGCAATACGTGCATATCTGGGAAGACGATGCGTTTCAGCGGGATTTTCGGCGACTGCTGCGCGACTATGTGGGCCGCCCTACGCCCCTCTACCTGGCCGAACGCTTGAGTGCGCATTACGGCGCGACCATTTACCTGAAGCGGGAAGATCTCTGCCATACGGGGGCGCATAAGGTGAACAACACCATTGGGCAGATCCTGCTGGCGCAGCGCCTGGGCAAAAAGCGCATTATCGCCGAAACCGGTGCGGGCCAGCATGGCGTGGCTACGGCCACGGTCTGTGCTTTGGCCGGCCTCCAATGCATCGTGTACATGGGCGCGGTGGACATCCGGCGGCAAGCTCCGAACGTGAGCCGCATGAAAATGCTGGGGGCCGAGGTGCGCCCGGCTACCAGCGGCAGCCAGACACTCAAGGATGCCACCAACGAGGCCATACGCGACTGGATCAACCATCCCGAAGATACCCACTATATCATCGGCTCGGTAGTGGGGCCGCATCCCTACCCGGATATGGTGGCCCGCTTTCAGAGCGTGATCAGCGAGGAGATGATGCAACAGCTTGAAGAACAGACGGGCCGCGATGCGCCCGATGCCATCCTGGCCTGCGTAGGGGGCGGCAGCAATGCGGCCGGGGCCTACTACCACTACCTCAACCGGCCGGAAGTGCGCCTCATCGCCGTGGAAGCGGCCGGCAAGGGCGTCCACAGCGGCGAGTCGGCAGCGACCTCCGTGCTGGGCACGCAGGGCATCATCCACGGCAGCCGCACCCTGCTCATGCAGACCGATGACGGCCAGATCGTAGAGCCTTACAGCCTTTCGGCCGGGCTGGACTATCCGGGCATCGGCCCCCTACACGCCCACCTCATTGCCAGCGGGCGGGCCGAAGCCATTGCCATTCCCGACGAGGAAGCCGTACGGGCCGCTTTTTTCCTGGCGCGGAAAGAAGGCATTATTCCCGCCCTGGAAACAGCCCATGCGTTTGCAGCCCTTGATCACCTGTCCTATGAGGCAGATGAGGTGCTGGTGGTCAATCTTTCCGGCCGGGGCGACAAGGACCTGGCCACCTTTATTCCCTTTTTGGACGAAAACCGATAGAGTCATCATGAACCGCATCACGGAACTGTTTCAGCGAAAACCGCACGAGATCCTCAACATCTACTTCACAGCGGGCTACCCGAACCTGGACGATACCGCATCCATCGTGCAGGCCCTGGAGCGATCCGGTGCCGATATGGTGGAGATCGGCATGCCTTACAGCGATCCGCTGGCCGACGGCCCCACCATTCAGGCCTCCAGCAGCAGAGCGTTAACGAACGGCATGAATCTGCCGCTGTTGTTTGAACAACTGGAAAATCTTCGGCCACGCACCGATCTTCCCATCGTGTTGATGGGCTATCTCAATCCCATTTTACAGTTTGGCGATGAAGCGTTCTTTCGTCGCTGCGCCGAATTGGGCGTGGACGGCCTCATTATTCCCGATTTGCCCATGCCCGATTATGAGGACCATTACCGGAGCCTCGTCGAAGATCTGGATTTGGGCTTCAGCTTTCTCATCACACCCCAAACCAGCGCGGAGCGCATCCGCCGGGTGGATGAGTTGAGCCGCGGTTTCATCTACATGGTGAGCAATGCCAGCATAACCGGGGCCAAAAACCAAATCAGCAGCGCACAGATCGATTATTTCCGGCGCATCCAGCGTATGGACCTTCGCAATCCCCGGCTTATCGGCTTCGGTATATCCAGCCGGGAGACCTTTACCACCGCCTGTGAATTTGCCCAGGGGGCTATCATCGGCAGCGCATTCATCAAAACCCTGGGCGATGCCGGCGATTCCCTCGAACCGGCCATCACGCGCTTTGTGCATACCATACGGGGGATACAGGTACCGATCCATTAGACGAAGTCAAAAGTCATCGCGCATGATCATTCAACTCGAACCGAACATCCAGCCCGGGCATCTCCAGCAGGTAGAGGAGGCCCTGGAAGCCATTCGCTACCAGGCCAATCGCGTGACCACCCAGAACGCAGACTACCTGGTGTGTGTCGGGAGCACACCCTTTGATATCCGGTCTATTGGCACCTTGCCCGGCGTGCGCGATATTCACCGGGTCAGCGATTCGTACAAACTGGTCAGCCGAAAATGGCGGGTAGAAGATACGGTTATTGATCTGGGGAATGGCCTGAAGATCGGTACAGATCACTTTGCCATTATGGCCGGCCCCTGTTCTATCGAGTCGGAAGCGCAGGTGGATGCGGTGATCGAACACCTGGTAGCCAACCAGATCCGCATCATGCGGGGTGGGGTGTATAAGCCGCGTTCCTCCCCCTACTCCTTTAGGGGGCTGGGCATGGAAGGGCTGCACATGTGGTATGAAAAGGCCCGCGCCGCCGGCATTTGCATGATCACGGAAGTGATGATGGTGGAGCAGATCGAAGATATGCTGCCCTATGTAGACATCTTTCAGGTGGGCGCTCGCAATGCCCAGAATTTCAACCTGCTCGATGCCCTGGGCCAGGTGGACAAGCCCGTGCTACTGAAGCGGGGGGTGAGCGGCACCCTGGATGAGCTATTGCACGCTGCCGAATACATCTTCAGCAACGGCAACGAACGCATACTCCTCTGCGAGCGCGGTATACGCAGCTACGAAAAGGCCTACCGCAACACCTTTGACATCAACGCCATCGCTTTGCTCAAGGAAAAGACCCACCTGCCCGTTATTGCGGATCCTTCGCACGGCATCGGCATCCGGCGCTTCGTGCCCCGGATCGCCCTTGCGGCAACCATTGCCGGGGCCGACGGCCTGCTCATGGAAGTACATCCCTTGCCGGAGCGGGCCCTTTCTGACGGGCAACAAACGCTGAGCTTTGTGGAAGCCCGGCGCGTGTACGAACACGTGCGGGAAGTCTTGCATCTTCGGGGCGGATGGTGACTTTCGAACGATTATGCGTCTGTATTCTGGGTATTTACTTATACCTTTGCACTCGCAATTGAGCAGTGGCCGCTCATGCTGCCCCAACACACGGCACATGGAGCGGAATCACGGGCCCCGGGATATTGACCCATTGCCCGTCCTTTTTTTTGCCAAGTCCATTTCCTGTCCGCATACGTTGGGGTGTGTAAGGTTGGGAGACGACTTACAAGCTTACACACATGACTACTTTTGAACAGACGGGGCTCGGTCCCGAGCTGCAACAGGCCGTTGCGGCCCTGGGTTTTGAACAACCCACCCCCATTCAGGCGCAAGCCATTCCCGCCATTCTTCAGGATCAGCGCGATCTGGTGGCTCTGGCCCAGACCGGCACCGGCAAGACCGGCGCCTTCGGCCTGCCATTGGTGAATCAGCTGGATACCGATCTGCCGCAGGTGCAGGCCCTCATTTTATCGCCCACGCGCGAACTGGCGCTTCAGATCTCTAAAGATCTCGACACTTTTGCCCGCTTCGTGCCCGGCTACCGGGCAGTAGCTGTGTACGGCGGTACCGACATTCAGAAACAGATCCGCGCCTTGAAAAAGGGCGTGCAGGTGGTGGTGGGCACCCCGGGGCGCACGCTGGACCTCATCCGGCGCGGCGTGCTGGACCTTGCCCAGATCCGCTATCTGGTGCTGGACGAAGCGGATGAAATGCTCAATATGGGCTTCCAGGAAGATCTGGACGCCATCCTGGAGAGCACGCCCCGGGAGCGGCAGACGCTGCTCTTTTCGGCCACCATGCCTGCGGGCGTGGCCAAGATCGCCAAGCGCTACATGCAGGATCCCCTCAGTCTTCAGGTGGGGCAGCGCAATGCCGGCGCTGATCGCGTGCAACACCTCTATTGCACGGTGCGCGCCAAGGACCGCTACGCCGCCCTTCGCCGCCTGGCCGATCTCTTTCCCGGCATCTACGGCATCGTTTTTTGCCGCACCCGCCGCGAATGCGGCGAGGTGGCCGGCCGGCTCAATCGCGACGGCTACCTCGCCGACGCCATCCACGGTGAGCTGTCGCAGGCTCAGCGCGATCAGGTGATGAAAAAATTCCGCGACCGGCAGCTGGATCTGTTGGTCGCCACGGACGTGGCCGCTCGCGGCCTGGACGTAGACGATATCACCCACGTGATCAATTACCAGCTCCCGGACGACCCCGAGGTGTATATCCACCGCAGCGGACGCACGGGTCGGGCCGGCAAGAGCGGCATCTCCATATCGCTGGTCCACAGCCGGGAAACCCGCCGGATCAAGGAACTAGAGAAAATGTCGGGTAAAACCTTTCAGCAGAAGGTCGTGCCGGACGGGCGTTCCATTTGCGAGCGGCAGGTGCTGCACCTGGTGGACTCGGTGGTAGAAACGAGGGTCAATGAGGAAGAGATCGCACCTTTCCTGCCGGCCATCCAGGAAAAGCTGGAGGGCCTGGACCGCGAGGCCCTGATCAAGCAATTCGTTTCGGTGGAGTTCAACCGCTTTCTGGCTCACTACAAGGATGCCCCGGACCTCAACATCGGTGCTGCAGCTGCCTCGAAAGGATCGAACGGGAAGGGGAAGCGGAATCAGGCGGCTTTCCAGGGCATGACCATCAACCTGGGCTACCGCCACCAGCTCAATCCCAAACGCCTCATCGGGCTGCTCAACGATTACGTGCAGGATCGCGACATGCGCGTTGGCCGGATCGACATCGGCAAGGGCAACACTTACTTTGAGGTGGAAGCCGGCTACGGCCGTCAGGTAGTGCAGGCCTTCGAGGGCCTCTACCTGGAGGATATGCCCGTGCGCGTGGCCAGCACCAACCGGGCGCCGAGCCCTTCCAAAAAGCACCGAAAGGGCGGGAAGAAGAAAAGAGTATAGGTCGACTTTCGAAACCTTTCAGACTTCAAAAGTTTTCAAAACTTTTGAAGTCTGATCCTCAAGGCTTTCGATGACAGTTTATCGGCCTTCCAAATACCCTTGTGCCGAGGCATTTACTTCCTGTGGTTTGAGCCGGAAGTCCAGGTCGCCATAGGTCGATTCATAGGGCTGAGGAGCTGAGGTCGCCAGGCCGTCCTCGGTCTCGGCGCGCCGGGTTTCGGCTTTCAGCACCTTGCCGTCGTGGTAGTAAAAGCGATTGGCCATGTGGGTGCCGTTTTCCGTAACGCCTTTTTCCTCCAGCATCACGACCTGTCCGTTGCGCAGGTAGTAGCGTTGGCCGGTCAGCACTTCGGCATCGGGATCTTCTACCCGGATGACGTTGATCTCTTCTTGCCGGTTGAGGATGGTCACGTCCAGTTCGTTGTCGCCGCGGGCGATTTTTGTGGGCCCTTCGGAAGGATAGGCCTTATCGTTGATCTTGGTGGCGATCCCGGCCACCCAATCTTCGATGGCCGCTACGCTGCTCAGATCGGTCGTCAGCAGTTCGTCGACGGCTTCACTTTCCAGTTCTACCTCGGTTTCGGTTTCCTGTTGCTCCTCACCGGTAGCAGGGCCGCAGGCCACAGCCAAAAGCAGCCAGAAGGGGAGAAGGTAGGTTAGTTTGTACATGGTTTGCTTCGATTGGTTACCTCTCTAATGTAAGACTTTTCCTGAGGCTTTAGATAGCGGAAGCCATGGGGCGTCGCTTGAATTATGCGTATTTTTAGACCGTCTTTTGGTCGTTCGTCGATCGGCCTGCCGGAAAATGCGAACCGGCTCAAATCGCTCAACAAATAAAAACCACATGAACCGACGAGAAAAGCTCGTACTGGTGACCTGTACCTCCGAAATTTGCGGTGCCAAGCGGGGTGGAAGCCTGGGCATTGGGGCCATGCAAACAGCGGCCCGCCAAGCCGGCCGCGGCTTTTTCAGCCAGTTCCTCACCCGACGGGTGCCCGATGCCAATGAGGTGTTGGACGCTCCCCCGAAGAAGCCTTTTGCCCATTATGTTGATGCTTTATTGCCCATTTACGACCGCCTGGCTGCCACCGTTGCCGATGTGCTTCAGGAAGGGGGCTTCCCGATCTGCCTCACCGGCGACCACTCTACCGGCGGCGCCCTCATTGCCGGCATCAAGCGCGCCTTTCCGGATCAGCGGCTGGGCGTCATCTGGGTAGATGCCCATGCCGACCTGCACTCGCCCTACACCACGCCCTCCGGCAACATGCACGGCATGCCCCTGGCCATTGCCCTGGATGTGGACAACCTCGAGCATCAACGCAACGACCCCCATTCCGAAACCCGTGCCCATTGGGAAACCCTGCAGGCCATGGGCGGTGTACAGCCCATGCTAAAGCCGCAGGACCTCGTGTTCATCGGCCTGCGCAGCTATGAAGCCGAGGAAGCCTACCTGATCCGGGAACACGAGATCCGGCATCACGGCGTGGAGGGTGCGCGCCGGCAGGGTATGGAAGCCGTGACTCAACAGGTACTCCGGGAGCTCAGCGACTGCGATCAGCTGTTTGTTTCCTTCGACGTAGACAGCATGGACCCCAAACTCGTGGGCGACGGAACCGGTACGCCTGTACCGGGCGGCTTTTCCGAGGGGGAAGCCGGACAGTTGCTGCACAAGCTGTTGCGCGACCCACGCGTCATTGCCTTTGAGGTCACCGAGGTTAATCCCACTCTGGATACCGGCGGCAACCGGATGGGCGAGGCTGCCTTCCGCTTGCTGGAACGCAGCGCCGCCGCCCTGCAGGGGCAATCGGCTGATATGCGGCCGGTGGAGGGATGAACGGGCTCAAGCCGTTTACCCCTTCGCCAAGGCCCGGTCCAGGTCCAGCAGGATGTCGTCCACATCTTCGATGCCCACTGAAATGCGGATGAGTCCGTCGGTGATGCCATGGGCTTCGCGCACGGCCGGGTCCACATTCAGGTGGGAGCTGGTGGCCGGATGCAGGATGAGGGTATCCACATCGCCCAGAGTAGGCGCCATCGTGCAGAACTCGATATTTCGCATGAACTGTATGCCGGCTTCGAGGCCGCCTTTCAGCTCGAAGCTGAGCATGCCGCCGAAGCCGTTGCGCATCTGGCGGCTGGCCAGGGCGTGGTCGGGGTGCTCGGGCAGCCCCAGGTAATTGACCCGGCTCACCTGCTCGTGTTCGTTCAGGAATTCGGCCACGGCCTGGGCGTTCTGGCTGTGGCGCTGCATGCGCAGGGCCAGGGTCTTCAGGCCGTTGTTGATCAGCCAGGCGTCCCAGGCGTTACAGTTTGTGCCGGTCAGCTTCATCGTTTGCCAGATGGGCCCGCGCATGGCCTCCGCATCGCGCCCAACCAGAGCGCCGGCTATGGAGTTGCCGTGGCCGTTGAGGTATTTGGTCGTTGAATGCACGATGTAATCCAGTCCGAAGCGGAAGGGCTGCTGCAAGTAGGGCGTGCAGAAGGTATTGTCGATGGCCGTTTTGCAGTTGTAGGCCCGGGCCAGCTTTACCAGAGCCTCCATATCCACGCAGGCCAGGGTGGGGTTGGCCGGCGTCTCAAAATAGAGCAGGCGGATGTCAGGCTCCTCTTGCAACAGGGCTTCCACGGCGTCCAGATCCCGGAGATCGGTGAAGATGGGCTCTACGCCGTAGGGTTGTAAGACCTTCAGGAACAGCTCTGTAGTGCCGCCGTAAAGGTTGCCCTGGGTGAGGATCTTCTCCCCTTGCTGCAAATGGGCCAGCAAGAGGGTGCTGATGGCCGACATACCCGAGCTGAACAGCAGGCATTCACCTTCCATTTCCAGCCCGTGTGTTTCCAGGGCGGCGATCTTCCGGGCTACGGCATCCAGGGTGGGGTTGCCGTAACGGCCGTATACATGGCCTTTTTCCCGGCCCTGGAAGACGGCCATAGCCTGATCAATAGATTCCAGTTCGAAGGAGGACGTGGCGTATATCGGCAGCTGATGCGGGGGAGTGGTCAGGGTGTCTTTGACATCCCGTATGCAGGTGGAAGAGAAACCTAGAGGCGCTTTCATTGTTCTTCAATTGTGTTGCAGGCCAAAAGTAGCCGTTTTGGCCAATGTGTGGGCCAACGTATCTTTGGAAGGTTCCGGATTTTCGGGAAGAGGAGGCAAAAACCCCAATGAAACAATCGTCAACGACATATCGCGAACCGGATCCCAATTCGGACGAGTACTACGACATGCACGAGTACCGGGCCGATCGCAAGCAGGAACCCATGCGCCTGGACAAGTTCCTGAACGACCGCATCTACAAGTCCTCCCGCAACCGCATCCAGAACGCCATCCGGTCGGGCTCGGTCACCGTCAATGCGAAGGAGGTTAAGCCCAACTATAAGGTCAAGCCCGGTGACATCATCCAAGTGGTGATGCCCAAGCCACCGGGGGAGGGGTACCGTCTGGTACCGCAGAAGATCCCCCTTGACATCCACTACGAAGACGAACATTTACTGTTGGTCAACAAACCGGCCGGCATGGTGGTACACCCCGGTGTCGGGCACCGAAGCGGCACCCTGGTGAATGCCCTGGCTTACTATTTCGGCCAGGAGAACCTGCCGGTCATGGAAGGCAACTACCAGGATCGCCTGGGGCTGGTGCATCGCATCGACAAGAACACTTCCGGCTTGCTGGTTGTGGCCAAGAACGACTACGCCATGACCCATCTGGCCAAGCAGTTCTACCACCATACCATTGAGCGCACCTATAATGCTCTGGTATGGGGCGAGCCCGACCCGCCCAAAGGCACGGTCAATTTACACGTCGGGCGCAACCCCCGCAACCGGAAGGAATTCACGGCTTTTCCCGAAGGCGACCAGGGTAAATGGGCTGTTACTCATTACGAAGTGTTGGAGTCATTGTATTACGTGAGCCTGATCCGGTGCAATCTGGAAACCGGCCGCACTCACCAGATCCGCGTGCACATGAGGGCGATCGGCCATCCTCTCTTCAGCGATGAAAAGTATGGGGGCGACCGCATCGTGAAGGGCACCGTCTTTTCCAAGTACAAGTACTTTGTGGAAAATACCTTCAACATCATGCCCCGCCATGCCCTGCACGCCAAGTCGCTGGGCTTCATACATCCCGCCACCGGGAAAGAAATGCATTTTGAGATCGATCTGCCCGAGGACTTCCAGCAGGTACTGGAGCGCTGGCGCCGATACGTAGCCGGTCGTCGGGCATCGCAAAAGGGAAAACTCGATTGAAGGAGGAAGCAGAGATATTGAGGGCCTGCCGCCGCTGGCTGGAAGAGGCTGTTATCGGCCTGGGCTTCTGCCCGTTTGCGGCAGGGCCCTACCTAGAAGGTCGGGTGCGCTGGTGCTTAGAATCGACCAGCGAGCTGAGAGCCGTGCTTCAGATGCTGTGGAATGAGGCCCTGTACCTGCAGCAGACACCAGCTGCCGTTACCGAAACGACCTTGCTCGTGCTGCCCCGGGCACCGGCCGGGTTTGAGGACTTCTGGACCTGGGTGCAGGTAGCCGAGGAACTCCTGATCGAGTCCGGGCTGGAGGGCGAGCTGCAGCTGGCCAGCTTTCATCCGTCCTATCGCTTTGCGAATAGCGAAATCGGGGATCTGAGCAACTACACCAATCGCGCCCCTGTGCCCATTCTGCACCTCCTTCGGGAAGACAGTGTGAGCAAAGCCGTGGCCGACCATCCCGATCCCCACAGCATCCCTGTGCGCAACATTGACCGGCTCAACCAAATGGGTCGGCAAGCTGTACACGAACTATGGCAAACCTTTCAACGTCCATGACCTTTCAGGAACGGCTTTTCGCCTGCATCGAGCTCGGCAAACTGCTCCGGCAGCCCAGCGAATACCGCGAGGCTGTCATGAAGCGGACCGAGTACCACAACGCCTGGTTTACGCTCGACAACCAGCACAAAGCCCTGGATGCCATCGCACAGCAGATGCTGGATGCGGAGCAGCTGCAGGCCTGGGTGGCGCGCTACAGGGTACCTGAACAGATCCATCCTCAGACCGTGGGTCTGGTCATGGCCGGCAACATCCCGCTGGTGGGCTTCCACGATCTGCTCACCGTCTTCGTGGCCGGGCACCGCGCGCAGGTGAAGCTATCGGATAAGGATCCCTACCTGCTGCCCTACCTGCTCAAGGAGTGGCGCGCCATCGACGAGCGGGTGGACGACTACATCCAACTGGTAGACCAGTTGCAGGGCTTCGATGCCGTCATTGCCACAGGCAGCGACAACTCGGCCCGTTATTTCGAGGCCTATTTCGGCAAGTACCCCCACATCATCCGCCGAAACCGCAACGGCGTGGCAGTGCTTCTGGGTGAAGAGACGGAAGAAGAATTACGAGCCCTTTCGGCGGACATCCTGCAGTATTTCGGCCTGGGGTGCCGCAATGTGTCCAAGCTGTACGTGCCGGCCGGGTACGAGTTCGATGCCCTGCTGGAGATCCTGCACGAGCAGCGGCGCATCATCATGCACCCCAAGTACCGGAACAATTTTGACTACCACTACGCCATGTTGGAGCTCAACAAGCAGCCCTACCGGAACAACGGCTGCCTCATCCTGGTAGAGAATTCCGCCATCGCCTCGCCCATCGCCTGCCTGCACTACGAGCCCTACAGCAGCCTGGATGCCCTGCAGCAGCATCTCGGCGAGTGCGCCGATCAGATCCAGTGCATTGTAGCTCGCGAGGGCGCTCTGGATCTGCCGACCCTTTCCTTCGGCCAGGCTCAGCAGCCCCGGCTGTGGGATTATGCCGATGGAGTGGACACGATGGCATTTCTGTTAAAGCTGGCTCCGTAATACATTTCCTGCAAGCGGAGGGCGGCATCTGCGAGCCTTTCAGGGCTTCTCCTGCCGCAGAACTCACTGCGGGCACAGAACAAAAGACGCCGGGTGGATCCCCACCCGGCGTCTTGGTTTCATAAGCCTAGCGCCGATCTATTTCAGCACCAGTCGCTCGGCCACGACACCCTCTTCAAACCGAATCTGGGCGATGTAGGTGCCGGCGGGCAAGCTGCCGCGCCGCAGTACGTACTGCGGATCGCGCAAGCCTTCCACATTGTGCACCAGGCGCCCGTTGAGATCGAAGAGCTGAATGCCCAGAATGGGGCTTTCGCCTTCAGCCTGGAAGAAGATGGAGCCGCTGGAGGGGTTGGGGAAGACGTTCAGATCCACCTGGGCGGAGGAGATAAGGTCTTCCGTACTTACCACGCCGTCCAGGTTGCAATCCAACTCCAGGGTGATGCAGGCGCGCGGGATGGCAAATTGCAGAATGGTATCGATGTACATGAGGGCGCGGCCTTTGTCCGGATCCTCGTCATCCGGGGCATTCTGATTGTTGGGATCCCACCAGTCCCAGGGCGCACTGTTGTCGCCCAGGATGGCATACAGGCCTTCGACATCGGTCAGCCCGGGGAAGGTCTCGTTGCCTATGGTCACCGGCTTGCTGTTGGCTTCTTCCGCAGCGGCGGAAATGGGATCTACAAATTCCACATCCTCCCAGTCCTCATTGTTGCCGAACGCTTCCTGCAATTGCTGGATCAGGTAAGCACCTTGTACTTCTACAACCGGCAGGTTGAGGCCGGGGACGTTCACCAGGCCTTCCACATAGGGGGCATCCGGGTCGGTAGTATTCTGAAAACTGATCCAGGGACCCACATTCTCATCGATCCAGGAGGTATCGCCCAGGGCGCCGCCCATATTTACCGACAGAGCATAATCGGAACTGATGGGATCGCCACTGTCGAAAGTAACCCAGTTGGGGATGCAGAGCGTATCGCCCTCCGATAGAATGGGATACCCCGCGGGAACAAGACCGACACTAGTTCCGAAAATATTGCCGTTCCAGGCTTCGACTACCATCGGTACACCGCCGGAAATGAATTTCGGCAGCACGACTTCCTGATAGTTGTCTATGGTAGCGGTAGCGTTAACCTGATATCCGCCGGAGCCCAGGCCCCAGAGCACGATCCGGGAGGTGTCAATGCCATAGGTGTTTCCATTGTCCGCAAAATCTTTTTTGAAGAAGCGAATACAGGTGCGGGCATCCTGGATGGTTCGGTATACGGCATTGATCAGGCTGAATACCCGTACTTCCTGGTCTGGATCAAAAGGGAACCAGCCCAGCCGGTAATCGACCGAAGCTACGACAAAGCCACGCCGGGTCAGTTGGTTGGCAATTTCGACTATGGCGCTATCCGTGCGAAAGCCGCCCGTAGAACCATTGAGGGGAAAAGGGGCAAAATTGCCGGTGTGGAAAAGCAGTACCAAGGGGCGCTCAGCCAAGTCGTCGCCTTCCGGCTGATATACGTCCATCAGCAGGTCATCCCGTTCGGCGACGAAATTCCCGGTTAGGAACGGTTCGATGGTAAAGTTTTCACCGTAGACGACACCTTCCGAAATACTGATCTCGTCAAAGACTTCATCTACGTAGCGATCCCCCTGGGCTGCACTCTGGAAGCAAAGTCCCAGAGCGAATGCCAGGCAGAGGGTAATGGTAAAGAACTGTTTCATGCGGTATGTAATTTGAATTTGATAGATAGCTGATTATTTTTTTCGCCACTCGTACGTGAGGGATATGTAGGCCAACCGGCCAATCTCGGGCCCGCCAAAGGTTTGAAAGGCGCGGTTGTCCAGCAGGTTGGAGGCTCCGATCTTGAGGGTGGTATTCAGGCTGTTGAAGTGGTAGTTGACCTGGGCATCCAATAAGTCGTATTGGGGGACAAAGCCGGTAAACTGGGGCGAGCCCTCAAAGAGGAAGCCATCGATCCACTTGTAATTCACGCTGAAACCGAAGTCCTTCAGGAAGCCCCAGCGAATGTTCCTTCCGGATATGCCGATGTTGAATTTGTGTTCCGGGGTGTTGAAAGCCGGCACGATGGGATCGTCGGGCTCGGAGATCAGTTTGTTCCAGGAGTAGTTGCCGTTGAGCGAGAAATAATTGGCGAAGTAATAGTTGAGTCCTACGGAAAACCCCTGGGTGCGTATTCGTTCGCGGGCATTGGCCGAATATCGGAAAACCTGGATCTCATCGGGGATGGCGAAATCGCCGAACTCCGTTTCTACAGCAATGATAAAGCCCAGGAAATCGTCGTAGATATTGTAGTAGTACCCGGCATCTACATACAGATTGTTGAACAGCGTGGTTCGGTACCCAAACTCAAAGGTCTTGACCCGTTCCGGCTGTACCCCGTCAATGGAAAAGTAGTCGAGCACCTGATTTTCCAGGCTGAAGATAGAGTCCAACTCTTCCAGGCTTATGAGGCTGTCCACCCCGTTGAGGTTGCCGGCCAGGATGGCCGGACCCACATTGAGGTTCAGGAATTGGTCGGTGAGGGTGGGGTTGCGCACGGCGCTGGAAAAGGAAAAGCGAAGAAAATTGTTGGGCGCGGGTTTCCAAACCACGGAGGCGGCGGGGGTATTAACCAGATTAAAGTTCTGGTTCTTGTCAAAACGAATGGTAGCGCTAAGCCGCAGCTTCTGGTCGAAAAACTCCTTGGATACTCCGGCGTAGGCCCCGAATTCGAAGTTGGTAATGCTTACGCTGTCGTCAGTGAATACCGTACCGCGGCTGTCGGGCAAATACCAGCGGGTGCTGCCGCCAACGGTGATCTCGTCCAGCCAGGAGGTGGAGAACTTGTATTCGCCCTGTACGTGGTAGAGCTGGGAGCGATCGTAAAAGCGGGTGCCGCCTTCCATTTCGTTGGACAGGGCTGAGGTGATGGCCTCAAATTCCTGCTGGAAGCGCTCCGTGCCGGGCACAAAGAAATCCTGCCCGCCGGTCACCCCGGCGCCTGTATTTGCGGCATCGGCTGTTTCAGTATGCCATTCGGTAAGTACGTCATTGTTGTCTTCCAGCCATTGTTTGGCCGCTTCTTCGTCGAAGTCGATGATAGGGAGGCCGGTCTCAGGATCGAAAATAATACTGATCTCCGGGTAGCCGTTTTCCACCATCTGATCGTAGATGTTATTCTGCCAGTATCGCGTGTAGTCGTTTTGAAAATCTTCGTCGGACTTCGACCGGTCCAGGAGGGTCAGGGCCGTGAAGTAGGGATCGTAGGAGTCGCCGGCATCCTCCCAGGTGGTGTAGGCGCGCAGGAAGTACTTGTCGGGTTTGCGCAACTCCAGACGGGCCTGATAGAACTGGATATTGCGCAGGCTGAAGCGGTTGTCGCCCTGGTACACGGTGGTGCCCTGGCTGTAGTTGAAGGCACCCACCACTTCCGGCGATTCGATGCCCTGCCTGGGATTCAATCGCCAGTGCAAGGCTGTATTGGCTTTGAGGTTGCGCGTATCGTAATCCACGAGGTCTTCTTCCCGGTAGCCGGTCCGGTAAAAGATGCCCAGGCCGGCAAAGGTGCTTGATAAATTAATGTCGTCGCTGAAATCAAAAGAGGGCACGAATTCATCCCCGTAGATATTGACCGCATCAAAGCGCCCCGGGTTCGTGGCCGGCACGCGGGATTCGTCCACCGGATTGTAATTGGTGGCTTCCCAATCGTTGGCGCGCAGGTAGGCCGCGTTGACTTTGAAGGCGAGAAATTCATTACCCTTCCCGTTGCGGAAGGATTCTGCATAGCGCACAGCTGTTTCGAAGAGTTGCCGCTCGCCCACCTTCACCATGGCCGAGATCCCCTTGTGAATGAAGGGGTTTTTGGTCTCCATATTGATCACCCCGTTAAAGGCGTTGGGCCCGTAAAAGGATGAACTGGCGCCCTGGATAAGGTCTACGCGAAGGACGTCGAGTTCGGGGCTGCCCAGGAAGTTGCCGAGCGAAAAATTCAGCCCCGGGCTCTGGTTGTCCACGCCGTCAATGAGCTGCAGCGTACGCACCGGGCTGGTGGAGTTGAACCCCCGGGTGTTGATCACCTTGAAGCCCAGGCTGGCAGCCGTGAGATCTACCCCCTTCAAGGAACCCAGCCCGTCGTAAAAGTTGTCGGAAGGGGTGTTTTTGATGGCGAGCACGTCCAGGGATTCTACCGTAAGGGGCGCGGATTTTTGCTTGTCCGAAATCCGTTGGCCGCGCACTTCCACCACTTCGGTAGAGATGATATCCTCCTCCATGCGGAGGTCGATCTCGGTTTCGGGCTCGGTGATTTCCTTTTCCTGTGCGCGAAAGCCCGTGTACGATATAATCAGGGTAAATGGCCGGGGTACGTCCGTGCGCAATTCGAACTGACCGTCGTAATCGGTAATGGTTCCTTCTGTAGTACCCTTGATCAGTACACTTGCCCCGATAAGCGGCTCCCGCGTATTTTCGTCTTTTATGGTACCCCGAATGACAGTTTGGGCGGATAAACTCGAGATGAGGAAAAGTGCCCAAATTATATTAAGAAATTTCCAAAAGGAAAAAAATTTCATGCTTTTACCAGGGTGAGGTTAGGGAATAAATTCTGTACGCTTGGCGAAATTAGTGAAATTTCGCCAACGGTAAAGTCTTTGTAAACACAAAATTAATTGGCCGAAAAACCGGTATGGCTTTTGTCTGGCAGGCGTCCAAAAGGAAAGGATAAAAGGCGGTATGGGATCGATTCATCATGCTGTATGTGATTCTTTGTGAACTTTTTTAAAGGTAAGAGGAAGAATCCATGGGTTCTTGAGCAGATCGGACATCGCTGGAATTCTTCCTCCTCTCTAGCAAGGAATGCAGCGGACAATGCCCCCTTCCTTTTCCTCTCAGCAAAGCAAGAAGATCAAAGGATCCATTATCCCTCGCTGGAGGACGGATCCGATGGATATCGTCTTTTCCGGACCATCTCCGGAAGAGCCGGAGCCTAGAGAACGGTAAATACGGCAATGGCCAGCCCCAGCAGGATGGCGATCAGCCGGGCCAGATGGACCTGATGATGGCTGGTGCCCTCCAGTTCAAAGAGGATGGTGGTGGCGATATGAAAAAAGGAACCCGTGACGATACCCAACAGGGCCCTCACCACGGATGGCGGAAAGGCCAGCATCTCGCCAAGCCAGGCGCCTAGCGGCGACATGGCAGCAAAGAGAGCCAGATTGACCCACACCCAGCGATTGGGCATGCCGGCATGGTGAAAGAGAAGAGAAAGGGCAAAGGCTGCCGGGGCCTTGTGCAGGATCACCCCGATGAGCAAATGATTCCACCCGGCCTCGTGCTGTTGATGGCTGTGGGCTTCGTATCCGCTCAAGGGCATGCCTTCGATGAAGGCGTGTACGCAAAGCCCCAGCATGATGGGAACCGCCGCCCGGCTCAGGGGCTGGTCCTCTTTCAGGGCGTGCACATGGCCGTGCTCAACGCCTCGCGACAACTGGTCGAGCAGGAGTTGCACCAGAAAACCCAGAAGGATCCACAGGCCCATGCGCTCATTGCCCCCCGCAAAAAGGATCGGCAGCAGGTGCAGGACGGTAATCCCCAGGATATAGGCTCCGGAAAAGGAAAGCGCCAGCCGGAGTCCCTGACCGCCGCGAATGCCACGGCTCCAGCCCAAGGCACCCCCGGCCAGGACCGATCCGAACAACAGGGTGTATTCCCAGAAGGCCATAGGCTAGGACTTCTTTATTTGGTAGTGATCCGGCAGGCTGCGGTAGATCCAGGTCACCAGGGCACCGCAAAGCAGGCCGAGTATAGCACCAGCCAGCACGTCCAGGGGATAGTGTACGCCTACGTACACCTGGCCATAGGCGATGCTGCCCGCCCAGAGGAAGAGCCAGATACTGCGCCATCTCCGAAAAAGAGGTAGGGTCAGCGCGAAAAAGGTAGCCAGGGCAAAGTGGTTGGTCGCGTGGCTGGAGGTAAAACTGTAGCCCACCCCGCAGGAAACCAGCAACTGGACCTCATCCTTCAGGGCCGGATCATTGCAGGGGCGCAGGCGCTCCACCGCAGGCTTGACCACCTGGCTGCTCAAGGTGTCGGCCAGGCCGACGAGCAAACCGATAGCTAGGAAAAAAGCTATGACCCGTATCCGGTATTTCCAGATCAGGTAAGCGGCCAGCAAGATGTAGAGAGGGATCCAACTGGTTTTTTCTCGCCACCAGGGCATGATGGCATCCAGCCAGGGCGTATGGCCGGGGCCGTTGACCCACTCAAACCAATGCTGATCCCATTGCAACAATTCACTCATAGGCAGGACTTGCAAGCAAAATCAATCGCGGGCTGGTGTTGGGTTCAAAAGGATGCAACTGGTAATCGCCGAAGGCTTTTCGAATGGCAAGACCAGCCTCCCGGAACAGGGGTTTGAAATCGTCCTTGCCGATCAGGCGCACCCGCTCTTCAAAGGCGTAGTTCCTTCCCCGGTCGCTGAATCGAATGCGTTTGTAAACATAGGGTTCTTCAATGCTTCGCTCCAGCTCAAAGCGAATGCCCTCCAGCTCCTTGACTTCTTCGCGCACCAGATTTCGGCGCACGTAGTCGGCATTGAAAAAGTCGAGCACGAAGGTGCCGCCGGGCTTCAGGTCGCTGCGCACGCTTTGCAGTACCCGCAGATCGTCTTCCTGCTCTTCAAAATACCCGAAACTGGTAAAAAAGTTGAACACATAGTCGAAATGCCCCGGCCGAAAGGGTTCGCGCATATCATGGGTGAAAAAGTGCAGTTGGTCCTGTTCGTACTGCCGGGCGATGGCGATGCTGCCGGGGGAGAGGTCTACCCCGGTCACATCAAAGCCTTTGTTGGCCAGATAGATCGAATAGCGCCCTTTCCCGCAGGCCAGGTCCAGGATGCGAGCCCCGGCTACCGGCTCCAGATGGGCCAGCAGGGAGTCGATGAACCGGCGCGCTTCCGTGTCGTCGCGATGCTTGTACAGAATGTGATAGTAGGGAGAGTCAAACCAGCTCTCATACCAGCTTTTGGATTCGGAAGCGTCCATCTGGGGGCATTTTGCGCGGCAAAGATAAGAGGTAGTTGGTAGTGGGTGATGGGTAGCCGGATAAATTTGCCCTCTTCAATCTGGCCAAGCCGGTTCGCAGCGCCTCCCTTTGTTCTTCAATCCGTGATTCTCCAATCTTCCGTTCTTCGGTTCTCCAGTTTTTCCATTCTTCCGTTCTTCCGTTCTTCCGTTCTTCGGTTCTTCGGTTCTTCCGTTCTTTGGTTCTTCCGTTCTTTGGTTCTTCCGTTCTTTGGTTCTTCGGTTCTTCCGTTCATCAGTTCTTCCGTTCCTCCGCTTCTTCGGTATATTTGTCGACACAAAAACCTACAACCCTTGGCATTAATTACTTCTATTTCCGGCATTCGAGGCACCATCGGTGGCCGGCCGGGCGAAAACCTTACACCGGTGGATGTGGTGAACTTCGCCGCGGCCTATGGCAGCCTGCTGCAACAGCACGGACGCAGTGATACCATTGTTATCGGGCGGGATGCCCGCCCTTCGGGCGAAATGGTGCAACAACTGGTGATGCATACCCTCAGCGCCATGGGCTTTACCCTCATCGACCTGGGGCTGAGTACGACCCCCACCATCGAAATGGCGGTGCCCTTGGCGGATGCGGCCGGAGGTATCATCCTCACAGCCAGTCACAACCCCGTGCAGTGGAATGCCCTCAAACTGCTCAATGCCGAGGGCGAGTTTATTTCCAAGGCCGAAGGGGAGAAAATCTTAGAAGGGATCCGCAAACAGAACTTCGTTTTCCAGCTGGTTGAAAACCTGGGACGGATCGAGCAGGGCGGAGATTTTCTGGATCGGCACATTCAGGCCATATTGGAACTGGAGCTGGTGGAGGTGGAGGCAATCCGCAAAAAAGGGTTCAAGATCGTGGTGGATCCCGTCAATTCATCCGGCGTGATTGCCGTGCCGGCGCTGTTGGAGCAACTCGGTTGTGAAGCCGTCCTGATCAACGGCACGCCTAATGGCCAGTTCGCCCACAATCCCGAACCTTTGCCCGCATATCTCACCGAGTTGTGCGATACGGTGAAAAGAGTGGGCGCCCAGCTGGGCGTCGCTGTGGATCCCGATGTGGATCGCCTGGCCTTCGTACAGGAGGATGGCGTCTTTTTCGGTGAAGAATATACCTTGGTGGCGGCTGCCGACTACGTACTTTCGCGCCAGTCCGGCGATGCGGTATCCAACCTCTCCTCCTCGCGCGCCCTGCGCGACATCACCCGCCGCCACGGCGGCAGGTACCACGCCAGCGCCGTGGGCGAGGTCAATGTGGTGGAGAAAATGAAAGATGTTCATGCCGTCATTGGTGGAGAAGGCAACGGAGGCGTCATCCTGCCGGACCTGCACTACGGGCGCGATGCCCTGGTGGGGATCGCTTTGGTGCTCTCGCACCTGGCCACCTCCGGCCAGACGCTTTCGGAGCTTCGCCGCTCCTACCCGCATTACGAGATGATAAAGGACAAGATCGCCCTGGATCCCGCCCTGGACCTGGACGGCCTCCTCGATGAACTGGAAGGAGCCTTCAGCGGGGCCCAACTGGATCGCACCGACGGCCTTAAGGCCGATTTTGAACACGGCTGGTTGCATCTGCGCAAGTCCAATACCGAGCCCATCATCCGCATCTATGCCGAGGCATCTTCAGCCGATGAAGCCCGCGGCCTGGTGCAGCGCGCCAAGGAGCAGGTGCAGCAAACCCTGGCTTAAATCCACAAACGCATGAGTACGAATACCCTGACCAAGACCAGCCTGGAGAAGTTTTTTCAGCCCTTTCGCGAACGCACGATCGGCTACCGGCAAACCTTTACGACGCCCTTCGGTGAAAAGCCCATCCTCTACGCCGACTGGACGGCCAGCGGCCGCCTGTACGACCCCATCGAAGAGCGACTGTGCCGGCAGATCGCACCCTATGTGGGCAATACCCACACCGAGACCACCGTCACCGGGCGCGCCATGACGCTGGCCTACCACAAGGCCAAGCACCTCATCAAGGAGCACGTTGGGGCCCATGAGAGCGATGTGCTGATCTCTTCCAACTCCGGCATGACGGGCGTGGTGAACAAATTTCAGCGCATCCTGGGGCTGAAGATCCACGAAAAGTACCGCAGCCAGGTGCAGCTTCCACCCGACCGGCGGCCGGTCGTTTTCGTCACCCATATGGAGCATCACTCCAACCAGACCTCCTGGCTGGAAACCCTGGCCGAGGTGGTGGTCGTGCCCGCCGGTGAAGACGGCCTGGTGGATCTGTCGCACTGGCAAGAAACGGTACAGGCATACGCCGGTCGCGAGCTGAAGATCGCGGCCATAACCTCCTGTTCGAACGTGACCGGGCTGAGCACGCCTTATTACGAGATTGCCGAACTGATGCATCACCACGACGGACTCTGCTTTGTGGATTTTGCCTGCTCAGCCCCGTATATCGACATCGACATGCGGCCGGCGAAGGAGGCCCAGCACCTGGATGCCATTTACTTCTCGCCCCACAAGTTCCTGGGTGGCCCCGGCTCCTCGGGCATACTGGTGTTCGATCCGCGCCTGTACAAAAACCAGGTGCCCGACAACCCCGGCGGCGGTACGGTGGACTGGACCAATCCCTGGGGGGAGCACAAATACGTGGACGAGGTGGAAGCCCGCGAGGACGGAGGCACGCCGGCCTTTCTGCAGACCATTCGCGTGGCCCTTTGCATACAGCTCAAGGAAGCCATGGGCGTAGAGCGCATGCTGGCCCGCGAGCACGAGCTGCTGCAACGCATCTGGGATCGCTTGGATCGCCTGCCCGGGCTGCACGTGCTGGCCGGGAAACATCGCGACCGCCTGGGGGTGATCTCCTTTATTATTGAAGGCTTACACTACAATCTGGGCGTGAAGCTGCTCAACGACCGCTTCGGCATACAGGTGCGGGGCGGCTGCTCCTGTGCCGGCACCTACGGCCACTACCTGCTCGATGTGACCCGGCAGCTGTCCAGCATCATCACCGATCAGATCAACCACGGCGATCTGTCGGCCAAACCCGGCTGGATCCGCATATCCATCCATCCCACCATGACCGATGCCGAACTGGAACAGATCCTGGACGGCATCGAGGCGGTGTACTGCCATCATGAGGAATGGGGAAAGGACTACCGCTACGATCCCGGCATCAACGAATTCATCTACGTCGACGGCGACTTCCCCGACGAGACCCAGCTGGTGGACCGCTGGTTTACCGATGCGCTGGGGTGAGTTGACTTGAGGTGAAGGGAGTTAAGTGTTTGCAAGCCAGAGGCTTTTGCCTGCTGAATTGCAAGCTCATGCTGTGAACTATTTGGTTATACAACGGTGTTATCAACACATATGAAACGAGCTCAAAGCAAACGCATTTTCATGGATTACGCGGCCACCACCCCGGTGGACCCCGCAGTGATCGCAACCATGACGGAAGCCCTGCAGCGCTACCCCGGCAATCCCTCCTCCATCCATGCCGAGGGGCGGGAAGCCCGCGCCCTCATCGAGCAGGCCCGCAAGACGGTGGCCGGGGCCATCGGCGCTTCCATCGGCGAGGTGTTCTTCACCAGCGGGGGCACCGAGTCCACCAACATGGCCCTGAAGAATGCCGTGCGCGACCTCAATGTGCAGCGCATCATCTCCTCGCCCCTGGAGCACCACTGTGTGCTGCACTGCCTGGACACCCTTCAGCGCACCGAAGGCACCGAGGTGCTGTATCTCCAGGTGGACGGCAAAGGCCAGCCCGATCTGGAGGAACTGGACGTGCTGCTGAAGGAGGACGGCAAAAAGACTCTGGTGTCGCTCATGCACGCCAACAACGAGATCGGCACCCTACTGGACCTGGATGCGGTAGCAGCCCTGTGCCGGGAACAGGGGGCGTTCTTCCATTCGGATACGGTACAGACGGTGAGTACTTACGAGCTGGATGTATCCCGTACGCCCATTAGTTTTCTCACGGGTTCGGCCCACAAGTTTTTCGGTCCCAAAGGCGTGGGTTTCATCTACGTCAATGGCGACAACCTCATCGGCCCTTACATCGACGGCGGCGCCCAGGAGCGCAACATGCGGGCCGGTACCGAAAACCTGCCCGGCATCCTGGGCATGGCCAAAGCGCTCGAGCTGGCCATGGCCCGGAAAGACGAGCGGGAAGTCTATGTGCGCGGCCTGCGCGATGCCCTCTGGCAGCGCCTGCGCGAGTCCTTCGACGACCTGCAGGTGTACGGCGACCCCGAGCGGGGCCACTACAAGCTGCTCAATGTCTCCTTTCCGCCCTCGCCCCAGGCCGACCTGCTGTTGATGAACCTCGATATCGCCGGCATCAGCGTGAGCGGCGGCAGCGCCTGTAGTTCCGGCGCCGATGCGGGCTCCCACGTGCTGGACGCTCTGGTAGGCGACCCCGGCCGCAAGGCTATCCGCTTTTCGCTCTCTCACCTCAACACCATGGACGAAGTCGAGCAGGTGGTCAATACCTTGAAGGAGATCCTGCCGGCCTCAGTGGAGGCGTGACTCTTAGAGCTTGTTTGGACTTCACCCTTTGGGCTGTTCTTGCCAAATTTTCTCCTGAGCTACGTTGCTCTTCGGTCACGTAGCTCAACAAAGCAAGGGGGCCCTTCCCCTTGCTTTGTTGCTCCCTCAGAGCGCCTTGCTCAGAATAAAATTTGGCTACGTTCGCTCCAAAAGCGAAATCCCAACAAGCTCTTACTCATCAGACGACTCCCGGTCATCCGATGAATAGGAGCGATCCCGAGCTCACTACTCCTTAATCCCCTCCAGGTCCAGCAAGAAGGCGTACTCCATAGCCGTTTCCTTGTAGCGCTCGAAGCGGCCGGAGGCTCCGCCGTGGCCGGTATCCAGATTGGTGTAGAGCAGGAGGGGATTGTCATTCGTTTTCAGCTCCCGTAGCTTGGCTACCCATTTGGCGGGCTCCCAGTACTGCACCTGGCTGTCGTGCAGGCCGGTGGTGACCAGCATGGCCGGATAGGCCTTGGCTTCCACATTGTCGTAGGGCGAGTAGGACTTGATGTATTCATAATAGGTCTCGTCATTGGGGTTGCCCCACTCGTCGTACTCGAAGGTAGTGAGGGGAATGCTTTCGTCCAGCATGGTGGTGACTACATCCACGAAGGGCACAGCGGCGATCACGCCGTTAAACAGCTCCGGTGCCATGTTGATGACGGCACCCATGAGCAGGCCTCCGGCGCTGCCGCCCATGGCGTAGAGGTGCTCGGGGCTGGTGTAGTTTTGGGCCACCAGGTACTTGCCGCAGGCAATGAAGTCGGTGAAGGTGTTCTTCTTGTTCAGCAGCTTGCCGTCCTCATACCATTGCCGCCCCAACTCCTGTCCGCCGCGGATGTGGGCGATAGCAAAGGCGAAGCCACGATCCAGCAGGCTCAGGCGCACGGAGCTGAAGTAGGGGTCCATGCTGGCACCGTAGGAGCCGTAGCCGTACAACAGCAGGGGCTGCTTGCCGTTCTTCTCAAAGCCTTTGCGGTACACCAAGCTGATGGGGATCTTTGTCCCGTCGGATGCCGTGGCGTGCAGGCGCTCGCTCTGATAGTTTGCCGGATCGAAGTTCGGGTCCAGCACTTCCTGCTGCTTGAGCTGGGTGAACTCCCGGCTGCGCATGTGGTAGTCGTACTGGGTGTTGGGCGTGGTGAGGGAGGTGTACGACAGGCGCAGCAATTCGGTGTCGAACTGCGGGTTCACCGTCGTGTAGGCCAGGTAGGCGTCCTCCGGAAATTCGATGTAGTGCTCCTCGCCCTTCCAGGGCCGCACCCGCAGGCGGGTGATGCCCTCCTGGCGCTCGCTCAGCACTAAGTAGTCCTGAAAGATATCCATGCCCTCGAAGAGTACATCCTCGCGATGGGGGATGATCTCCTCCCAGTGCTCTTTGGTGGTAGCATCCTCCGGGCAGGCCATCAGGCGGAAGTTCTGGGCATTCCAGTTGGTGCGGATGTAGAACTTGTCTCCGTAATGGGCGATGCTGTACTCCAGCTTGCGCTCGCGGGGCTGGATCAGCCGAAAGCGGCCCGTGGGCTTGTCGGCTTCCAGCACGCGATACTCGTCGGACAGGGTCTGGCTGGAACCGATCACCAGGTATTTCTTGGATTTGGTCTGGTACACAAAGGTGCTGAAAGTGGGGTCTGCTTCGTGAAAGACCTCCACGTCCTCGCTGACCGGCGTACCCAGCTTGTGCCGCATGATCATGTACACGCGCAGGGTCTCGTCCTTGAGGCCGTAGAAGACGTGCTCGTTGTCGGCGGCCCAGGCGCAGGCGCCGTAGGTGTTGGGAATCTCGTCTGGCAGCATTTCGCCGGTCTCCAGGTTCTTGAAGCGCAAGGTGTAGATGCGGCGGCTGAGGGTGTCCTCGCCGAAGGCCAGCAGCTTGTTGTCCGGGCTGACGTTGCGGCCGCCCACGGCGTAGTAGGCGTAGGACTTGGCCAGCTCGTTCACGTCCAGCATGATCTCCTCTTCGGCCTCCAGGCTGCCTTTCTTCCGGGCGTAGATGGGGTATTCCTTGCCCTTCTCGTAGCGAGTGAGGTAGTAGTACCCGTTGTCCTTGTACGGGACGCTTTCGTCATCCTGCTTAATGCGGCCCTTGATCTCCTCGAACAGGGCTTCCTGAAAGGGTTTGGTGTGGCCCAGGACGGTATCCAGGTAGGCGTTCTCCGCCTTCAGGTAGTCGATCACCTCGGGATTTTCCCGCTCGTTGAGCCAGTAGTACTTATCGGTGCGCGTATCGCCGTGGACGCTCAGCTCTTTGGGCTTTTGGGCGGCCTTCGGCGCTTCGGCCCCGAGCTGTTGAAAGGAGTCTTTCAGGGTCATGGGTTTGTCGGATTCGTTTTGACAGGTGGACAGGGTTACAAGCAGCAACCCATACCAGAAAAGAGATCGTAGGTTCATGTGTTTTGAATTTATTCAAAGACAAACGTCAACCGGATATACGTTGTAAACCAATTGGAATGAACGCATGGATTATGCTGCGAAATAGTAGAGTTTCCCATTCACCTCGATCTCGAAATTCATGATGTTGGGCCAGCGGGGGTCGTCCAGTTCTTTTTCCCAGGCTTTGACCTCGGCCTTGAGCTCCCTCACTATCCGGGGGTATTGTTCGGCCAGGTTGGTAGTCTCGTTCTTGTCGTTTTCCAGGTCGAAGAGGAGGTCGTAGCCGGCTTTTTCGTCGTAGATCAGCTTCCACTTGCCCTTGCGGATGGCGCGGTTGGTGTGCGAGCGCCAATAGAGGGCTTTGTGTGGGCTACCTGCCTTTTCGCCCCTCAGGTAGGGGATGAGGTTCACCCCGTCGAACACGCGATCTTCGGGCAGGGGGATGCCGGCCTTTTCGGTGCCGGTCACGAAGAAGTCCATTAGGCTCACCGGCCGGCGGTAGGTCTTCCCGGCCGGGATGGTACCCGGCCAGCGCATGATGAAGGGTACATTGATCCCGCCTTCGAACAGCGTCATCTTACCGCCGGCCAGCGGGTGGTTGGTGGTAGCCTGGGTATAGGTGGCCCCGCCGTTGTCGCTGGCAAAGCAGATGAGGGTGTTTTCGGCCAGGCCCAGGCTGTCCACGGCCTGGACGATCCGGCCCACCGCATCGTCCAGGGCCTGGATCATGGCGTAGTACACCCGCTTGTTGCGATCCTTCACATGGGCGAATTGATCGAAGTATTTTTTCGTGGCCTGGAAGGGGGTGTGAGGCGCATTGAAGGGCACGTAGGCAAAAAAGGGCTCGTCCTGGTGAGCCGCAATGAAGCGCACCGTCTCCTCCGCAATGCCGGTGGTGAGGTAGCGATCCTCCTGGATCTCCTGCTCGTTGCGGCGGATAGCCCAGAGCCCCTGCCGGCCCTTGCCCCAGATGTAGTCGTTGGAGAAGTCGCTGTGCTGGTGGTTGACGATGTTGGGGTCGGTGGTGTCGGCAAAGAGCGCGAAGGCCTCGTAGAAGCCGTACATCTCGTCGAAGCCGCGGGCGGTGGGCACCAGCCGCTCGTGATGACCGACGTGCCACTTGCCCATCATGGCCGTGGCGTAGCCGGCGGCATCCAGCAGCTCGGCCAGGGTGAATTCTTCGGGCGGTATGCCCTGCTTCTCCTGGGCCTCGGCATCGGGATAGCTCACATTGTGGTTTACCTTCCAGTTGTCGGTATCGATGAAGTGCTTGAAGACATAGTACTCCATGCGGTTCTTGGGGTACCGGCTTTGCGGCTGCAGCTCATAGCCGAAGCGCTGCTGGTAGCGTCCGGTGAGGGTGCCGGCCCGGGAGGGGCTGCAGATGGGAGAGGTAGCATAGCCTTCCGTGCACACGGCGCCCTCGGTGCCCAGGCGGTCGAGATGCCGGGTCGTCAGGTGGGGGCTGCCGTAGAGGGAAATGTCGGTGAGGCCCAGGTCGTCGGCCGTGATGAGGATGATGTTGGGCTTGCTGCTGGGATCGCGATCGGCATGCTCCGCCTCGATCTGCTGCAGGTAGGCCTCTTTGCGGGCCACAGCGGCTTCGTCAAAGGTGATGTCCCATTCGTCGGAGTTCATGGGCAGAAGCAGGTAGCCGAGCCCGGCAAACAGGCTGATGCCGAGCAGGATGGTCGGTCGTACTTTCATGAGTCGCGTGCTTGGGTGTTTTCAGGAAGAACGAAGGTACAAAGGCTGTGGTTTATTGGATCGGATGTTTTGAAGCCGTCTCATAAATGTTTCTGGTGGCGAAAAGGAGACCGGCCTGCCGCAGGCAAGCTCGCAGACTACAGACTCGGGACTCAGGACTCGGGACTCAGGACTTGGGACTCAGGACTTGGGACTCAGGACTTGGGACTCAGGACTCCAGACTTACCCCAACCTCCCCAGTACACGGGCCAGCCGATCAGCCGCTTCCATCAGCTGCGCTTCGGAGGCCGCATAGCTGAGCCGCACGCAGTCGGGCGCACCGAAGGCCCGGCCTGTAACCATAGCTACGTGGCCTTCCTGCAGCACGTAGGTACAGAGGTCGTCCGCATTTTGAATGGTATAGTTGCCGGCGCTTTTGCCAAAGTAGGCGCTCACATCCGGGAAGATATAGAAAGCCCCCATGGGCTTGTTCACCTTCAGGCCGGGTATGCGGCTGAGTTGTTCGATCATCAGGTCGCGCCGTCGGAGGAAGGCCTCGCGCATGGCGTGGGTGGGGCCCAGATCGCTCTGCAGGGCATAGGCTGCGGCTTTCTGCCCGAAGGCCGTGGCGCCGGAGGTGAACTGCCCCTGGATCTTGTTGCAGGCCTTGGCAATGGGAAGCGGGGCTCCCATATAACCCAGGCGCCAGCCGGTCATGGCAAAGCCCTTGGAAAAGCCGTTTACGGTAACGGTGCGCTCGCGCACGCTGTCGATAGTGCCGATGCTGGCGTGGCGGCCGGTGAAGTTGATGTATTCGTAGATCTCGTCGGCAATGATGTGGACCTGGCTGTGGCGGCTCACCACCTCGGCGATGCCCTCCAGCTCGTCCTGCGTATAGACCGAGCCCGTGGGGTTGCAGGGCGAGGAAAAGAGCAGCGCCTTGGTGCGCCCGCTGATCGCGGCCTCTACCTGTTCGGCGCTCACCTTGTAGTCCTGCTCAATGCCGGCATAGACCGGCACGGGCACCCCCTCGGCGATCTTGACGATCTCCGAATAACTTACCCAGTAGGGCGAGAGGATGACCACCTCGTCGCCCGGATCGAGCAGGGCGAGGAATACATTGGCCAGGGACTGCTTGGCCCCGTTGGACACCACGATCTGATTGAGGTCGAAATGCAGGTCGTTGTCGCGTTTGAACTTCTCCACAATGGCCTCCCGCAGCTCCACCAGGCCCGGCACCGGGGTGTATTTGGTATAGCCTTCGTCCAGGGCCTTCTTGGCGGCTTCCTTGATGTGGTCGGGCGTGTCGAAGTCGGGTTCGCCCAGGCTGAGGGAGATGACCTCATGGCCCTGGGCGGCCAGGTCGCGCGCCATCTGGGCCATCTTGATGGTGGCGGATTCTTCCATGCGGTCCAGCCGCTGGGAGAGGTGGAGAAGGGTTTCTGAATTCATGACAGATCAATTCGGTAATACGGTGAATGTACTATCTACCCGCCGTAAAACGGACAGTCCCGAAAGGATTTTTTGATCCGTCGGCCTAAAAAAGACTGGGATCGTTTACTTTAGCACAGCGTTCATAAATACCGTTAAACCCTATTCGCAAGCGAAACACCATGAAAGAAAAACTCGAAGAACTCGGCAAGATGGTGGCCGAAGCCCAGTTGGGCGGAGGCCAGAAACGCATCGACGCCCAACACAATAAAAGCAAGCTCACTGCGCGCGAGCGCATACATTTTCTGCTGGACGAGGGCTCCTTTGAGGAGATCGGCATGCTGGTCGTGCACCGCAGCTACGACTTCGACATGCAAAAGCAACAGTACCTGGGCGACGGCGTAGTAACCGGCTACGGCACGATTCACGGCCGGCTGGTGTACGTCTTTGCGCAGGACTTCACCGTCTTCGGCGGCTCCCTCTCGGAAAGCCATGCCGAGAAGATCTGCCGGGTCATGGACCTCGCCATGCGCAACGGCGCCCCGGTGATCGGGCTCAACGACTCGGGTGGCGCCCGCATCCAGGAGGGCGTGAAGTCATTGGGTGGCTATGCCGATATCTTTTACCGAAACGTCATGACCTCGGGCGTGGTCCCGCAGATCTCGGCCATCATGGGGCCCTGCGCCGGCGGGGCGGTGTATTCGCCGGCCATGACCGATTTCACGGTTATGGTGGAAGGCACTTCTTACATGTTCGTGACCGGCCCCAATGTGGTGAAGACCGTGACCAATGAAGAGGTGACGGCCGAAGAACTGGGCGGTGCCTCGGCCCACTCCATGAAGTCGGGCGTTACTCACCTGACGGCGGCCAACGATATCGACTGCATCGAGAAGATCAAGCGCCTGATGAGCTACATCCCGCAGAACTGTGAGGAAACCACACCCGTGCTGCCCTACGAAGTCGGGGAGGAGTACCGGCCTGAGCTGACCGGCCTCATTCCCGAAAGCCCCAACCAGCCTTACGATATGCGCGATGTGGTGAAGGGCATTGTGGACCGGGACTCCTTCCTGGAGATCCACGAGCACTATGCCGACAATATCATCGTGGGCTTTGCCCGCATTGCCGGGCGAAGCATCGGCATCGTGGGCAACCAGCCCATGAGCCTGGCCGGGGTGCTGGATGTGGACAGCTCCAAGAAGGGCGCCCGCTTCGTGCGCTTCTGCGACTGCTTCAACATCCCCCTGCTCGTACTGGTGGACGTGCCGGGCTTTTTGCCGGGTACCGATCAGGAGTGGAACGGGATCATCGTCAGTGGCGCCAAGCTGCTGTACGCTTTCAGTGAGGCCACCGTGCCCCGCGTAACGGTCATCACCCGCAAAGCCTACGGCGGCGCTTACGACGTGATGAACTCCAAGCATATCGGCGCCGATATGAACTTTGCCTGGCCCACGGCCGAAGTGGCCGTCATGGGCGCCAAGGGCGCTTCTGAGATCATTTTCCGCAAAGAGATCGCAGCGGCCGATGACCCCGAGGCCATGCTGCTGGAAAAGGAAAAGGAATACCAGGAAAAGTTTGCTTCGCCCTACCGGGCTGCCCGAAGGGGCTTTATTGATGAGGTCATCGATCCGGGCGTCACCCGGCGCAAACTCATCAAGGCTTTTGCCATGCTGGAAAACAAGGTGGCGCACATTCCCAAGAAAAAGCACGGGAATATTCCCTTGTGAGCCTTGTGCGGGCAACACAAGGCTTCCCGCAACCTTTCAGAGGATAGCCTGCCAAAAGCCGTGACCTGCCGGGGGGCGGGATCGTCTCAATGAGAAAACGGACCCATGAAAACGCCCATCAACCCATGGCTGATCTTTCTTTCTCTCGCCTTTGCCCTGCCCGCCTGGAGCCAGGTCAACACGGCTACCCGGCCCATGAGCAAGGGATATCGGCCGGCTTTTACCCTGCTTGTGGATAGCCTTTCCAAACGGGAGATCCAAAAGCTGCTCAAAGATCACCTCAAGGACATTACCGGCCAGCGGCCCCGGCGCAAAAAAGGGGAATACTACGTGGAGGATGTTTTTGTGAGCTGGGCCGACGGTCCCATCAACCTCTATGCCGACATCGAGGAGCGCGGCGCTGACCGGCACGAGGTCATGGTGTGGATCGAGACCGACAGCAACTTTATACAGGTCAAATCGGGAGAGCATCCGGTGTACGGATGGCTGCATGGCATCGACTACCGCAGCGAGGTGCGGGCCGTAGAGCTCGAGATAGAAGGGGAAGAAGACCGCCTGAAGAACCTGGAGCGCGAAATGGACTACCTCCGGCGGGAGCACGACCGCCTGGAGCGCAACATTGCCGATTACGAACGCAAGCTGGAAGAAGCCCGTCAGCGGCTGGAAGAGAATAAGGCCGAACAACTGCAATATCAGGAGCGCATAGCCGCTCAGCAAGCCACTGTGCAGCAGGTTCGCCAAAAGATGAGCGCCGTAGAAGAAAACCGGCGATAGCCGGCCCCTTCGCGTTCCTCCGCAAAAACGGACCTTTCCCAAAAGAGAGGGTGCATGTTCGGCAACTCCGGAAAAGATTTGGGGCGGCGCCGGCGTTATGGATGCTAAATCCCGAACGCTATGCGACGCATATCCATCTTTATCGCTTTTCTGGGGGGCGTTTATACCCTTTCAGCCCAGATCAAGGATCCCGAACTCCAGGTACAGGCTTGGCGCATTGAACAGACCGACCTCATCGATCAGCTCATGCTTACCGTGGAGGGCATCGGCTCCAATTCCCGTGCCTTGTTGGAGCAACAGAGCATCAAGGCCCATATGATGCCCGTGCGGCAGATCAATCAGGCCGGCACCGAGCTCAGCTACCTCATCGCCTCCTGCCTGGAATACTACGTAAACCTGGACAAGAACTACAAGCTCAACCTGAGCCCGGATTTCATGGCCCTCAACCTGAGCCAGTCCGGCAAGCCCATCAGCATGGAGGCGGCTTTCGGTTTTTTAGCGGAAGAAGGCACCATCTCGGCTTCCGTTTTACCCTACGGCGCCCACGCCATTACGACAGCCTGCTACAATACGCCCCGCTACCGAATCGAGAAATACCTGTGGCTGTTCCGCGAGGTAACCATGGGCCGGCAGAAGGTGTATGAGACCCGCAAGGCCCTCACGCGCGGCAACCCCGTGCTTATCGAGCTGGCGGCCGATCCCTCCATTCGCAACCTCGGCTACGGGCAAGAGGTCGAGGTGAACCCCAGGGGAGATTCCTACTCGCTGGTCGTTGTGGGTTTCAGCGAAGAGATGAAAGCCTTTGAGGTGATGAGCTGCTGGGGTAGCCGCTGGGCCAATTCCGGCTACGGCTGGGTCAGCTACGACGACTTCGGCAAGGCCGTAAAAAACGGCTTCGTACTGGTGCCGCACCGGGAGAACTAGCGCTTCGCCTTAAAAAGGTATCTTTCCCGCAAAACCCAAGCTGTTATGCAAGCGCTCGTTTTTCGGGAAAAGGGAAAACCCCTTTATTTTGGGGAATGGCCGGATCCGGAGCCCGCAGCCGGTGAGGTGGTCGTGTCGCTCGAGGCTGCCGCCCTCAATCACCGGGATGTTTTTATCACTCAGGGACTCTATCCGGGCATTGAGACGCCCATCATCCTGGGTTCGGACGGAGCCGGCCGGCTGGAGGGCCGCGAGGTAGTACTCAACCCCAGCATCGGCTGGGGGCCGGACCCCGAGATCCAGGCCAAATCGTACCGCATCCTGGGCCTGCCCGATCCCGGCACCTTTGCCCAGAAGGTGGCCCTGCCGGCATCGCAGGTCTATGACAAACCCGCCCATTTGAGCCGGGAAGAGGCTGCCGCCCTGCCCCTGGCCGGCCTGACCGCTTACCGGGCTCTGTTCACCAAGGGGCAGGTGGAGCCCGGCCAGAAGGTGCTCATCAGCGGGGTAGGGGGCGGCGTGGCGCTGTTCGCTTTTCAGTTTGCCCTGGCCGCCGGAGCCGAAGTGTACGTCACCTCCGGTTCGGAGGAAAAGCTGGCCCGCGCTCGCGAAATGGGCGCTGCCGGAGGAGTCAATTACAAAAACCCGGATTGGGGCAAAGAGCTCAAAAGCAAGGCCGGCGCCTTCCAACTGGTGCTCGACGGCGCCGGAGGCGAAGGCTTTACCACCCTGCTCAAGCTCTGTGCTCCGGCGGCCCGCCTGGTCACCTACGGGGGCACTCAGGGAGCGGTTCCCAAGTTCATGCCCCAGCACATTTTCTGGAAGCAGCTCAGCGTACTCGGCACGTCCATGGGCAATGACGGGGAGTTTGCCGACATGCTGAAACTGGTTGCCGACAAGCAGATCCGGCCCGAAGTGGACAGTACCTATCCCCTGGAGCAGGGGGCTGCTGCCTTCGAGCGCATGGACCAGGGGCTGCAATTCGGAAAGATCATTCTGCAAATCCCCACCTGATGCGCATCGGCCTGCTTTCAGACACCCATGGCTACCTGGACGAGCAAGTATTCGATTTTTTCGCCGAATGCGAGGAAGTATGGCATGCCGGCGATATCGGCGATGCCGAAGTGGCCGATCGCCTCGAGGCCTTCCGGCCGCTGCGAGCTGTGTACGGCAATATCGATGCGCCCGAACTGCGGCATCGCTTTCCCGAGGACCTTCGATTCACGGTCGAAGGCCTGGATGTCTGGATCACCCATATCGGAGGGTATCCGGGTCGATACAACAAGCGGGTGCGGGCCGTAATGGCCGAGCATCCGCCCGGCCTTTTCATCTGCGGGCATTCGCACATCCTAAAGGTCATGCCCGACAAAAAGTACGGGCTGCTCCACATCAACCCCGGAGCGGCCGGAAGGCAGGGCTTTCATCACCTGCGCACGGCTGTGCGCTTCAGCTTGCGGGAAGGGAAAGTAACCGACCTGGAAGTGATTGAACTGGGCAAACGGGGAACGGTGCCTCGCGCTTGACCCGGAAAATTCGCCGAATTTTCCGCCCGAAGGGCTGACGAATTGCAAAA
>CAZQSF010000002.1:0-18964 GCA_964595955.1 uncultured Saprospiraceae bacterium
CCGGCGGTACGCCGATGTATTCTGTAAAGTCGTTATAGACCAGGTTGTCAACCAGCTCGGCGGCCACACCGCGCGCATCTACATCTACGGCCGGGGCATCCGGCGAGCCGTGGAAGACCGTAAACTCAACATCAGCCGGCTCTTCAGCCGCTTCGCGGGCCGCGTTATTAACAGCCAGATTAAAGGGCGTAGTCGCATCGCCCACGACGCCGTTGGCAATAGCTACATACGTCTGTCCGATCTCAAGCGGTAAGGTAGCGTCAAACACGTTGTTGTTCTCCGGATCGGATTCACCGTTCGGTGCCACTACGATGCGAGTCATTCCGGGCTGAATATCCAGAAAAGGTGTCGCTGTGCGGTAGGTGAACGAATCCAGGGCCGGTGCCGCAAAGTCGTTGATGTACACATCCACGGCCGTGGGGCCACCACCCGGCGTGGGCGAGTTGTGGATCACCTGTACGCGGGCTGAACTGGATACTTGCGGAAACTCGACCACCGTGCCGTCGGGCAGGGCTGCGAACAGGCCGAATGCCGGATCCTGACCCAGGAAGCCGCTGGCGAAAACCGTAGCTGCGCCACCGGCCAGACTGCTCAGGTCCGCTTCAAACGACGCGACGACGGTCGGATCGTCGTTGGCGCGCACATCCAGCGTGTAGGTGGCCGGCGGTACGCCGAGGTAAGCGGTGAATTCATTGTATGCGAGGCTGTCGACCAGCTCGTCGGCCACGCCGCGCGCATCCACATCCACGGTCGGGGCATCCGGCGAGCCGTGGAAGACCGCAAACTCAACATCAGCCGGTTCTTCAGCCGCTTCGCGGGCCATTCCATTGAGTGCCAGGGTAAAAGGCGTGGTGGCATCGCCAACGACACCGTTGGCTACCACAACATAGGTCTCGCCATCGACCAGCGTCACGGTTACATCCGCTACATTATTATTCTCCGGGTCGGCTTCACCGTCGGCGGCTACCACAATTCGCGTAGCGCCGGCCGGCAATTCGATGAAGGGTGTCGCCGTGCGGTAAGTAAAGGAATCCAGGGCCGGTGCCGCGAGGTTGTTAATGTACACATCCACGGCCGTGGGGCCTCCGCCCGGGGTGGGCGAGTTGTGGATCACCTGTACGCGGGCTGAACTGGATACTTGCGGAAACTCGACCACCGTGCCGTCGGGCAGGGCTGCGAACAGGCCGAATGCCGGATCCTGACCCAGGAAGCCGCTGGCGAAAACCGTAGCTGCGCCACCGGCCAGACTGCTCAGGTCCGCTTCAAACGACGCGACGACGGTCGGATCGTCGTTGGCGCGCACATCCAGCGTGTAGGTGGCCGGCGGTACGCCGAGGTAAGCGGTGAATTCATTGTATGCGAGGCTGTCGACCAGCTCGTCGGCCACGCCGCGCGCATCCACATCCACGGTCGGGGCATCCGGCGAGCCGTGGAAGACCGCAAACTCAACATCAGCCGGTTCTTCAGCCGCTTCGCGGGCCATTCCATTGAGTGCCAGGGTAAAAGGCGTGGTGGCATCGCCAACGACACCGTTGGCTACCACAACATAGGTCTCGCCATCGACCAGCGTCACGGTTACATCCGCTACATTATTATTCTCCGGGTCGGCTTCACCGTCGGCGGCTACCACAATTCGCGTAGCGCCGGCCGGCAATTCGATGAAGGGTGTCGCCGTGCGGTAAGTAAAGGAATCCAGGGCCGGTGCCGCGAGGTCGTTAATGTACACATCCACGGCCGTGGGGCCTCCGCCCGGAGTGGGCGAATTGTGGATGACCTGCACCCGGGCATTCTGCGCAAAACTCAACGCATTTATGCTCAGGAGAGCCAGTAAAAAGAGGAAAAACTGTTTCATAGAAACGGATTTTGGTGAGATAATCTTAAGTCAACCCTTTAACATGAAGACTTCTTTCCGGTTTGGTTTTAGACTTGCAATCCGCCCATTTGCCGGAAATAAGAGGGGGTTTTGCCAGTTCTGGGCAAATTCGAGACCGTTCTATGGGTCAAACGGTATTTTAGCTTACCGACTTCCTGGTCCCTTAATTATTTCGTTTTTTCACCCTTGTAGAGATAGACCAAAAGCCACCTGAACAAGGCTGCCGAAGGCGAAATAAGGCGTCCAAAGAGCCCTTTTGCAGCCTGAAGTAGCTTTCTGGGATGACTCGTATATCGCATATCCAGAGCTCGAAACCATGGAACTGCTTAATGTCCAGCTGCCCGTATTGATACAGGCTTCGCATCAACCCGACGAAGAGGGGCTGACCGCGTATTTGCTGGGGTTTCCCGACTTCACTGCTCAGGCCGACCGGGCCGAGGAAGCCTTTCGCCGCCTTCGAAAATCCTGGACTGCCGCGCTGGAAGACCAGCAACCGCCTTTTCATCGCCTGGCCTTGGCACCCCGCCTGAGCCGGGCCCGGGTACAAAAGATCCGGGTGACATGGAGAGAAAAGAAAGAGCGGCAAGAGGGCCTGACCTGGTTGCTCGCCATGGAGGAAAACGACAGGCTTTTCGTTCAATTCCCGCGAATTTCAGACAGCTTTTTTTCCCTTTCAAAGGATCAGGATCCCAAATCTGTACTGGACTCCTTTTTAAAACCTTCGGGAAAGACCAAAAAGTCCGGGAGCTTTCCCAAACACTACCTGGCACATCCGATGGATCGCCTGGCGTGGATGGATACCGCTATACCGGTTTCGGGCGCTCCGCTGAAGTGGACGCGCAGCTATTTCGATCAGCCTTCCGTTGAACAGGCGATACAGGAAGGACGAGAGGAAATCCGACGACTGGGCACCTGCCTCAATGAAGATTATCCCGACAAGCTATCCCGGTCGTGGATGCGCGACGAGGAGGTGGCACAGCTTCAGGCCCTTCTCTTTGATGAGGCGCATCGTCCGGTTATCGTCGTTGGGCCGGAAAAAAGCGGGCGGCACAGCCTATTGAGTGAGGTGCTGTACCGATACCTGGAGGGTAAGCCTTCCCCTCCGGCCCGCCGGTTCTGGCTCGTGGACCCCAATCGCCTCATTAGCGGTATGAGCATCATAGGCCAATGGGAACAGCGGCTGGAAAACCTGTTCTTCTTCCTGCATCGCCCTTCTGAAGCGCACCGGCAACCCGACCTTTTGATCCTCGATCAACCCCTAAGCCTGCTTCGCCTGGGGCAAACCTCCAACAGCAAGTTGTCTTTTGCCGATCTGTTGGCCGCCTGGCTCGAGAAAAAGCTCATCAAGGTGGTTTTGATAGCGACGCCGGCGCAGTGGAACAAAATGCGGGAGCGGGCGCCCCGGTTTGCCGATCTCTTCCTGCCGTTCCAGCTTCGGTCGCACAGCCTGGAGGAAGCCATCCCCATGCTCATCCGCAAAAAACGCGACCTGGAACACAAGCATGGGTTGGAGATATCCGTACAAGCCATGCAGGAGTTCCTGCAGCTGTACAAACAATACCTGCACCCGCAGCCACTTCCCGGCGCGCTTGGCCATTTAATGGATCAGATGGCGCGCCGGTTCCCGGAAGGCGACGTGCGCGCCGCAGCGGTTCAACAGTTGTTTTTCGAACAGCAGGGCATGGTGCGCGCCCAATCCTTTTTCTTCGAAGAGGAGTCCAGCTATTCCTACCGGCAACGCCTTGAACAAGGGCTGAAAGGGCAACCCAAAGCGGTGGAAGCCCTTACCCAGGTATTGGAGCTCATCCAGGCCAAATGCCCCCCTACCGGCCGGCCTATCAGCACCTTTTTGTTCGTAGGCCCGACCGGTGTCGGAAAAACCCAGGCCGCAAAGGTGCTTTCGGAAGTATTGTTGGGAGCGGATTCCACCCTGCTTCGCTTCGACATGAATGAGTATATCGACGGTACGGCCGGCGAACGGCTTCTGGGCTCCTGGGCTCGTCCGGAAGGCCAACTTACCTCCCGCGTTCGGTTCCGTCCGTTCGGCGTACTTCTGCTGGATGAGATCGAAAAGGCGCATCCCACCGTACACGATATCCTGCTTCAGGTGCTGGACGAGGGGCGCTTGACGGACGCCGGAGGGCGGACGACGTACTTCCACAACCTGGTCATCATCATGACGTCGAATCTCGGCGTCGACCGCGCTGCGCGCACCCCGTCCTTCGATCCGCCCGATGCCGAAGAGCAGGATCTGCGCTATCTGCGCGAAGTCGAGCGCTTTTTCCGGCCGGAATTTGTCAATCGCATCGACGAAATCGTCGTTTTTCAGCCGCTGGCCCCTGAACACATCCTTCAGATCGCCCAGCTGCAGATGGAAGAATTGCTGCAGCGGGATGGTTTTCTTCGCCGGACTACCCTGCTGAGCATTTCCCGGGAAGCGCTCGAGTGGGTGGCCAAGCGCGGCTACGACGGCGAAATGGGGGGCCGGGCCCTCAAAAGGCAAATCGAAAGGGACCTCACGGCCCTCACGGCCGAGCAGCTCCTGCAATTGCCGACCGATACGCCGGTGATCCTGGAAGTGATCCTGGAGAACAACCGTTTGAAGCCCGTACTGGAAGCTTTGCAATTCAGTCCTACACTCACCGGATCCTGGCTGCCCAGGTTGCCCGGCCAACGAACGGGTCGCTTTGTGGGGCGTTTGCTTCAGCGGGTGCGAGAAATGCATGCCGAATTGTCGCGATCGGACGGCCCGATGCCTCTCGGGGAAGGCAAAGCCCGCTGGGCCTTCTTTCACCACAAGGAAAAACTGGCCCAGCTGCAGGAAAAACTGGAACGGCTGGTGCTCAATCCCGGCCAATTGCACGATCAGCCGGCCATGCGATTCAATCTGGCATCCTTCTACCAGGAAGACGAGTTGACCCACCTTCGGGATGCACAGGTCGAAGACCTACTCGACCGCACTGTGATCAGTCAGCTGGCAGAAACCTACCGGCTGGGCACCCCCATCTGGGATCAGCAGCAAGGCGGTCTGTTGGAAGCCTGGCTCGACCTGCAGTTCCTGGAGCAGGACCAGTTTGCGGCCAACCAAAACCAAATGGACGACCTGCACTTTGCCCTGAAATCCCGATCCAACGATCTCGATCCGGCGGCCATGCAATGGCTCCAGGAGCAGTACCAGAGCCTCTTTGATGCCCTCTACCTGAATGCGAGCTGGAACCCTAAGGCCCATGCCTTCCACCTCACCGGTTTCGGGCTTCGACCTTTGGTCGAACCCGAGGTGGGCATGCACTTATTTTATGCGGCTCATCAAAGTCCGACCCCTGTGGAAGTGAGCCTTACCGACCGGGAGACTCAGGAAAGCAAGCGGTCTTCAAACATCATTCGGCTCTATGACAACCGCCAGGTACTCACCGATCTCCGGTCCGGCCTCAGTTGCAGCAGCCCCTTAAGCCCGGCCGAATGGAAGGTGATACTGTATGCGGGCATCAAATCCGCACCTTAAATCCCGATTTACTAAGTTTGCCGGGCGGGAAGCTCGTGGCGGGATCCACGTGCCAATGCCTTCAATTGCACGGCTTACGCTTATGATGAATCAACTCGAAGTATTCGGCCAGATCCGGTCCCTCATCTTTGATGTGGACGGGGTGTTCACGGACAATACCGTGCAGGCCCAGCCCGACGGAGAACTGCTGCGCACCTTTAACATTCGCGACGGTCTGGCCGTGAAATTGGGCGTACGGGCCGGACTCCGATTTTTCGCCATTACAGGCGGGCAAAGCCAGGGGGTCGAAAAACGCCTGAAAGGCCTGGGTTTTGAAGATGTACAACAGGGCATACAGGACAAACTGGCTGCTTTCGAAAGCCTGGTAGAGACCCACAGCCTGGATGAGGCTCAAATCCTGTACATGGGAGACGACCTGCCGGACTATCCCGTCATGCGAAGAGTAGGCCTTCCGGCCTGCCCCCGGGATGCCTGCCGGGAAGTGCTGAGCATCAGCCAATACGTTTCACCTCATCCGGGGGGGCACGGCTGCGTGCGCGAAATTGTAGAACGACTGCTGCGCATTCAGGGAAAATGGCCGCTCATGGGAGAACCCGAAGAAAGCCGTTGAGCATGCCCTGGCTCCACCTCATTCGCTTCCCTAATCTCCTGATCATTGGGCTGTGCCAGTGCCTCGCAGCCGAGTGCTTTCTCTGGCCCGCCATCCGTTCGGCCGAGCTCACGCCCGAGCTTGACCCCGCGGAGCAGGGCGGCCTGGCTGGAGCCACCCTTTTCCTGGCCGGTGCCGGCTATGCCTACAATGACCTGCGCGACCTGCCGGCTGACCGGGTCAACCGCCCGGACCGGCCGCTACCCGCCGGCCGGATCCAACAGCGCGCAGCAGGCCGGGGTATAGTTGTACTGCTGACGCTCAGCATCCTGACCGCTGTGGGCACCGCCGCCCATACGGGGCAGTGGAACCAACTTTGGCTGCTGCCGGTGGCAATCGCCACCCTGTTCATTTACTCTGCCGGTTTCAAGAATGCCGGCCTGGCCGCCAACGGACTCATTGCCCTGTTTTGCGCAGCCGCTGTGGCTCTGCCCGCCTGGGCTGAACGAAGGAATCTGGAACGCCTTTCGCTGGCGGAACACCCCCATTTTTGGATCTTACTGAGTGCATACGTCGCTTTTGCCTTTCTCCTCACCCTTTTTCGGGAGCTGATCAAGGATCTGGAAGATATGGAGGGAGACCGGGTACAGGGCCATCGAAGCTTCCCTTTGCGCCGGGGTGCTCCGGCAGCCCGGCGTTTGGGGGCCAGCCTGGGCCTGATCGGCCTGTTGGGGTTGATCCCCGTTTGGACAGCCATGCACGACACACTACCTGCGTTCCCTTGGATAATGGGCGGAATAGTCCTGATCTCACCGCTTGGAGTGGCTACGGTCGGGCTATTGCGCGCAAAATCAAAAAGAGAATACTACCAGCTAAGTCAATTTGTTAAAGCGGCTATGCTGCTCGGCATTGCCGCACTCAGTTTCTTTGCCATTCGAACCCTATGAACTGGACCGACAAAACCATCCTCCTGGCCTCCAAATCGCCTCGCCGCCGCCAATTATTGGAATTAGCCGGCATTCCGTTTGAATTGCGCAGCCAGGACGTAGCCGAGGATTTCCCCGAAACGATGCCCGTCGAAGAGGTAGCCCCCTATCTGGCCCAGAAGAAAGCCCGGGCTGCCGCCCATCTGCTGGAAAACGACAGGCAGGTCCTGCTCACCGCCGACAGCGTCGTAATCCTCGACGGCCGCATTTTCAACAAACCGGCCGACCGGGGCGAGGCACAATCCATGCTCCGCCAGCTCTCCGGCCGCCGGCACACCGTCATCACCGGCGTATGTCTCAGATCCCTTTCCAAAGAAGAAGTGCTGAGCGGGGTATCCCAGGTTTATTTCAATACATTGACCAACGAAGAAATTGATTTTTATATCGATCAATACCAACCCTTCGACAAGGCCGGTTCGTACGCTATCCAGGAATGGATCGGCTTATGTAAAATCCAACGCATTGAGGGGACCTATGCCAATATTATGGGGCTGCCGGTGGATCTGGTGTATGAGGCCCTGGGGCGATTTTGAAGACGCGGGGATAGGGCAATGATGGATACATGCCTGTCATCCCTTCCGCAACCCGGAATGATTTGGGATGGGTGAAGTGCAGTATGCGGGTTGTACACCGACTGCGAGACGGTAAACTGCCCACTCTAAAATACGCCTCGGTCAGTACGGCTAATGCAGGCTGCTGACTGAGCAAACTACTCCTCGATTCGCCACACCCACTTGCCGTCGGCGTCGAAATAGCCGACCTGATCGCCTTGCTCGACCCGGTAGATGCCGTTGCCGGCATAGCTGATGTACTCGTAATCCGGGCGGATGAGCAGCTCGCCCTTGAGATTGGAGAGGCCGTTGAAGCCGCGCACGCGCACCTTGGCGAAGCCGTTCTCGAAGTCGCCGATGCGGTCGTACTTGGGCGGAATCACCTCAATGCCCTTTTGATTGATCACGCCCCACTTCCCATCTACCTGCACGACGGCCACTCCGTTCTGAAAAGGACTGGCCTGATCGTAGTAGCCATCGTACAAAGTAGCCCGGTCGGTAATGTAGAAGAAGCGATAGGAAGGATCGCGTACCAGGCCCCTGCCTTCCCGGAAGCGAAGCAGGCGGTTGATGCCGGGCTCCAGTACCAGATTCCCCTCCTGGTCCACCAGACCGGAGCGTCGCATCCCCTGATAGACCACGGCCGTACCGTCGTCAAAGCTCTCACAGCGGGAGAAGGCGAAGTCCACTACCTCCTGGCCCCGGGCGTCGATGTAGCCGCAGAGACCGTCGCGCTGCACAGCCGCCAGCCCTTCGGAAAAGGGAGAGACCTTGGAAAAGTGAGCCGGAATGACCAATTGGCCGGTCGTATCGATAAAGCCGTAATGGGCTTTGACCTTGACGGCCGCCAGCCCTTCGGAAAAGGGTTCGATGTCCTGGTAGCTTTGCAGGGTGATGAGTTCGCCGCGCAAATTGATGAGGCCTTCCTTGAGCCGGTCTGAGCCGTACTTTACGATGGCCAGTTGGTGTTCGTTGAACTCGGAGATGTGAATGTAGCGGGCTTTGCAAAGCCATTCTCCCATCGCATTGATCAGGCCGAAGCGATTGTCGGCCACCACCCGGGCTACCCCGTACTGAAAGTCGTATCCCCGCTCGAACTGGGGTTGGATGGCGAAGCGCCCGTTCACATCTACATAGCCCACTCCTTCCTGGGTGTATACCCAGGCGAGCCCCTGACTAAAATCGCCGGCACGAGAGTATTCAATGGGCAACACGACCTCGCCCTGTTTGTCGATAAAGCCCCAATTGTTGCCCAGGCGAACAGCGGCCCTCCCCTGCTGGAAAGGCCGGGCTTCCTTGAAGCGGCAGGGGATCACCTCCAGGCCGTTGCGATCCACATAGCCCCACAACCCGTTTCGCTTCACGGCCAGGCGGCCTTCGCTGAAGGTGCCGATATCGTCGAATACGGCCCGAATGGCCATGCGACCTTCGGAGTCTATCAGGCCGTACTTGGGCTGGTGTACGTATACCCGAACCATTTTCTGGCCGCTGTGGTCCAGGAAGTGCACGTCGTCGTAAGCACAGGGAATGAGCGTTTTGCCTTGCCGGTCGATCATACCCCACTTGCCTCGCTTCTGCACGATGCCCACCTCTTGCTCAATGGGGCGCGCAAAGTCGTATTTGGCGGGCACGACCAGCCGGCCCAGTGTATCGATATACCCCCAGGCGCCGTCCTGGCAAACAAGGAAGGCGTCCCGGTCGAAGGCCCGGTCAAAATCGGTGTAGCTGACCAGTTGCGACTGGGCCAGCAGGCCGTTTCGGTAGGCCTGCAATGCGCCCAGGTGAACGTCGGGCTCCAAGGCTGCCGAGAGCTTCCCGGCAGGACTCACCCGCGCCAGGCCATCGACGAAGCGCCCAACGTAGCCCAGATCTCTCAAGAGGATGCGCCCACTGCGATGAAGCAGCCCATAGCGACCATCCGAGAACAAGCAGCCTGCTACCGGATAGCCTTGCCTGAGGTCGTCCAGATGGATGTCCAGCAGATCGACATCCGTGACCAGATTGCCCAGGTCGTTATCCACTACCCCGAAGCGCTGTTCGAAGCGGTAGGCCGTGCGATCAAAATGGCGTTTGGTATCGGTATACATACCGACGACGGTCAGGCCGACCTCAGGCAGGGGCTCCACCGACGAAAAAACCGGTTCAATGCGCACCGTTCCGTCGGACAGACGTCGCAGGCCCCATCGGCCTTTGGCCGGATCGAAAAACCACTCAAATTCGTCCAGTTGAAACTTGCTGGACCGCCCTTTAGCCGAGGCATGCGGCGCGTCGCCTTTTCCCTGAATGGAAATGCTGAAGTGCCGGTTGAGCTGCGTGTCGTGAAGGGGGCGCCCTTCGCCATCAAAGGTGTAGATCACCACCTCCTGGCCGGCCAGGGTATCGGCATCGCGATAGGCGCGAACCTGCCGGTCATGCCAGACCACCCGGGCATAGCGGGCGGGTACCACTTCCTGACCGTAGACGTTAATGAGGCCGTAACGGCCTTGCTGCCTGACCAGAGCAAAGAGGCCTCTAGGCGGAGCAATAAACTGATAATCGAGCGGCAGCTCCAATTGGTTATTCCGGTTGGCCACCCCCCAGCGCCCGTCCAACTTCACCCGGTACAGGGCCTGGCTGAACACCTGAATATCTTCGTACTGAGCAGGGAGCAAGCGGCGGCCGCAGGCATCCAGCAGCCCCAGGTATTGACCTTGTCGAACCAGTACTTCATGCCCTTCAAAAGGCAAAAAATCCTCGTATTCGGCTTTTTGAACGAGGGTCTTACAACCCACCGCATAAAGCGCCCGCTGTTCTCCACGGAACAGCTGGAGGTAATGGTCGGAAATCGGCCGGTAGGCGTGGAATTGGGGATGGGCAAGCACCTCCCCGCCCGCATCCAGGATACCCCAGGCATTGCCTTTCCGGAAAAGAATGGTTTGGCGGCCGTAAAAACGGATCTCATCTGCCATGGGCTCCAGCAGCACTCGGCCGCCGGCTGTCAGCAGGCCTTGCTTTCCATCTCGAATACACAGAATGCGCGAATCGGGCAGCCGCTGCAAACTTTCGTAGATGGGTGATGTGAGCTGCCGGCCGGACTGGTCGATCAGGCCCCAAAGGGATCCCTGTCGAAAAATGATGAGCCCTTGGCCCAGCGGCCGCACTTCTTCGTAACCGGGCGGCAGCAGCAAGCGGCCCTGAATATCCATGACCTGCCAGCGATTTCGGACCATGACTTCCAGGAGGCAAGAATCGATCATGCGAAGGTCCTGGTATTTGGGCGGAATCACCTCCCGGCCATTGCGATCCAACAGCCCTACCCCACCATCGCGTTGCATAATGGCCATACCGAAATGCTTGAACTCTCCGATCGCATCGTATCGGGCAGGCAAGACAATACGCCCTTCCGGATTGATCAGGCCCCATTTTTGGTCGATCTTCACAGGAAAGAGGGACTGCGCCCAAGCGCAGGCCATAAAGGTCCAAAGCAAGCTGGTTGCTAAAACTCGTTTACGCATAAGAAGAGAAACACTGGCCGGCTTTGCGGAGCTGATTACCCCCCGCAGAGCGCAGGTGCTGGGGTTTAACGGTTCGCTTTCCTTGTTTATTCCGACAGCTATAACGTCGCAAAGGCCGCCGGCGGTATACCGCACAAAGGTAGAGCATTCCCCATCATCCCTGCCAATGCGTCGCTCGTCGTTTACCCTGGTGTATAAAATTCAGGGAGAAAGCGGGGTTTCATCCCCGGACGGACAGTCTGCCCAGGCAAAGCGGCGGACCTCCGTCCACCCGCCGGGCCCGTTCCGGAGCAACGAAAGGGCGCAGGCGGTAAAGGTTCGCCGATAGGTTTGCTTTGAAAAATAAGCCCAGGCTTCCCGGTATTTGGGCCTGGAAAGGTCCTTAAATGCCACGGTCATATGGGGGTGAAAAGGAAAGCGATCCTCCCGGCCAAGCCCCAGTTGCTCGCGGGTGAATCGTTCGAGTTCCTTCTGAAAGGCCATAAGCCGGGGGTTGGATTCCACATGCACAAAGATTACTCTGGGCGGAAATACGTCAAAATCCCGAAGTGCAATGGAGATGGCAGGATGGTCGGCCGCTAAGGCAAACCGGGCGCAAGGGTCTATCAGGTTCGACTCTTCCTTTTTCCAGCGAAAAGGCGGAATGAGCGTAATGTGAGGAGGTGAACGCAATGCCCGGCCCGAGCGAAAGTGCTCGCGGGCATACTGCTTGAAGGCCGTCACCTCAGCCTGGATCGCCGCATTGGGCAGGATAGCCAGAAAGTACAGGGGGTGTCCTTTATGGATCTCTCCGCCCATCAACGCTTAAAGGTTACGCGCCGGCCTTTTTGCTCTTCGTCAAACAAGCCCTGATCGTACACGAGGTGCCCCCCAACGATGGTCTGATCTACTTTGCCCCGGAAGGTGTGACCTTCGAAGGGCGACCAGCGGCATTTGTATTCCAGGTTCTCGGGCAAGACGTTCCATTCGGCATTGGGATCCACTACGGCCAGGTCGGCCCAATACCCTTCCTCCAAATAGCCCCGCCGGTCTATCTGAAAGAGTTCAGCCGGAGCGTGGCACATTTTCTCGACGATCCGCTCCATGCTGATCTTGTCCTGATGATAGAATTCCAGCATGATGTTCAGCGCGTGCTGGACCAGGGGCAAGCCGGATGGGCATTGAAAATAGGAATTCTGCTTTTCCTTCCAGGTATGGGGAGCATGGTCGGTAGCGATCACGTCGATTCGATCCTCCAAGACGGCTTGCCAGACGGCCTCGCGATGGCGGGATGCCTTGATCGCCGGATTGCATTTGATCCGGCTGCCTTTCTCTTCGTAATCGTCGGCTGAAAAATAGAGGTGATGCACGCAAGCTTCGGACGTGATGCGTTTGGTCGCCAGGTCGCCGCCCTTTTCAAAAAGATCCAGTTCTTCTTCGGTCGTGATGTGCAGAATGTGCAGGCGAGTGCCGTACTCCTTGGCCAACTGCACAGCCAGAGAGCTGGACTTGAGGCAGGCCTCGATGCTCCGGATCTGAGGATGCATTGCCATGGGCACTTCCTCTCCGTATTTCTGGCGGGCTTTGGCCTCGTTATCGCGAATGGTGTGCTCGTCCTCGCAATGGGTAGCTATGAGCAGGGGCACTTTTGAGAACAGGCCTTCCAGGGCTTTTTCGTTATCGACCAGCATATTGCCCGTGCTGGATCCCATAAATACCTTTACACCACACACCCGACGGGGATCCGTGCGAAGCACTTGTTCCAGATTGTCATTGCTGGCGCCCATGTAAAAGGAAAAGTTGGCCAGCGAACGGGACGAAGCGCGCAGGTATTTGGCTTCCAGCAGTTCCTGGGTCAGCGTGGGCGGCTTGGTATTGGGCATCTCCATGAAGGTGGTCACACCGCCGGCTACGGCAGCCCGGGATTCGGTATACAGATCCGCTTTGTGGGTAAGCCCGGGCTCCCGAAAGTGGACTTGGTCGTCGATGATACCGGGAATGACGAACTTTCCCTCGGCGTCTATTTCCGTATCGGCCTTGCGGGTGATTTCATCCTCGATTTGCTCGATCAGGCCGTTCTTAATGTATACGTCGGCGGTCGTGATGGATCCCCGGTTTACGATTTGCCCTCCTTTAATAAGAATAGATGCCATTGGGTCCGGTTTTGCCGGGAAAATAGCTAAACTATCGGAAATAGCTGCGGACACGAATTCGTAGATTTGCCACCGCTTCAATTCAAAGCTGCATGAAAAAATCCAATGCGCGCTTTCCCCAGCAGGGTTACCGGCTCGGCGTTCTCGGCGGAGGCCAACTCGGAAAAATGATGGGCATTGCGGCGGCCGACTGGCATTTGCCCATCTGTTTTCTGGACCGTTCGAAGGCCTTCCCGGCCGGTGGTATCAGCCCCTGCTTTACCGAGGGCTCCTTTGCCAAGTACGAAGATGTACTGGCCTTTGGCCGAAAGATGGACGTGGTGACCATCGAGATTGAGCACGTCAATGTAGAGGCCCTTTTGGCGTTGGAAAAGGAAGGCATTCCGGTGCATCCGCGTCCGCAGGCACTGGCCCTCATCAAGGACAAGGGCCTGCAAAAGCAGTTTTATGTGGAAAATCAGTTTCCCACGGCCCCATTTGCCCTGTACGAATCGGAAGAGGTGATCCGCCAGGCCGTGGAGACCGGTGAGTTGGGCCTGCCCTTTATTCAGAAAACCCGAACCGCCGGATACGACGGGAAGGGCGTACAGCGGATCGGCTCCAGGGCAGAACTCAACCAGCTCCTGCCAGGCCCCAGCCTGGTTGAACAACAAGTGAATATTGAAAAAGAACTGGCTGTGATCGTGGCCCGCAACCCAAGCGGAGAGGTCGCCGCCTTTCCTATGGTTGAGATGGAGTTCAATCCGGAAGCCAATCTGGTGGAATTCCTGCTTTGCCCGGCCCGGGTAAGCCGGGAGCTGGCGCAAAAAGCCGAAGATATTGCCCGGCGGCTGATATCGACCTTTGACCTGTGCGGGCTGCTAGCCGTAGAATTCTTTCTCTCCGAGGAAGGCGAACTGCTCGTCAATGAAGTAGCCCCTCGCCCACACAACAGCGGCCACCACACGATCGACAGCTGCGAGACCTCACAGTTTCAGCAGCACCTTCGAGCCGTGCTGGACCTTCCGCTCGGATCCACGGCCCTCGAACAGCCTGCCGTGATGGTCAATATTCTGGGTGCCCCAGGCCACACCGGACCGCCCCGCTACGAGGGTTTGGAAGATTGCCTGGCTTTGCCTGGCGTTCACCTCCACCTCTACGGTAAGGAAATAACAAAACCCTATCGGAAGATGGGGCACGCTACCATCACAGCCGACAAAGCGGACCAGGCCATAGCCATGGCTAGGAAGGTAAAGTCCAACCTTCGCGTATTGACGGATCAAACCGCTGAAAAATAAAGGGAATCGGCCGGCAAAACTAGCGCCACTTACTGGTGTTGATCATCGCTTTGGGGTAATCGGCTCCCAGTTTGATGTGATGTTCTTCCTGCTCGGCAAAGGATAGCCGGTCGGGCCGGTGCACCTTGTCGGCAGGCAGGTCCGCCAATTCCGGAATCCACAACTTGACATAAGCGCCGTCCGGATCATAACGCCGGGCCTGGGAGAGAATGTTGAAGTAGCGGTTTTCTCGGGGGTCACTCCCCACACCGGCCACGTAGTTCCAGTTGCCGTAATTGGATGCCACGTCGTAATCGATGAGTACGGATTCGAAGTATTCGGCTCCCATTTGCCAGTTGACACCCAGATCTTTAACCAGAAAACTGGCTACATTCTGCCGGCCCCGGTTGGACATAAAGCCCGTATGAGCGATTTCGCGCATGTTGGCATCGATGAAGGGCACCCCGGTATTGCCGTCCACCCACTTCTGCAAGAGCTTGTGATCGTTTCGCCACCGCGGGTCGTCTTCGCCCTTGGTGCCGCTGCGGTAGAATATGCGGTTTCCATACTTCTTGGCCATGAGCCGGAAGAAATCCCGCCAGAGCAATTCGAAGATCACCCAGTAGGTACTCTTGTTTCCCCCGTAAATACTTTCAAATTTTTTTACCTCGTGATAAATCGTCTTGGGCGACAAACATCCTTGTGCGAGCCAGGGTGAAAACTTAGTCGAATAGGCTCCACCGATCAGGCCGTTGCGCGTTTCTTTGTAGGTTTTTACATGCTGCGCCTCCCAGATGTAGTATTGCAGGCGCCTGAGCCCTTCCGTCTCCCCGCCTTTGAAGTCCAGAACCGAACGGGGGTCGGTCTCAAACGTTTCGTGGCCCAGGTCCTGTAAGCTGGGCATTTCGCCGGATGCAATCTCGTCCGTGGAGGACGGCAGGGCGTCGGGCACGGGCAAGGGTTCGCGAACGGGCACATAGCGCTCTACTTCCTTGCGGAATTGAGTAAAAATGTCGGGTGTCTGAGTCACCGGAAAGGGCAGATCTGCCGTGTAATACAATATTTTGCCCCGGGAATAGCGGATTTCCTGGCCGATGGACCAGAGATTCTTTTCCAGGGCATCCTGAACGGCGACCTCTTCCTGGGTGCGCTCCCGATTGCAAAAGACCCAACTGGTGCGCGCTTGCCGGGCAATTTCGAAAATCTCTTCTTCAGGTTTCCCCAGACGAACAATGAGATCCGTTCCTTTAGCTTGCAAATTCTCGCGCAGGTCCTTTACACTTTCCAGGATGAATTTGGCCCGATATTTTCCCGTCTTGGGAAAACCAAAGCGCGTTTCGCCATGAAACTGGCGTTCGTCAAAAACATAGACCGGAATGATCTCCTCGGTGCACCGCAAGGCATCCGTAAGTGCCTCATTGTCGTGCAGCCGCAGATCTTGCCGGAACCAAACGATCGCTTTCTGTTTCATGGCGTCCACTTTTCCGAGTTTCAATTTATTTTGAAATTAAACAATACTTTCCGGCTTTGGTTTGTCAATGGAACTTAAATTAGGGCACATTGCATCGCCTTTTGTCGAACGGAATCGGCCCCCACCCCATTCAGGTAGGTACGATGAAAAATTGGAAACGCCTTCTGCTTCTTTGGATTCCCGTGTCAGCTATCCTGCTGGTGCAGTGCCAGACTCAGCCCTACAAACAGGGGCAGTGGTTGTACAACGAATATTGCAGCAACTGCCATATGGAAAACGGCCAGGGACTAGCCGGGCTGATCCCTCCCCTGGCGCAAGCTGACTACCTGGCGGAGTACAATCTGCAAACGGCCTGTACCATACGGTATGGCCTGGCAGACACTATACAGGTAAACGGAAAAACCTACGCCCAACCCATGGCCGGTATCGAGAGGCTCAATGCCGTGGAGATCACCAATATTATCAATTACATCAATCAGGCATGGGGCAATGAGCTGGGTTACGTTTCCCTCGAGTCGGTAGAAAGTCAGCTCGAAAAATGCCCTGCTTCACGGTAGCCCGGTTCAATTTGGTGGCTACCCGGCAAAAAATGGAAATTGGCCTTGACTGGCCCGGCACAGTTTGCGGGAAATGGCTACATTCATGCCTTAACAACCGCAATGCTATTTGCCCATGATCCATGTGAACACGCCTAAGATTGCCAATATGATGAAAAGCGTTCGCCACCTCCGGCCTCTCGTCGCCGGGCTGTTGATGCTGTGCGGCGGGTTGGTTTCCACCTTTCCGGCATCGGCTCACCATCCAGGACCGAATCCTCCGGCCTCGAAATCCAATGCGCTGTTCGTATTTCCCACCCTCATAAACGATACCACCATCTGCCAAAACAGTTCGGTCCAGCTCGCCACCCTGGATGCCGAGCCCGACGATACCGAATACAGCTGGACGCCGGCCGACGGCCTCGATGACCCGAATAGTGCTACCCCCATAGCCAGTCCGGAAACTACCACGGTATATCAACTGATCGCCGTGAGCGGCGACGGCCTTACCCGAGATACCGCCCAGGTAGCCATTACGGTCATTCCGGCCGATGTAGCCATCGATATTGAAGGCAATGAAGACAATCAGCTTTGCCTCGGTGAATCGATCACTCTGAGTGCGATTCTGGACCCCGACAACGGCCTCGATTCGCTCTTGTGGAGCACTTCCGACGGCAGCCTGGCCGATACGGCTGTGGCCAGCATTACCGCCACTCCCGAGGTCACCACCACGTATTTTGCCACCTATACCGTCAACGGTTGTACGGTGACGGAGGCCCTGGAAGTGCTCGTGGATTCGCTCCCCTTCGGCGAGATCATGGCCGATCCTATGAAGGACGAATACTGCCAGGGCGAAACCGTTACCCTGTTCACCGATCCTCCCTACGAGCCTTCCGATTTTCCCAATCTCGAAATCCAATGGGGGCCGACCATCGGCTTTGAGTCGCCGGATACAGCCTGGAATGCTGTTCTCACGACCCAGGGAGAGGGCATGATCACCTATCAGCGCTTTTTGTTCAACCGGGGCTGCCAGGATTTCAATGAGATCACACTTACCATTTTGCCCCCCAACCTGCCGGAAATTGATCCGGCCACCTCCCAGATATGCCGGGGTGAGTCGGTGGAACTCAATGTCACTTACGACGGAGAAGGCACCCTGGTCTGGTCCGAAAACTCGGGCTGCGGAGAGGGCGATACCGTATGTGTGGTGACTCCTACAGATCCAAACACCGTGATTACCGTCCAACCTGAAGGAGCGCCCTGCCCCGTGCCGGCCACGGCTCAGATCGAGATCACCCAGTTTGTACTCGACCTCAATGCGGGGCCGGCCTGCCTCGGCCAGCTTTTCCCGTTGAACCTGGCTTCCGATCCCTCGGCTACCTATCTCTGGACAAGCGAACCGCCCGATCCCTCCCTGAGCGCAGACGAACCCGAGCCCCAGGTTCTGCCCACGCAAACCACCACCTACACCGTAAATGTGAGCAAAGACGGCTGCGACACCACCGCCTCGTTGCTGGTGGATGTAGTCGACCTGGAGGTCGAGCTGCGGCCCGATACCAGTATCTGCCGGGGAGATGCCATTACCCTGAACCCCTTCTTCCCTCCTACCCCGGGCGCGGAATTCAGTTGGACGAGTTTCCCCAACGATTCCAACTTTGACGCCGACGCACCCAATCCGCAAGTTTCTCCGGTGGTAACCACAACCTATCAGGTCACCGCAACCCTGGGCGCATGCGTGGTGACCGATGAAGTGACTCTGATCGTAAATCAAGGGCCGACGCTGGACGTCGTTCCGGACACCATCATCTGTCCGGGCGAATCCGTCACGCTCAACCTGGATTCCAATATAAACTCTACCTACAACTGGACGAGCGATCCGCCCGATCCCTCGCTGGATCCCACCGACCCGGAACCCACGGTTACTCCCGGGGAAACCACGGTTTACGATCTTTTTGCCAGCGACGGCGCCTGCGAAGCCGAGGCCCGGGTTACCGTAACCGTCGTTCCGCCCACCATACTCACGGTGAGTAACGATACCATTATCCCGTATACGAGCGGGGGTACGGAGCTGACCCTGAATGCGTTCAGCGAACTGCCGGAAAATATTCCGGAATCGTTCCGGTGGGTCATTAACACGGTCCGGGATTCCGTACCCTCGACCGACACCCTGGAAGGCAACTCCATTACGGAGGTCTTCCGGGAGTCCGCCACCGCCACGCTGATCTACGACAATGGCTGTATTACCGAAACCCGGGATATCGAGATATACGTTTTTCAGGTGCGAGTGCCCGGTGTTTTCACGCCCGATCTACAGACCATGAGTATGGATGATCCCAATGAGCAAAACAAGTTCTTCAACTTCGTCATATCCGATGAAAATGCGGAGTTTTTTACCATCGAAGAGTTCAAGGTGTGGAACCGCTGGGGTCAACTGGTATACGACAATGACACCCCCGATACCGGCTGGGACGGCACCTACAACGGCGAGCCCTGCCCTATGGATGTCTATGTCTATCGCATTCGCATCCGGTCCGGCGATCTGGAATTTGTGGATTCAAGGGATGTGACCCTGGT
>CAZQSF010000002.1:19064-91823 GCA_964595955.1 uncultured Saprospiraceae bacterium
CTTCATTCGGCAGGCCAGCAACCTATTCACAGGCTCCGCTTTCCCAAGCCGTTACCCCGGCATTGAGCGCAGCACAGGTATTGCTGTACGTTTTCCCATCGCACCCACAGACCGGCTTATACACCATCGTACAAGGACGCTGGTCTGCTCGCTTAATCACGCAGGGGCAGGCCCCCATCTCATAGCGGGTAACACCGGCAACCGTTGCTGAGCCGGGATTCGGATAGGTACGCCCGTCGCAACCGCAAACCGGATTGTATTCCATGGTTACCGGTGCATTGGGTCGGATCTTGCTTTCGTCTATGCAATCAAAGCTGTAGAGTTTAGCCGACGACTTCGGACTGCAAGTCAGGAGAGTGATCGCCAAAAAAACAAGCGCAAACAGGAAGGGTCCAATGGTAGAGGTTGTATGCATAGTCTTTAACATGTATTTGCGAATACCCGTAGCCCGTCTCACGGGACAAGGCTGATCCGACTGGCAGCCGTTCGGATGTAAACTACTCAAACCTTTTTGTCTTCGTTTGACAATTTTCTGAATGTTTTAGTTGCCATGTTGAGAAAATTTTAACTGAGTAAAATAAAGCATTAGAAATATTTTTCCGCTGCTCGATGAAGCCGCAGGAACTCGCTGCTGAACGATGGGTTAGAATTTGAAGGTCGCGCTCAGACTAGGCAGGATGGGCAATTGGTTGACGCGCCGGTTGGTGATCCGATCGACGTAGAAAATATTTTCCCGATCGTACACATTGGTCACCGAAGCCACGACCTCCAGGCGAGTATACTTGCCGAAAGAGAAAACTTTCTTCACGGAAGCATCCAGTCGATGATAATAGGGCAATCGCCCCTCGTTGAGGTCCGTGGAAAGCAAGGTACCCAGGCCGAAATTCCCGGTGAGAACATTGGTGAGCAAGAGATCCTCCGTTCCGAGATCCTGGTAGAAGCCCTGGGTTTGGGTGAAGGGGAAGCCCGAGCCCAGGTTCCAGCGCAGGCCGACCTCCCAGCCCAGATTTTTCCCGAACGCATAGCTTGCCAGAAGGTTGACATTGTGCCTGCGATCAAAAACCGTGAAGTACTCCTGGAAACCGTCGTCGCGCGTTACGTAACCCAGCGAGTAGGTGGCCCACACATAGAGGTTCTCCCGCTCGTAACGGGCCGAGAAATCGATTCCGTAGGCATCTCCCGTCTCGGTTATGAATTCCGGGTCATCCGCGCTGAGTCGATTCCGGTTGATCGTGATCAGTTGGGTAAAGCGCTTGTAGTAGGGCTCCAGGTTGAAGGTCAGGTTGTTGGTAAGGTCGTATTCCACCCCAAAGACCGCATGCCACGATTTTTGGAGGTTGTCATTCGTGGGTTCGGTCGTAGAGCCGGGTTGGAACAGCGTCTGTTCCGGACCGGCCAGAAATCCGTTGAAAAAGTTGACCACGTCCAGATCATTGGTCGTGCTTATCAGGTTCTGGCTGTAGAGCCCGGCGCCGGCCTTGAAGCGCAAGGCATCCGTTGCATTCCACTTGATGCCCAATCGGGGTTCGGGCCGGATCTCCGCCTGCGAGGCAAAATATTGGAGGCGAAAACCCGGTTCCAGGATAAAATCGCCAACGATCTGCTTGTACTTGATGAAAGCGGCGAGCTCGGTAGTGAAGTCCTGTTGATTGATGGAGATCCCGAGGGGGTTGGTGAAGCTGAAGTCCGTATTGAAGCCCGTGAAGGCAAAGCCGTAGTTGACTTCATTTTTGCGTCCATAGAAGGAAAAGTTCAGCAGAACCGAATAGTCTGTGATGGCACTGCGGCGGGGCCTTCCATCGGCTTCCGTCAGTTCGACTTCGTAATCCGAAAAAGCGACTGTACCGTCGATAATGATGTTGGAACTGGGAGGCACCAAGGTGAAGTTGGCACCCAACCCGAAGGTATTCCATTCGGAATCCGCCACGCCAACAAAATTGAACCGGTCATTGAAATTGAAGCCAAACAGGTTGAGCTGGCTCCCGTTTCCGGCATTGAACGACAACTTCCCGTAAAAATCGGTGTAGCGATAGGGCAGCACATCGTCTACATCGGCCAGGGACGTATCGGCAGCTGCGAAGGAGAAAAAGTTGGTATCCTGTGCATAGGGATAAAACAGCTTGGAGCTCTCATCCAGATAGGAATGTTTACCGGTAAGCATGAAGGAAATGCTGCTACCGGTCTCTTCATTCAATTTTTTGATGGGGCCTTCAAAAAGCGCCTTGGCCTGGAAAGGGCTGGCCGAAACCAGGCCGCTGAATCGCTTCTTGTTGCCCTCCCGGGTTTTGATATCTACGATGGCGGAAATGCGCCCTCCGTGTTCGGCATTGAAGCCTCCGGTAAGTACGTCGACGCTCCGTATGGTCTCGGTTTCAAATACGGAGAAAAAGCCGATGGAGTGAAAGGGATTGTAAATCGTCATCCCGTCGATCATGATCCGGTTCTGCACGGGCGAGCCGCCCCGTATGTAGAGCTGCCCACCCTGATCGCCGGAAACGATGATACCGGGAAGCACCGGCAAATATTGCGCAATATCGGGCTCTCCGCCGGTGGAGGGCAGGGAGCGGATCTGCTTGGCGGTCACCTGCAAGGTGGAAACGGTGGTTTCCGTACGCGCCCGCTCCCTGCGCCCCGAGATTTCGACCGTGGTGAGTTCCACGGCATCGGGTTCCAGAAATATGCGCTGAAAAGGGATTTTGTTTTCTTCCACTTTAATAGCCACAACGGCCGAGTCGTACCCCAGGTAAGTCACTACCAGCTCGTACTCCCCTACCGGCACGTTGGCAACCGTGAAGAAGCCATCCAGGTCGGTATTGGTGCCGAAATCCGTACCCCGGACCAATACGTTGGCAAAGGATATGGGTTCGCCGGTGTCTTTATCCAGCACCGTACCACGAAAGGTTCCTTGTTGTGCCCATACCGAAGACGAAAGGCTCAATGCCGAAAAGAAGAACAGCAGAAAGTAGAATTTGCGCATAGCGGGCTTTGGATTTTCTAAGTCGGGTAATACCAGCAAGGCGCAAATATAACCTGCATCACTTAGCCGGGTCTATTTCTCGACAAAAATGTAGCCCCCACTAGCGCAAAGGGGATGACAAACCCGCTTTTCTTTTACCAGACCAGTTCACCGGCTCCCTGCCGGATCAGCTCCGGTTCGTCTCCGGTACAGAATACCAGGGTAGATGGCGCCAGGCCACCGACCCCTCCGTCGATGACCAGGTCCACCTGCTTGCCAAAGTCGTCGTATATGGCCTGTGGATCGGTGTAATATTCCTGTATGTCGTCTTGCGACTTGAGCGAGCTGGTCAGCATGGGCTGATCCAATTCGTCCAGGATGGCCTGTAAAAGGGAGTGGTCGGGCACCCGCACCCCGATGGTGCGCTTTTTGTTCTTGAACAGTTTGGGCACCTGTTGATTCGATTCGAGAACGAAAGTGAAGGGGCCGGGCAAGTTGCGTTTGAGCAGCCGGAAAACCGCATTGTTCAGCGGACGCGTAAAAGCAGCGACCTGGCTGATATCCCGGCAAAGGATGGAGAGCATAGCCCGGCTGGGGTCGAGGCCCCGGAGCCGGCAGATCCGCTCCACGGCCGACTTCTGATCCATTGCGCATCCCAGCGCATAGACGGTATCGGTAGGATATATGACGACACCGCCTTGCCGCAATCGGTCGACTACTTGCCGAATCTTTCGTCCTTCGGGTTTCTGCGGATGAATGGGGAGAAGCATGGCCTGGGGGTGTTGGTTTAGCTTCTTAAAATACGGAAAAACACTTAATCTTCTTCTCCGAAAAGGTCGTCGTCCAGCATGTCGGCCAACAGGTCGCGAAAAGTAAAACTGGCTTCCAACACATCTTTATTGATGACGTTGAACTCGGACAAACCGTGCAAGGCGAGTTCCATGAAGGTATACAGGTCATCGCCCTTGACCGGCAACTGTCCTTCCACCAGCTTGCGCAGACCGGCCACCTCATCCAGGGCTTTTCGATAGGTCGCATCGCTGGCATCGTTGAGCAGGTCCAGGGTATTTCCGCCGGCAAACCAGGCTTTGACGGTGCCGTAAGGGTCCCGCTCTTCGCCTTTCTTGAGTCGGTCGGGATGTGGAAAGTGATCGAGGAAGGTCTTCTTGATGGCTTCGCTCATGAGCGACATGGCCACGCTGTAGGAGCCCTCCTGCTCGCCCTCGTACACCAGTTCCACTTTTCCGGTGATGGCAGGAACGACGCCCCAGAAGTCGATGAGCCGGGCCTGGGTCCGGGCCTCCTTGTTGAGCAGCATGCGGCGTTCGGCCGTACTCACCAGGTTTTCCAGGCCGGAAATACTCAGCCGGGCCGACACCCCGCTTTTCTCATCTACCAGCTCACTTTCCCGGGCGGCAAAGGAAACTTGCTCGAGTAAAACTTGCAGCACATCGGGCACAACGACGCGGTCCTTCTGCTCTTCAGCCAGCAGGGCTTCCTGCTGGGTGATCCGACGAGCGATATCGATCGTTTTGGGATAATGCGTGAGGATCTGGCTTTCGATGCGGTCCTTGAGCGGCGTGATAATGCTCCCCCGATTGGTGTAGTCCTCCGGGTTGGCTGTAAAGACAAACTGCAGATCCAAGGGAAGGCGAAGCTTGAATCCCCGGATCTGGATGTCGCCCTCCTGCAAAATATTGAATAGCGACACCTGGATGCGAGGCTGCAGATCCGGCAATTCGTTGATCACGAAGATCGAGCGGTTGGCCCGAGGCACCAGACCATAATGAATGACCCGCTCATCGCTATACGGCAACTTGAGCGAAGCCGCCTTAATGGGGTCTACATCGCCGATAAGGTCGGCCACACTCACATCGGGCGTAGCGAGCTTTTCTACGTAGCGCTGAGACCGATGCACCCACTCGATGGGGGTGTCGTCGCCATGCTCGGCGATCAGATCGCAGGCGTAACGCGAAAGCGGGTGCAGGGGATCGTCGTTGAGCTCGCTGCCGGCCACCACGGGCATGTATTCGTCCAGCAGATTGACCAGCAGGCGGGCGATGCGGGTTTTGGCCTGCCCGCGAAGTCCCAGCAGTAAAATGTTGTGCCGGCTCAAAAGGGCTCGCTCGATATCCGGCAATACGGTATCGTCGAACCCGATGATGCCGTTGAACACCTTTTGCTTCTTTTCCAGGCGGGCAACCAGGTTTTCCCTCAACTCTTTCTTGATCGGCCGGCTGCGATACGAACTGGCTTTCAGTTCGCCCAAAGTCTTGATTTCACGCATGAAAGCAGAGTGATTTTGCGAAAGATTCAATGACTGAAACGCAATGCCCCTTCTTTAGTTTTACGCATCCGGGGAATAGTGCCACTGCTCGGTCAGAAGGGACGTTTGGTAGAAAGATAGCGCTCCGCAGTCTGTTCTGTGGTATCTTTAACAGGTTCATTTTCTTTTCGGAGCCTTCTCCTGCGGAAATTCAAAAACCATCAGATGAAAAGAGGAATTCTCGCGCTGATTCTGGGCCTATTGCTCTCGACGCTCACCGGCTGCTTCGATCTGCATGAAGAGATCAGCCTGAATAAAGACGGCTCCGGCTCCTATGCCATGACCCTGGACCTGTCCGAAATGCTGGATATGTTGGCCTCCTTTTCGGAAGATAAGACCGAGGCCAAAGACTCCATACGCCTTTCCATGGATTCCGTCATGACGGAGGCCAAAGAAAAGCTCGAAGCTGTGAGGGGCATTAGTAAGGTACGCACTGAGATGCAGGACGGAAAGGTCTTGCTCTCCTATGCATTCGCAAGCATAGAGGCCTTGAACGAGGCTCAGCTACTCCAAATGGAAGATGAGGAAGACCGGTTAAGCCTGAGCGAGTCGTCCCGGTATCAATTTGCCAGGGGGTCGTTCAGGCGGCGGGGTTTACCCAAGGGCTTTATGGACGAGGAAGAAGATGAACTGGATGAATCCTCCCTTCAAATGGCCAGGATGTTTTTCGGCGACGCCAAGTTCACCACTGTCGTTCACTTGCCGGGTAAAGTAAAGGAGGTGAATTCGGAGAATGCCCTGATCTCGGACCGCAAACGCACGGTGACCCAGGAAATCCCCATGATGGATATTCTCGATGAAAAGGCAGACCTGGACCTGGAAATCCGTTTCAACTAGGCATCCCATGATCGAAAAAGTCTGGAAGTCCATACAGGAAGCTTCCGGCCTACTCCTGGAGCAGGCCGATCAACTGGGCAAGGGAGCCCGGGATAAGGCCTACCAGCTCATTGAAGATTGGCTGGCCGTTTTCCCGAGGCTGGAGGAAGCCGGCCTCACCATGACCAGTTTTTCAATGGGCATAGCCCTAAGCCCTTCCCTGGACGTGGAATTTCGCGGCGAGCATGCCAGGTTTACATCCGACCGGTTGGACGAATTACTGGAGAAACACCGGGAATCCACTGCTCTGACTTCGGTGTTCAAGACCATCAAAACAACCTACCGGTTGCACCAGCGCCTGGACAGCCCCCTGCAGGATCCGCTGATCCTGAAAATAAAGATCCGGCTCTCGCCCGAGATAAAAGTATATTTGGGCGAACCATTGATCGAGTGATGCGGCTGGAACTCTGGATGATCGGAAAAACCTCCGCGCCCTACCTTTCGGAGGGCCTTGCCGAGTACGAGAAGCGAATCAATCGCTATTTGCCTTTCCGGCAAGTGACGCTACCGGACGTAAAACACAAGAAAAACGAAAGCCCGCGCCAGCGCATGGCCCGAGAAGCCGGGCTGGTTCTCGACAGATTGGCACCACAGGACCTTCTCATCCTGCTGGATGAAAAGGGTCGCGCCTATTCTTCGGAGCAATTTGCCGAATTTGTCGACCGCCTCCAACAGCAAAGCGGTCGCCGGCTCGTCTTTCTGGTGGCCGGGGCCTACGGCGCTGCGGACGAACTCAAGGAGCGGGCACAACATACCCTTTCCCTGTCGCCCATGACCTTTTCGCACCAGATGGTCCGCTTGTTTTTTGCTGAACAATTGTACCGGGCCATGACCATACTGCGCAACGAACCTTATCACCACGCCTGATCGAATTTATGTTATCCATTACCCTCATCATTCTTATCCTTACAGTGCTGATCTCGCTGCAGTCTTTTTCCAATGCAGCTATGAAGGAGCGGCTCATTTTTCACCCGTATACCATTGCGCGGAAAGGACAATACTATCGCTTTCTCACTCACGGATTCATTCACGCCAACTGGGAGCACCTGCTCATCAATATGTATGTCCTCTACATCTTCGGCGAGTATCTGGAGAGTGCCTTTAAAAGCATATTCCCCAACTATCTCGGGCCGCTCATCTTTTTGCTTTTGTACCTCTCGGCCATCGTCCTGTCCAGCATTCCTTCCTTTCTCAAGCACCGGGATGATCCCTACTACGGCGCACTGGGTGCATCGGGCGCTACCTCGGCCATGGTCTTCGGTTTTATTCTCTTCAACCCCTGGGAGTGGTTTATTTTCCCTCCCCTGCCGGCTATCCTTTTCGGTCTGGGATATCTCTGGTATTCCAACTACATGGGAAAACGATCTATGGACAATATCGGGCACGATGCGCACTTCTGGGGAGCGTTGTACGGTCTGGCAGCTACGATCGTATGCGTGTTTTACCTGCAGCCCGGGGTGCTCCGGTATTTTTGGGATCGATTATTGGAAGGCCCCGAATTGCCCGGTATCTTAGGCGGCTGACAATGCAATATGGAACACAATCCCTGGAAGACACTCAACAAGCGCTCGGTATACGCCAATCCCTGGATTGAACTCACCCACCGGGAAGTCATCAACCCCGCCGGTAAGCCCGGCATTTACGGGGTGGTGCATTTTCGCAATCTGGCTATCGGCGTCGTGCCGGTCGACGAGCAGGGGTATACCTGGCTGGTGGGCCAGTACCGGTATACGCTGGATCGATACAGCTGGGAGATTCCGGAAGGAGGCTGCCCCCTGAATGAACGCCCATTGGATGCGGCAAAGCGGGAGCTGCAGGAGGAGACCGGCCTCAAGGCCATGCATTGGGAGCTGCTGCTGCCCGAATTTCACGTTTCCAATTCCGTGACCGACGAGCGCGGCATGGCTTTTTTGGCCACCGGTCTCGAACAAGGCGAATGGGCTCCCGAAGAAACCGAGCTGCTCCAGGTGAAGCACCTTCCGCTGTCGGAAGCCGTTCGCAAAGTATACGATGGCGAAATTCAGGATCTGGTATCCATAGCCGCTTTACTCAAGGCCCAGCAACGGGTCGGCAACCACGATGGTTAGTCTTGGCCCGAACGCTCCTTCTCCAGCAGATAGTCCAACATGTACCCCTTGCTTTCCTGTTTTCGCAAGAATTCGTAAAGGCTGCGATTCATGCCGGCTACGGCATTTTCGGGCTTCCAATGGAAAAACTTGTACGGATAAGGCGCTTCCAGTTGAACGAAATTGGAATCCTTTAGGACCAGGCCATCCTTTCCGGCCATGCCCGTGGTAAAGCGCTCTTCCCCTTCAGCATTTTCGCCTGTGACCTGGGTTTCGTACACTCTGCCGAATTCCGCCACGAAATAGGGTCGGCCGTAAAGGGTATCCCCGTCCACATAATCGCCATCGACGTCCAGAAAAACAACCTCTGACCACTGCCCGTCACGCACTTTTCCAGACTCATCGGCAAAGAAAAAGTAGACCGGGCAAAAGCTGAACTGCTCGCGAAACATCGTCAGCAGCCGGGCCTGGCGGCTCACTACCTGGCCTTCGACCTTATCCGCCCAGTCGGATTCCCGTCCCGCTTCCAGGGCTTCCAGCTTGTTGATCGACTGTTTGAGGCGAACCAGGATCAGGCCGTCCTTCTTCAGTTCCGTCAGGTTCTCGTAGGTATTAATTCGTTTTTCCCGGACGGATTTACAGGTCGTCAGCGTCAGGGACAATAGACAAATAAAGAATGGAAAACGATAGCTGGGCATCATTGCGATCCGGGGTTTTTTCAACGTCCTGTGAATATCTGTAAGCTGCCCAGTTCATGCAAGGCCAAAAAACCGCATAAGTCAGGATGCAGGCCAAAAAAGAAAGCGGGGCCTCCTTTACTCGATTAAGGAGGCCCCGCAGGATCCCGGCCAGACGGAAACCCTATTCTTCGCCCAGGAAGGGATAGCGGTAGTCGGTGGGCGGGTCGAGGTTTTCCTTGATCGAGCGGGCGCTCACCCAACGGAAAAGATTGAGGATAGACCCGGCCTTGTCGTTGGTGCCCGATCCGCGGGCGCCGCCAAAGGGCTGCTGGCCGACAACGGCTCCGGTGGGCTTGTCATTGATGTAAAAGTTTCCGGCTGCATGGCGCAGTCGCTCGGCAGCCAGGTAAGCCGCATGCCGTTCGCGTGCGAAAACCGCCCCGGTGAGGGCATAGGGAGACGTATTGTCGAGCAATTCGAGCGTCTCTTCGTAGGCGTCCGCATCGTATACATAGATAGTAAGCACCGGACCAAAGATCTCCTCCTCCATCGTACGGTACTTGGGATCGGTGGTCAGGATCACGGTGGGCTCGATGAAGTACCCCTTGGCCTTGTCGTATCCGCCACCGATGATCACCTCAGCGGCATCGTCTTTTTTGGCCTGAGCGATATAGCCCGAGATCTTATCGAAGGCCCGTTCGTCGATTACGGCAGTGAAGAAGTTGGAGAAATCTTCCGGACTTCCCATGCCAATCGTCTTGATCTCTTCTTCCAGGCGGCTGCGCAGGTTGTCCCACATGGTATCGGGGATGTATGCACGGGACACGGCCGAGCACTTCTGCCCCTGAAATTCGAAGGCCCCGCGCACCAGGGCTGTATTTACCTGCTCCACATCCGCCGAGTGGTGTGCGATCACAAAGTCTTTACCACCGGTTTCTCCAACAATGCGGGGGTAGGATTTGTATTTGCTGATGTTCTTGCCGATGATTCCCCACAGGTTCTGAAACACGGCTGTGCTGCCGGTAAAATGCAGGCCGCCGAAATCCGGATGCTGAAAAATAATATCGCCGGCTTCGGGGCCATCCACGAACAGCAGGTTGATCACGCCGTCGGGCAGGCCGGCTTCCTCCAGCACTTCCATGATCACAGCCGCCGAATAGATCTGGGTTTCAGCCGGCTTCCATATCACCGTATTGCCCATGATCGCCGGGGCGCCGGGCAGGTTGCCTGCAATAGCGGTAAAATTGAAAGGGGTAATGGCAAATACAAAGCCCTCCAACGGCCGGTACTCCATGCGGTTCCAAATGCCGCGCGAGCTCTCCGGCTGCTGAGTATAGAGCTCGGTCATGTACTCCACATTGAAGCGATAAAAATCGGCCAGCTCGGCAATGGCGTCGATTTCCGATTGGTGAGCCGTTTTCGATTGCCCCAGCATAGTGGCGGCATTCATTTTGTACCGGTAGGGTCCGCTGAGCAGATCGGCAGCCTTGAGAAAGATAGCGGCGCGCTCCTGCCAGGGCATGGCTTCCCAGGCCGGCTTCGCCTTCAGCGCTGCTTCGATGGCCTGGTTCACGTGTTTTCCGCTGCCCTTGTGGTAATAGCCCAGGGTGTGGTCGAGCTCATGGGGCGGGTGAATGGGGATGCGATTGTCGGTGGTTATTTTTTCACCCCCAATGGTCATGGGGATCTCGGAAGTCGAGGCTTTGGCATTGGCCAGGGCCGCTTTCAGGGCTTCCCGTTCAGGTGTGCCGGGAGCATAGCTGTTTACGGGTTCGTTGACCGCTTTGGGAACTTCGAAAAAGGCATTTGCCATAGGCTAGGGATTTATTTTGGTTATCGTGATGTACGCAGCGGCAAAGGTACTGAATTGCCCCCGGGCCGGAAAGCTCAGTCGAGGAGCTGAAGCAATTCCCCAAGTGCCTGTATTTCCAGGGTCGGACGCATTCCTCCCGGCCGGGGCAAACGCTCCGGATTGAACCAACAGGTGTGCATGCCCATATGGTGCGCTCCTTCAATGTCGGCCTGCCAGTTGTCGCCGACCATGAGCACGTCCCGGGGTGGCGGCTGTCCGGTTATGGACAAGGCCCGCCGGAAAAAGGCCGGATGCGGTTTGGCATGACCTGCTTCCTCGCTCATCACCACAGCCTGAAAAAAAGCTGCCAGCCCCGATTGCTTCAAACGAGGCCTTTGGATGGTCGCGATGCCGTTGGTGACGAGGGCCAGCCGGTAGCGAACACTCAGGTTTTCCACCAGGTGGCGGGCCCCCTCCAACAGGTGTGCCTGCGCAGCCAGGGCCTGCTGGTAGGTATCGGCAAAACCATCGATATCCACCTGCAACCCCTCGGCTTCGAAAAACGACCGGAAGCGGGCCAGACGCATTTCCTGCCGGGTGGTGCGACCTGCTTCCAGGTCCTGCCAGCAGGCTTTATTGATCTGCCGGTATCGCTCGTGCCGGGCCGGGATGCAAGTGAAGCCAAAAGCCTGCAGGCTCTCGGTCAGGGCCTGCTTTTCCGCCCGGTGGTAGTCCAGCAAGGTGTTGTCGGCATCCAGAAAGATCCAGCGATAGGGCATTCGTCAGGAAAAGTTGGAGGATATGTGCAGGCTGACCTGATCGGGAAGAAACGGGCTGGCATCGCCGCCACCTTTGATGATCTCCCGAACAATGGTCGAGCTGATGTGCGAATAACCGGGCTGGGCAATGAGAAAAAAAGTTTCTATGCCTTCGCCCACGATGTGATTGAGTTGGGAAATCGTCTTTTCGTAATCGAAGTCGGAAGCATTGCGCAGGCCGCGCAGCAGGTAGCGGGCGCCGATGCGCTTGCAATAATGCGCGGTGAGGTTCTCAAACTGGCCCACCTCCACTTTGGGTTCATCCTGGAATACTGTGTGGAGCCATTCCAGGCGCTGGTCCAGTGAGAAGAGGTACTTCTTCTGAGAGTTGACCCCAATAGCTACGATAATCTGGTCAAATAAGGGCAACGCCCGCCGGACGATATCTACGTGCCCCACCGTGATGGGATCGAAAGAACCAGGGAAAACGGCAATCTTGGACATAATTCGTGGTTGTGGCTGGCGGGGTCGCAGGCTAAAATAAGGCAATGTCCGTCATTTCAGGGCAGTAAGCGGAAAGAATCCATAAAGGTTTCGCTGGCTGCATTGACGCTTCGCTTTGAACCGCCCACCACCTGAACGGCATAATACCGGCGGCCGGCCAGAAATGCCTTGGTCTTTATGGTAAAACGGCCCCCGGGGCCCCGGATGCGCCACAGGTAGCCCGGATACCCGTCGAACTCGATAGCGGTTTTGTAGACCACTTCGCCCCCGACACTTTCTGCCGCCGCATCGATAGTCTCTTCAAAAAAAGCCTCCAGCCAGTTGGCTTCGCTGCGGTCCAGGATGCCGGGCGGATAGTCGCAAAGCGAGATCATATACACGCGATTGCCTCCCTTTTGGTAAAGCGCCTCGGGAACCCGGTGAAAAAAGGTGTGATAAACCAAGGGCCCCAGGGGCGTGAAAGTAGTATCCGCCGAATGCCGAAGTGGAGCGGGCGTTTTCACTGCAAAGCCGGCCTCTTGCTGCACGAAAAGCTCCCAGCTCAGGATGGGCTGGGCTTCGCTCCGGGCAGCCCAGCAAAGCAGCCCGAGGAAAAAAGAAAAGGGAATGTTGCCAATTCTCATCGAACAGAAGACGGCTACGGATCGAAAAAGGTTGGCAAAAACTTCGACTCCCAAAGGAGCATTTGTTCTCCAAAAGACTTAGTTTCGCTTTTAAACGAAGTATCTATTATGCCCGCAAGCTCGCATTTGGAACGCCTCTACGCTATCGGTTTCGGCCTGTTCACCGACCTCTACCAGCTCACTATGGCCCAGGCGTATTGGAAAAAGGGGTGGTATGATCGCCGGGGCGTTTTCCAGCTTTATTATCGCAGCCCTCCTTTCGGCGGGCATTATGTGGTCGCAGCCGGTCTGGACCTGGCCATAGATCTGATCCGGAACTACACTTTTTCGGAAGAGGCCGCCCGTTACCTGGGCAATCTGCGCGGGGCCGCCGGCCAGTCCCTTTTCGAGATCAGTTTCCTGAATTATTTGCAGCGCCTTCGCATGCAGTGTGATGTGGACGCCGTACCGGAGGGAACTGTGGTGTTTCCGAACGAGCCACTGCTCCGGGTAGAAGGCCCGCTCCCCCAGGCGCAGATGCTGGAAACAGCCCTCCTGTCGGTGATCAACTTTTCCTCGCTTATCGCCACCAAGGCAGCCCGGGTAGCGCGTGCGGCAAAGGGCGATAGCGTTCTCGAATTTGGCTTTCGCCGCGCTCAGGGCTTGGACGGCGCCATAACCGCCGCCCGGGCTGCCTTTATCGGCGGATGCAATGCCACGTCCAATGTGATTGCCGGCCAACTCTACAATATTCCGGTGAAGGGCACCCATGCCCACAGCTGGATCATGTGCTTCGAAGAGGAGATCGAAGCTTTTCGAGCCTATGCCGAAGCCTTCCCTCACGATTCGGTCTTTCTGGTGGATACCTATGATACACTGCAGGGCGTGCGCAATGCCATACAAGTAGGCAGGGAATTGCGGGAACAAGGCTGCGAAATGGCGGGCATCCGGCTGGATAGCGGCGACCTGGCCGAGCTCAGCCGGAAAGCCCGGCACATGCTGGACGAGGCCGGCTTTCCCGATGCCGCTATCGTGGCCAGCAACAGCCTGGACGAATACGCCATCGAAGAACTCAAGAGCCAGGGAGCTCCTATTGTCGTCTGGGGGGTGGGCACCAAGCTAAGCACGGCATATGACCAGCCGGCCCTGGGTGGGGTCTACAAGTTATCGGCTGTACAAGGCCCTGGCGGCCGTTGGAATTACAAGGCCAAGCTCTCCGAGCAGGCTGTAAAGAGTTCCAATCCGGGCGCCCTGCAGATCCGCCGGTACTGGGACGCGGAGGGCCTGCCCGCCGGCGATGCGCTTTACAACGCCCATGCCGAAGGATCGGCTGACCTGCCGCCAGTCCGGTCGCTTCGCGACGGGGCCCTGCTCAACCTAAAAACCGGGCAGCATACCGACTTGCTACAGCCCGTTTTCTGCAACGGAGAGCTCGTCCTTCAAAGGCCCTCCCTGCATGCCGTGCAGGAGTATGCCAGGCAACAACAGCTGCCTTTTGCAAAGCTGCAGATGAACCCAACCTATCCGGTGGGCCTGACGAGCGACCTTTACACATTGAAACAATCCATCCAGACCGAGCTGGGCTGACAAAACTAGAAACCATGGCCTACACCTATGAATTTCCCCGACCGGCAGTAACCGTCGATTGCGTAGTCTTCGGGCTGGACGAAAGTTCAACCCTCAAGCTATTGCTCATTCAGCGGGCAAAACCTCCTTTCCAACACCAATGGGCCCTGCCCGGAGGCTTTGTCGATATGGATGAATCGCTCGGAACAGCCGCGCTGCGCGAACTGGAGGAAGAGACGGGCTTAAAGAATCTTTTCATCGAACAGCTTTACACCTTCGGCGAACCCGGGCGAGATCCGAGGGGCCGGGTCATCAGTGTGGCCTATTATGCCCTTGTAAATCTGGATACTCACACCGTACAGGCGGCCGACGATGCCAGCGAAGTCGGCTGGTTTGCCATCGACAAGCTTCCCCCCCTGGCTTTTGACCACTCCCATATCCTGAATACCGCCCTGGGACGGCTCCGCGCCAAGGTGCGCTATCAACCCATCGGTTTTGAGCTACTTCCGCCCCGGTTTACCCTCTCCCAGCTACAGCGGCTGTACGAGACGATCCTCGGCGTGGAAGAACCCCTGAACAAACGCAATTTTCGAAAACGCATTCTGCAAATGGGGGTGTTAAAAGAAGTCGGAAAACAAGAGGGCGTATCCCATCGTCCCGCGAAACTCTATAGCTTTGACCGAGACAAATACGAACGCCTGGTCAGAGAAAAACACGAGGATCTTCTCCGGCGGGGCGTCGATTTCGAAATTTGACCCCCATGCGCTTTTTCGTACGCTTCCTGCTCCTTTGTTTGCCCTGGGCCTGGGCCTGCCAAGCAGATAGTCCTTCATCGAACCCGGAGGACCTGGCGGCGGGCACGCTGCCCCCCGTTACCGAGGATTATGAAGAAGCGCAGCACAAATGGGGCTTTATGGACCAACAGGGGCGCCTGGTCATCGAGACCCGTTTCGACGAGGTAAGGCCGTTTTCGCAGGGCCTGGCCGTCGTGCGCCGAAAGGGACTTTGGGGCTTTGTGGACAAAGAAGGGGAAATCGCGATCCCGGTCCGCTACCGGGGCGCCTGGTCCTTTTCCGAAGGCCTGGCCCGGGTTATGGCGCTCGACGGCAAAATCGGCTTTATCGACCGCAAGGGAGCCTGGGTTATACCGGCCAGATATGAAGAAGCCGAAGACTTTCGCGAAGGCCTGGCCCGGATCAAGGAAAACGGCTTGTACGGCTATATCGACAAGGAGGGAAACCAGGTCATCGATCCCGCCTACCTGTCGGCCTCCGCGGGCTTTGTGAATAACTATGCCCGGGTGAAGGCCCTGAACGGCCTGTGCGGACTGATCCGGTCCGACGGACGGGAGGTGATCCCCCCGGCCTACGATAAGATCGACCCTTTTCAGGATGGGCTTGCCCGATTTAAAAAGGACGGAAGCTACGGCTTTGTCGATCTGCAGGGCGAGATTGCCATTCCCGCCGGTTTAGAGCGAGCTCAGGGTTTTCACTTCGGCAAAGCAGCAGCGCGCCGGAATGGAGCCTGGGGGCTGATCGACCGGGAAGGCAACTGGCTTGTAGAGCCTCAGTACGATCAGGTATGGCATGCCGGTTCGGATCGATGGGGCATACTCGAGGAAGATAAATACGGACTGATGGACGGGTCGGGCCGGGAACTCATTCCGGCCCGGTTTCAAATGCTGTATAGCTTTGAGGAGGGGCGCGCGCCCTATGCCATGGATCGCCTGTGGGGACTGATAGACACCAGCGGACGCATCGTCACTACGCCCCGTTTCGGCCTGGCCTGGTCCTTTTCCGAAGGATTGGCCCGGGCTGCCACGTATAAAGGCGTAGCTTTTATCGACACCTCCGGCGAGGTCGTTATCCCGCCCCGCTTTCGGGATGCGAGGGATTTTTCCGAAGGGCTGGCCCCCGTACAAGAATACTAGCGCCTTGGCGCCAACCAAGCAACAAACCCTTATCCAATGGTAAAGATTGTAATGGGCTCTGACTCAGACCTGCCAGTGATGCAGGCTGCCGCCGAAGTACTGACTGAGCTGGGCATTCCCTTCGAGCTCACCCTCGTATCGGCACACCGGACACCGCATCGCCTGTTCGAATTTTCGAAGGAAGCGCACAAACGCGGCATACAGGTCATCATTGCCGGGGCCGGCGGCGCAGCTCACCTTCCGGGCATGATCGCCTCGCTTTCCCCGCTTCCGGTCATTGGCGTTCCCGTAAAATCGTCCAATTCCATTGACGGATGGGACTCCGTGCTGTCCATACTTCAAATGCCCAATGGGGTTCCCGTGGCCACGGTGGCCCTCAATGCCGCCAAGAACGCGGGAATTCTGGCCGCGCAGATCCTGGGCGCTTCGGATGCGGACATCCGGGCGCGCCTTATGGCCTACAAGGAATCCCTGGCCGCAGGGGTAGCTGCCAAATACGAAAAGCTGGAAAAAATAGGATACCGGCAATATTTAGCGGAAAAGTAATTGCCTGAGGTGGCCCGGATATCTTTTGCCCGCAACCCGGTCACTGAAAAAGATTGTCGTAATCGCTGCCGGAAGAGCCGCCTTCCTTTCGCGCTTCGGGTTCGGCTCGAGGGGATTCCAGATCCAGCGTTTCGCCGGAGGACTTGCCCTGCCCTTCCAACAGCAGGAGGGTGCTTTCTTTTTCCCATCGCTCAAGCATGCGCAGGCCTTCCTCTTCGAAAATGCCGTTCTGCAGGTCCACCGACTCCATAAAGTTGGCCGATAGCTCCATGAAACGCTCCATCTCGCCCACCTTGTTGGCCACGTCGTCGGCAACGGCCTCCATAGCTGCGTCAAACATGGCGCGCTTATCCGGATCGCCGGAGATGACACTCATTGCCGATTTCATGGCCGAGTGGGAAGCCCGTATGGCTTTGCGTTCCTGTTCTTTGAGCTTGACCTGGTCGCGAGTGTCTTCCAGCAACACTTCCGAATTGGAGTGCATTTTCACCAGAATGCGGTTGAGCACCTCCATCTTGTCGTGCAGCACTTTGTACTTGCTGTTGGTCTCCTTGAGGCGGGCAGCCTTTCGGGAAGCCAGTAGCATTTGCTGGTCCATGCCCTTTTCCTTGGCCGCACTGGCCATTTTCATCTGATTGTCGATCTCGCGGCTGTTCTCGGTCATAAGGGTGTCGATCTTGCGCATCTGACCCCGCAGCGAACCGATCTGCTTGCGCATTTTACCCAAATTATCCTCCAGGTCTTCCACATAGCTTTTGAGGATGCCGATGGGATCGATCTGCACGAACAAGCCGGTCACCCATCGCATAGTACTTTTGTACATATACCAGATGAGGTTGCGCATCTTGGGGTCGAAGACCATGTAGAGCAAGGCCCCCAACACTACAATGAGTCCGGCCAGGTACAGGGTGTTGGACAACAAGGCGACAAGAGCCGGTCCGAAGTTGATGAGTAAAAGCGTTGCCGCAGCGATGATGGCGACCAGAAAAATGGCACCGGTCACGCCTTCAGGACGCTTCCAAAAGGATTTTTTTGTGCTCGTTGGTTTGAATGGAACATTATCAGCCATGGCAAACGTTGGTTCAATGGTAAAATCGATCAGGCAATAAATCGTTCGATGTTTTCCAGGTCGTGCTCAATTTCGCCGAGTATGGTGGTTACCGTTTCCTGAAAACTCTGTTGGGTGGCCGCGATCTTGTCCTCTGCCGTTCGGATTTCCTCCTCGGCGTTCCGAATGGTCGATTCGGATTGGGCGATCTTGTCCTCCAACTGTTCGATCTTCGCCCTGTAATCTTCGATCTGCTTCTTTATTTTCTCAACTTCCTTTTGCTTGGACTGAATGCGCTGCTCGACCTGTTTGCTGGCAGCTGCTTCAAACTGTTGTTTTTCCGTATCCAGCACCTTCTTGTAGTGCTTTGCGGATTCCAACAGTTTTTCCTTGGTAAGCCCGAGGGTGCTGGCGGTGGCAAAAGCCGACTTAAAAGCCGTTTCCTGGTCCATATTCATTCCCTTCAGCGCTGCCAGGGATTGCTTGTATTCCAGGTAATCAAAACCCGGCAAATTGTTTTTTTCAATGGCTTTGACCAGAAACTCTACGCTGCGCTTGTCCAGCCCGCGCTCGAGAAAGAGCGCCTTCAGTTTGTTCTGCATGGAAAAGAAATAAAGATCTCCGATTGTGTTCTCACACAAAATAAGAGAAATGCCCCGACTTGAGAAGTAATTTTCGATGGCCGTCCGGGCACGGTCGATCAGTCCGGGGGATTGAGGGTCAAAGTGCTGAATCCGCTGCTGCCCTTTTCGAGCCGGATCTGTACGGCAATGCGTTCTTTCAGGGCTTTCACGTGGGAAATAATACCGATGGTTTTTCCTTTGGCCTGTAGGTTTTCCAGGGTGGTCAGGGCGAGGTCCAGGGCGTTGTCGTCCAGCGTGCCGAAGCCCTCATCGATAAATAAGGACCGGATCTCAGCTTGCTGCCCCGCCATGTCGCTCAGGCCAAGGGCCAGAGCCAGGCTGACCAGGAAGCTTTCTCCGCCCGACAGGGTATTCATGCTTCTGCGGTTATCGGCCTGAAAGGTATCCACGATTTGGAGGTTCAGACTGTCGGGTGCCTTTTCAATCCGGTAGCGCCCATGCAGCTGTTGCAGGTGGCTATTGGCTGCGCGAACCAGCTGGCGAAGCGTCAACCCCTGAGCAAAGGTTCGAAACTTCTTTCCATCGGCCTGGCCGATGAGTTCGTTGAGCTGCGCCCAGCGACGGTGCTCTCTTCGCTGGGCATGTAGTTTTTCGACCAGTCCGGCCTGGTTCTGCATTTGCCGCCGGTGGCTTTCCAGCTCCTGATCCAAGGCGCCAATGCGGCGAACCGCTTCGTCGCGGGCTTGCTTTTTTTCGGCCTGTTGCTGCTGCAGGACCTCAGCGGCAGGCTGATCGAGGGTTCGTCGGGCCAACCCCTCCCGCTCGGCATGGAGTTGTTGCTCCTCTCTTTGCAGCGCACTTTGATCCTGGATAAGTCGCTTTTCCGTTTCTTCGTATTCGGTCAGGTGCTCTCGATCCAGCAGGCTTTTCTCCAGTTCGGGGATTCCGGAAAGCCGATGCCGCTGCACGAAGGCTTCCAATTGATGGCGCAGCTGCTCCGCTTCGTTGTCCAGTCGCATTCTCTGTTCCTCGAGGCCCTTTCGACGTTCCTCACTTTGCAGAAGGCGTTCTCGCACAGCCTGAAGCGCTTCCCGGGCCTCGCGGTGTTTGTTCCGGGCTGCCGCCAAGCGGTTTCGGAACTGGGCGTCCAGGGCATCCGGGTCTGTCGCCTCCAGCAAATCGAAGCGCCGTTTGTCCATATCCGCCAGTTGGCTCCTTTCGGATTCCAGTTCTTGCTTCAATTGCTCGAGCCTGGCTGCCTGTTTTTCATCCCCGGTCATCCAATTTTCGAGTTGGGCCTGCAAGTCACGGATCTGGATGCGGAGTGTTTCCAGCTCGTTGCGTTTTTTCGCATAGGTATTTTGGTATTCCTTCAAAAGGGGCAAGGGGTCGTCATCCGAATCCAACCAGGGGGTGAAAGGCGCCAGTAAATTCTGTCGTTCCAAGGCCTCTTTTTGAAGGTCCTCCTCCAGTCGCCGAATATCTTTCTCAGCCTGTTTCAGGCTTTCGGTCAGGCCTATCCGGCGCTTCTCCAAGGTCGTCAGTTCCTGGCTCAGCGGTTTGCATGCGCTATCCAGTGCTTCGCGGCGCTCCAAGAGGTCTTCCACCTGCCGAATGTCTGTTTGTAGCCTCTCCAGTTGCTCCCGCTTGCGATCGCTTTCCCTAATCCATTCTTCCAAGGTTGCCTTTTCGAGTTGGCCGTCCCAAATCGGATCCGCATCGAGTTGCGTTCGCAGATCCTCAATGGCCCGGTCTATCTGATCCATCCGCGAATCGGGCGAGCCGGCCAGCCCCCGCAGCCGCTCCTCCAATTGCAGGTACCGGGCTTTCACCTTCCAGTGCAGATTGATCAGGCGCTCCTCTTCTCGTTCGGCATCCTCCAGGTCTTGCCGGGCCCGGTCCTGGTAAGGTTGGGGCGCATGCTCTTCGAAGGGGTGCTCCGTTGACCCGCACAGGGGGCACGGCTCTCCCGGTTTTAAATTCGCCCGTTCGCGAGCGTAGTTGGCCAACAGCAATTGAGCCTCCAGCATGTGCCGTCGCTCTTGTACTTTTTTTCCGGCAGCCGTGCACTGGTCGAGCAAGGCCTGTGCCTCCTCCTGTAAATGCCTGCGCTCTGTCTCCCACTGACTCCGGGACTCCGCAAGTGCCGTGCGCTCTTCGAGCAAGCTCTTATACTGCTCGACCCGCTCCATCAGATCTTCCCTGTCGCGCGCTTCCCGACGCCTGTCTTCCAGTTCCCGGCGCCAGGCTTGCAGCTTGTGCAAGGGGCTGGATGCCCGGCCAACATAGTCTTGCAAGGATGACACCAACGCTTCCCGTTCCTGCTTTTTTTGTTCCAAATGGCCCGCTCGGGTTTGCGCCTGGCCTTCGATCTCTGCCCGTTCTTTTTCTCTTTCGCTATACAGCTCCCGAGCCTTTTTGGCCTCCGAGCGGATTTGGGCCAAAGCGTCGTGGTTCCGCTGCAAGAGGGGCAGAGTGCGGGAAAGAGCTTCCCAACCGGCGCGTTCGCGAAGCCAGTCGTCGAGCCGGGTTTGCGCTTCCTGCAGCGCCTCTAACTCCCGTTGGCGATCGCGGGCAAGTGAAGCGGCCTCCTTTCGGGCTCGGATCAGGGTTTCCTGCTGTCCTTCCAGGTCGTGCAGGCGATCGCGAAGCCGGATGCGCTGAGTATCCAACTTGCGAGCCTCCGTCAGCCGGGGTAGTAGAATTTCCCACTCCGCTGCCTCCCCGGCTTCCTCCTCCCGGGCTTTTTCCCACTGGACCTGCAGGGCTTCCCTCTGGTTCCGCAATGCCTCCAGCTTTCGCAGTTCCTCCTCGGCAGCTTCGAGGAGTTCGGTCCGTCGCCCACTAACCCGGTGCCAGTTCTCAAGGATCGGCATAGCATCAGCCAATCGCCGGTGCTCATCCAGCCGCAGCCGGTTGGCAGCAAAAGCCGTCCAGGCTTCCTTCCATTGCGTTTGTGCCGATGTCCACTGCCGAAGCCGCTTTTGGAGGTGTTCCCAGGCCTGCCAGGCCTCGAGCTGCTCCTGGATTTGAGCCAGCTGGCGGTCCAGCAGATCGATCTCGTTTCGAAATCGCTTCCGTTCGGCTTCCTTTTCCCCCACGGCCTCAGGACTCAACACCTCCAATTGATCGAGTTGTTGCTGGAGTTGTTCGAGCTGCCGCGCTTCCTCCCGGTTGCGCTCAAAGGCCGCCATGGACAGTTGCGAATAGATGGCTGTGCCGGTTATGCGTTCCAGCATAGCCGAACGGTCGCGCTCATCCGCCTTTAGAAATGCGGCAAACTCGCCCTGAGAAAGCAGCACCGACTTGGTGAATCGATCGTAATCCAGCCCGGTAATGTCCAGGATCAGGGCATCGACATCGCGCACTTTTTCGGCCAGGATCTCAAACCTGCCGGACGCCGGCTGAAAAACGGCGAGCTCTCGCCGGGCAGGCTGCAACCGTCCGTCGGGCTTTTGATGTGCACGCCACTGATTCCACTTGGCCCGGTAGTGACTTCCGCCACTTTCGAATTCCACCTCGGCCATGGACTCCGCCGTTCCCCAGCTCATCACCTGGCCGAGGTCGTCGCGAAAGCGAGGCGTGCGTCCGTAGAGCCCCAGGGTCAGCGCATCCAGCAAGGTCGTCTTGCCGGAGCCGGTGTCTCCGGTAATGGCAAACAGGCCCGTGGCAGCCAGCGGACCTTCCACAAAAGAGAGCTCAATTGGAGCGGCGCTCCTTAGCGAATTGATGTTCTGAAATCGAAGGCTGCAAATCCGCATGAATCTCGTTTCCCATTATTCGGCGAGCTCGCGCTCGCGCACCCAATTGCAGAGTTCGTTAAAGGTCTTCTCCAGTTCGGCCCGCTCCTCCTCTTCGATTATGCCGGCTGCATCACATCGCTGGCGAAATACGTCGAGCACGCTCAGGTCTTTGAGTTGCACCTCTTCCGGCGCTTCTGAATCCGTTCCCGAAGCGGGATTTTCGATCCGGATTTTAAGCAGTTCCAGTTCGGCCTCCGAGACCAGTTCCCGAAGTTCCTGGTCGAACTGAGGATGCAGGCGGTCGGCCTTTACCAAAACCTCCACCCAGGGCGTCAGGTTGCGCTTCCCCCGGGCGGCAAAGGCCAGGAGCTTTTGCTTGACCTCTTCTGCCTGGCCGGTAATGGTTTTGAGCCGCCGGAAGGTCGGAGCGGGAAGAAATTCAATGGAAGCCCAGGCCCCCTGCTTCCAATCCAGTTGGAGCACTCCCTTTTCGTCCTTGGTTTCGCTGAAGCTGAGTGGAAGGAGCGAACCGCTGTATTGAATATGCGGGTTGCCACCCACCTCTTGCCGGCGATGCAAATGCCCCAGGGCTACGTAGTCGAAGAGACCGGAAAAATCTTCGGCGCGAATATTTTCGGTATCGCCGATGTAGATGTTGTCCTGGCGGGCAGAGGCATAGGTACCGCCGGCGTACAAATGGCCCATGGCGATGAGCGGAACGCCCTTTCCGGCAAAGGGTTGCATGGCGTCGGCCAGCTCGCGGTAGTGGTTTGCCAGGGCCTGGCGAAGCCGGCGAATGCGTTCGTCGCTGCGCTCACCGGCAATGCTGTACTTCAGGTCCCGGTCGCGCAGAAAAGGAACCGCCCCCACGACGGCAATCAGCTCACCGCCCTCATCGTAAAGGGGAATGACCTCATCGGCCACTTCGGACCCGGCCTCGCCCACGACGTGGATGTTAAAATATCGGAGAAGATCCCGGGGGGCCTGCAGCATAGCAGGCGAATCGTGGTTGCCCCCGGTAATGACCACATGGCGGCAGGAGGTGCCCATCAGGCGGGTGAGGAAGCGATAATACATGCGCCGGGCGGAATTGGGCGGGTTGCCGATGTCAAAGACATCGCCTGCCACCAGAAGTAGCTTTGCCTGCTGCGCTTCGATGAGCTCGAGCAGCCAGTCCAGGGCGAGTTGCTGTTCCCTTTCGCGGTCGCAGGAAAGGAGCTTCTGCCCCAAATGCCAATCCGAGGTGTGTACAATTCGCATAAGCGCTTTTCCCAAAATTAGCAGGATGACGCAAATTCCAAAGCCCGGTATTCCGCCCAGGTGTAGGGCTCGCGGGCCAGGGTAAAGCCCACATGGCCCCCCTGAGGCGGAGCCTCTAAAAAGAGATACTCGTGCCCCGAGGCATAATCTTCCGGATAGCAAGCCGGCCCCAGGATGGGATCGTTCCAGGCATTGACCAGCAGGGCCGGACGTTTTAGCCCGTCCAGAAAATGCAGGGAGGAGCCCCTTTGATAAAAGTCCTCAGCCGACCGGTATCCGTTTAAAGGAGCCGAGAAATACTCGTCGAAGTCGGTCCAGTGGCCGATGCGCTGAAAGTTTTCCAGGTCGACCAGGTCCGGATACTGCCGGGCTTTAGCCGTGATCTTGGCCTTCAAACGGCGAAGAAAGTGCTTTTTGTAAAAGGCATTTCCCGGCTTTTCCAGCGCTTCTACACTCGACTTCAGGACAACGGGGGCCGAAAAGGCGACGCCCCGGGATACCGGCCCGGGCACTTCGTGGCCGTGTACGCCCAGGTATTTGAGCAAAATATTGCCGCCCATGCTGAAACCGATCAGAACAATCTCTTCATAATCCAGAGTGCGAAGGGCGTGATGGATGACTTCCCCGATATCGCCGATCTCTCCGTGGTTGTAAAGCCGGGGCATGAGGTTGAGTTCGCCGCTGCAAGAGCGGCAGTTCCACGCCAGTACATCCCAGCCGCGTTGGAAAAACAGCCCGGCCATACCCTGGATGTAGGCTTTGTGCGAATTGCCCTCCAGGCCGTGCGAGAGCAGGGCCAGCTTTCGACGGCCGGATTTCACCAGCCAGTCCAGATCGACAAAATCGCCGTCCGAAAGGACAAAGCGCTCGCGTTCGTAGGGCAGCTCGGGAACCTTGCGAAACATCGAGGGCAGAATAGTCTGCAGGTGGCCGTTGAATTGATAGCGTGGCGGCCGGTAGGCATCCGTATGTCGAATCACGGGCATGAGGCAGCCGGGTTATTGCTTTTCCAGTTCTTCGGAGACCGTGTAAAACTCGAATGAAGCGCGGGAGGGCGACAGGCGGGCCAGGGTTTTACCTTCCGCTATAAAGTAGTACTGGGCATCCGGCGTGGTCGACAACACCAGGTTCCAGCTTTCCCCGCCTTTGGCATCCAGCTCCATGGGAAAGCGCGAGAATGGCATGTGGGGGCCTTTGCGCTGCAAGATCCAAACCCGCTCGGCGCCCTCCGTTTCCGCCGTGAAGCGAAACGCCCCTTTCTCTTCGGTTTCGGCTACACTCACTCGCTGAATACCGGGCGGGTCCTTTGCCATCAGGGGGTGATTGCGAAGGTAGGCCACCCGTCCGTCCATGAGCTCAAGCAAGCCCACGACCTCTACCCCATCGGCCTCGGCGCGCCCCTCCAGGTTTTGATGGAAGGTTGCTTCCGGATAAAGCTTATTGTCGTCCTCCGCCACCAGCGGCTTGAGTTTTTCATGCACCTCCCGAACGCGCTTTTCGAACTGTCCGCTGAGAAAAACTTCTTCGAGCAAGGTTCGAAGATGTGCCACATACACTTTGCGAAACAGGTCGTTGCGCAACAAATGGGTGATCAAGGGTCGATCCTCGTTGTTGTGCTTGTAGTGAAGGAACATGCTGAGTTCCTGCATTCCCTGGAGATCCAGCCGGTTGCCCAACCCATCCAGCCGAAAGCCTCCAAAGGCCAGATTCATATCCCAGATCAGTGGGTGAAATTGACCGAAGGTGTCGCGGTAGAGGTAGTAGTTGTGGCAAAATTCGCCCAGGTAACTGTCGAGATTGACAATGCAGTTGTCGAATGCCAGCATCCAAAGGGCCTGGTCCACATCCAGGATGCGTTCGATGGAGTCGGGTTGTTCGTGCAGGGTGCGGGTAAGCTCTACGAGCTGGTTCCAGCCCGTATCACTTTTGAGCTCATAAAGGCCGTGATAGCAGGCCGGGTCGGCGCCGAGGTAGCGCAGAGTAGCCCGCTCCTCCACCTTGGGACAGTGCGCCGGACGCCCGGCACCGTATTCGGGATCGCATTTGAACAGCACGCCTTCGCCGTAGCCGAAATAGCGCTCCAGGAAACGCTCGTCTATGGATTCCGTGGAATTGTACAGCCCGTAGTAATCGTCATTGATGTACACCTTGGCGAAATTCGCCCGGGGAGCGGGCATGTACTCACCCGCGATCTCGTATGCCATTGCTTCGCGAAGGAAAGACGGATCCCGGAATACATTGGACAGCTTGAGGCGGGTATATCCGCCGGGCAGGGTCTGATCGTCCAGCACATGATCGATCTTGATGTTGAAAGGCAGCTTCTCCTTCCCTTTTTTGGACACGCTGTTGTAGGAGCTATTGCCTTTGTAGCGCACGCCTACCTGGCGATACCGCACGCCTTCTACCCAAATATCGGCAACGACCCGCTCTTTGATCTTTTCGGACTTCAGGGAATCCAGCACATCTCGCCAATCCGGGCGGTCAATTTCGATGCGCACTTCGATCACCCGGTCCCGGGCGTACAGGTCACCCGATTGGGCTGCGCAGCCACTCCAGGCTGCAAGCGTCCAAAACAAACTGATCCAAACCCATCGTACACTTCCCATGCTGCTGTCCCAAACTTGGTCCAGCTGCAAGTTATTGATTTATTTCAGTTAGCGTATGAGAATGGCGTTCGTACATGTAGCGATCGGGAGAGAAGCTCATGGCCTGGGCGTTCTCCGCCATCAGATAATACTCCACATATTCCTTTCCGGCAGGAGGGGTGAGTACAATGCCGTACAGGTTGTCACCGGCTTCGCCATCCTTATTTTTCCCGTCGTCGTACATCAGGCTGCGCTTGAAAGCCGAGTCCGTGTCGAACCGGTAAAAGATGTACACCTGTCGGGGGGCAAAATCGACCTGAGCCTGGATGGCAAATTCCTCGACCCGGTCCTTGGCAAAGCGCTCGCGACGGGTGACGCTGACCTCTTGTACAGATGGCGGCACAATGGCCAGCAAAGGATGGCTTTTGAGGTAGTCCGTCCGAGCTTCCATGAAACGAACCAATCCCGGGATCTTGGTCTTGCTCCCGATAACCTTTTCCAGGCTGTTTTCAAAATCCTCCTGGGTGTAGTATGGGCTTTGCCCCTGGGTGGCTTCACTGCGGATCATCTGCTGTAAGGCTTCAGCGCGCGCCTTGTAGTTCCCACTCCGGAATTGATCCTTGAGGATTGTGCGCATATGGGCCAGATAGCGCTTTTTGTGGGCTTCCTCTTGCAGAAGCTGGCTGATGAGCGGTTTATCCGGGTTATCGGCATGCAAAAGGGGCGACAATTCTTGCAGGGCATTCATGCGCAGGTCGGACCCCTGACCGGTATTCTTGTAGCTGCCGAAAGCCAGGTTCATATCTGCGGGGCCCAGGTGAAAGGCTCCGCTTTTGGGCTCGTAAAAGAGGTAGTAATTCTCGCTGTACCGGCCGGTATAACTCTGCAGGCTGACCAGTACATTGTTGAAGGCCAGCATCCACAGGGCGAGATCTACATCCAGCATCTTTTCCACCTTCCCGTCCTTCCGGGCGAGCGCTTCCGTAAGGGCATCCAGGGCCTCCCAATCCTGACCGAGTAAGGCAGTAAAGTTTCGTTTGAGGCAGGTGATGGAATTATCTGGCTGGAGGGTGCCGTAGATCTTGCTGCGGCATTCAGGGGAGGCTTTGCCTTCCTTGACCGGTGTAGCCCGAAAGAGACTTCCCCCGGCCGAGCCGAAGTTGCGCTGCAGAAACGCTTCTCCCAGGGGCTCCACGTTCACGAAAGGGCCGATAAAATTGCCGTTGATATACACTCGGGCGTAGTTGGCCAAAGGAGCGGGCATGTAGTTGCGCGCGATCTCGTATCCCAGCACTTCCCGAACCATGCTGGGGTCGCGCAATGCGCTGGACAGATGGAGGCGGCGATACCCCTCGTAATTGGCGCCTTCCTCACCGTAATCCAGGCTAAGGTCCATGCTGCTGCGCGCCTGACCGGGACTGTGCGAGCGACCGTCCCGAAAACGCAGGGCAGCGCCGGAAAAGGAACGACCATTAATGAGCACTCGGCTGGCGGGGTGGAGGTCATCACCGTTAAAACGCAGTGAATCAAGGATATACTGCCAGTTGCTTTCAGAAAAGGTTATGCGTACCTCCTGAATTTTATCCGTTTGAAACAGGGAGGGGACGTCTTGTGCAGAGGCGGCGAAGGCGAGGCCAAGCACAACGAGAAGCGAAGAAAAAAAGCCGCGCATAGATTCTAGGGATATAGCTAGGTGAAAGATCGATGCAAGTATAAGAAATTGTACCCACTCTTAAATCGCAGCCTTAGGGAGCGGGCCGTCAGAGCAATGCCCGGAGGTGCAGAAAGATATTCAACCCGAAGACGGCCATGAGCGCGAGTGCCAAAACCCGCAACCAGCGTTGGTTTCGCAGGCGAAAGCGCTCGGCCTCCTGAGCCCGGCGCCGGGTGGGCAGTTTCACTTTGCCCAAAGCATAGAGGTAGAGGTACACGCCCAAGGCCAAAAAAACAATTTCGAACAGCAAACCGATCCATTCAATCATCTGAACGCTTCTCTTTGATTTCTTCAAAGTTACCGGTTTGGCGATTCTTTTTCACCCGGTCCCAGTGAAAGTACTGGCCGTTCATGGCAATATATACGCCGGGTGGCAGCACCTGGGCAAAAGCCAGGCCTGCTCCCATATTGAAAAAGCCGTCGGAAGAGTTGCCGAAGGCATAGGGAATCATGGCTCCGGTCAGCACGATGGTCTTTGTTCCCAGGCCCTGCTCAGCCAGGTAGGTAGCGGTCTCCACCATGCGATCGGTACCATGTGTGATCAGAATTCGATCAAAGGGAGTTCGGCGACAATTGTGCGCAATGATGGCCCAATCGGCTTCCGTCATTTCCAGGCTGTCTACCATCATAAGGGTCTTAAAATCGATGTCCAGGGTACAGCGCCCCCGGTTGAGCATGTCCGGCAGATGGGTATCCTTGAAGTAGAGCTTGCCTGTGATGTAATTGTACTCTTTGTCAAAGGTGCCGCCCGTGATAAAGACCTGGATCATGGTGCATGAATTTGGAACGCAAGTTTAAGGTAAAATCGGGGCGAAAAGGGAACCGCCCTTCAAGCCGTCGGCTCGAAGGGCGGTTAAAAAAACGATGGCGGCCTTTCGATTTATTCTACCGCGAAGGTGTCATCCGGAATGCCGGCATTGACCTTTACCTCCTCTACCTTGAGTTCGATCGGGAAAGGGGCGGCGCCACTCGTTTTCAGCGTAAAGGGCACCTTGATCCCCTCAATCTCCTTGTAGTCGCTGTAATCGTTGGTAATGACCTGACTCTCTTGTTCGATGACCGTGCGAAGCTTGAGGCTGGTTTGTGTATCGTAGTATTCGGTCGTCTTTCCGCCGTCCTCATCGGTGAGCAACAGCTTGTAAGCTTTTTTGCCGTTCACCTCCTCCGTGCCTTTCAGTTCCATGGTATATCGATCGGCATACTGCAAGGCGCTGAACATAACGGCCTGCTTGCGAATATCTTCGACCTCCTCCCCTTCGAGCACCTGAGACTGCCCCATTTGGCTGGTCTTGGCCTTGGTGCCGTCGAAAACGGTTTCCTGCATGGGGTTGCCGTTCATACTCATCACCATGGCCATTTTATCCGGAGCTTTTTGCTTCATCTCCATGCGCATGCTCATGCCCTGGACTTCCGTCGTCATGATGGTGGTCATGTCTTCGACAGACTTGAGCTTGGCTTCGCCTCCGATCGCATTGATGTAGTCTTCCACCACTTTGTCGGCCGTAAGGTCGGCAGGTAGGTCCCCTTCGCTCTTCTCGATAGGTTTGCCGAAAGGGGAATAGAATGCCAGTTGCCCGTCAGCATCAAAAGGCTTGAGTTTTTCAGCTACCTCGTCTTCGTTGCCTACCACCAGGATATGGCAATTGTCGGGTGTGAGGTACTTTTGGGCCATGGCCTGCACATCGGCCGCCGATACCGATTCCAGCTTCTTCAGGTAGTTGGGATAATAGCCCTCCGGCAAGTCGTATCGGGCGGTGTTAAGGGCAAAGCGAGCAATGGTCTGCGGACTTTCCAGCGAGCGGGCAAAGCTCCCATAGATTACGTTTTTCACCAGTTGCAATTCGTCTTCCGGCATGGGTTCCCGGCGCATCGCCTCCATTTCGGCCAGAAATTCGGTGAGCGCACTGTCGGTCACCTCATTCCGCACACTCCCCCCGGCACTAAACGAGCCCACGTATCGATCGGGCGACAGCGAGGATCGCACGCCATAGGAATAGCCTTTGTCTTCGCGGATATTATTGTTGAGCCGGCTGCTGAAATAGCCGCCGAATGCCGTATTCATCACATTGGCCTTGATCACGTCCGGATGCCCGTAGGGCAGTTCGACCGGATAGGTGAGATTGATTACCGACTGCACCGCCCCGGTCTTGTTGACGAAGTCGACATGGCGCTTTCCCGGTTTGTCCGGATCGGGAAAGGATTCCTTGGGGACTTCGGCTTTTTCCCAGTCCCCAAAGTACTTTTTGGCAATCTGGCGAGCGTTCTGGGGCTTGATATCCCCCACAATGACGAGGTAAGAAATATTGGGCCGGAAATAGGTGTCGTAGTATCCCTTACACTTATCCAGCGTAATGTTCCCGACGGTTTCTTCCGTCGTCACATTGCCATAGGGGTGCTCGCGGCCATAGCACAGCACATCGGAAACCGTGCTGGCAATGGCATTGGGGTCTTCCTTGGCCTGTGCCAAGGCGGAAAGCGTCTGTTTTTTGAGCTTGTCGAACTCTTCGGCCGGAAAGGCCGGTTCGAACAAGACCTCCTGTGCGATCTCCAAAAGTTCATCCAGGTGTTTGGTAAGGCTGGAAGCAAAGAGTCCGTTGGCACTGGTGCTCAGGGAAGCACCGATGAAGTCGACCGCCTCATCGATCTCCGCTTTGCTGCGCTTGGTCGTGCCTTTGCTCAGCAGTTCGCCAGCCATTTGCGAAAGCCCCGCTTCGTCTCCTTCCATAAGGGGGGGAACATCCACAAAAACCTGTACGGATACCTGGGGCAATTTGTGGTTTTCTACCACGATGACCTTCAGGCCGTTCTCCAGCTCGAATTCGTCGTACGTTCCGAACTCAATAGCACGAGCTTTGCCGGGTTCGGGCGGCTTCGCCCGGAAATCTTCCTGGGCCAGCAGGGATGCAGGAATTTGCAGCAGGAAACAAAGCAGCAAAAAGAGATGGGATCTCATAGGACAGGTTTAGTTTTTTTTTGCCAAAGGCAGTTCAAAAGAAAAGGAAAAGCCGTAGGCATACCTAGGGCTGACTGGGTTTGGGCAGGTAGTAGAGTACGACCCGGTTGGCGGGATCAAAGTACTTGCGAGCTGCCCGGCGAATATCCTCACGACTAACCGCCATGTAGCGGTCGATCTCTTTGTTGATCAAATTGGCATCGCCGAAATACATCTCGTAATTGGCCAGACTTTCGGCAACCCCCAAAACCCGGGAATTTTCGGTAACGAAGTCGGCCTCGATTTGGTTGCGAAGCTTCTGAAACTCCCGTTCGGAGATTAGGGTCTCCTGAACCTTCTGGATCTCGGCATCCATGGCCGTCTCCAGCGCCTTGGGCTCTACCCCCATATTTGCGATACCGAAAGCGATGGAAAGGCCGGGGTCTTCCATGGAGAGCGGAAAGTTGCCTACGAACAGGGCTTTCTGTTGCTCATCGACCAGGGATTTGTATAGGCGAGAACTCTCCCCCTGGGAGAGCAGGGTGCTCAACATGTTCACCGCATAGTAATCGTCCGTACCCTGAGCCGGTATGCGATAGGCCTGAATAACAGCAGGCAGTTGAATGTTGTCGAAGACCGTATCGCGAATTTCACCCGTCAGTTCAGGCTCCACGATTTGCGGCCGGTATATATCTGTCTTGCCTTCGGGGATGCTGCCGAAATATTTTTCGACCATGGCCTTTGTCTCCTTCATGTCAATATCTCCGGCAATGGACAGGATGGCGTTGTTGGGCACATAGAAGGTCTCGTAGAAATTGACGTAATCCTCCTCCGTAGCCGCATTGAGGTGCTCCATGTAGCCGATTATGGGCCAGCGATAGGGATGCTCTGCATAAGCGCGCTTGAAAACTTCCTCCAATATGGATCCGTAAGGCTGGTTGTCAATGCGCTGCCGGCGCTCCTCCTTGACCACTTCGCGCTGGGTCTCGATGCCCTTGTCTTCCACCTTGGCGTGCAACATGCGCTCGGACTCCAGCCACAAGCCCATTTCCAGCTGGTTGGAAGGCAGCACCTCGTAGTAGAAGGTGCGGTCCCAGGTGGTGTTGGCATTTAAGGTGCCTCCCGAGCGTTGAACGTACTGATCGAATTCTCCCCGGCCGATATTCTCCGACCCTTCAAAGAGCAGGTGCTCGAAAAAGTGTGCAAAGCCCGTTCGATCCGGCTTTTCATTTTTTGATCCTACGTGGTACATTACGCTCACAGCCACGATAGGCGTGGCTTTGTCTTGGTGAAGAATCACCTTGAGCCCGTTGTCCAGCTCGTATTTTTCATAGCTGATATCCCGTTTTTGGGCGAAAGCCGACAGGGAAAACGCGGCAAAAAGAAAGACGAGAAAATATTTCATGTTGGTCGAGTTTTACAATCAGCAGGAAAAGTAAAGAAAAATAGTGTGTGCGGATACCCTCTTCGACCAGCAAAGGCATTTCCCGGTCAAAAGATGCTACGCACCCTAACGAACAGTTTATTCCCAGGCAGGTTTGCGAACGGAAAATCGGAATAGGTTGCTGTGAGGCGTGGACCAGGGAGAGGTGTGCCCATGCCCGACCCGGTCGAGAGGGCACCCAAGCGGATAAGAGCTACCTGAAGATGGGGCCCTTACACCACTTTGTCAGCACAATAGGAGCTGGCAAAGGCATCGGGCTTCGCCTTGAACACAAAGCCCATACCCAGAATGTAGCCCATAGCTTCCTTGAGCGCCAGATTGGATTGAAAATGCGGATCCGTGTTGATATCGGCGTGCACTTCCAGCTCCACGTTGTACTTGTCCAGCAAATCGCACAGCATGTAAGCGATCTCCACCGATTTGGAGACCTCCAGGATCATGCGCTCCCGAATGCTCATCTTTTTCACCATTTTGGTGTTGTTGATGAACATAAAGCCGCCCTTCTTTTCCCTTAAAAAAACGATGACCGTGGCGAATTCGACCACGGCCCCGCGTACCTGAGAGTCAGATCCGATGCACACCTTGATCCGGTGGCCCCGGCCTAACTCCTCAATGAGGGTGCGCTCGACGGCTTCTTTGATGGGTAATTCGATTCGCTGGCCGTTTAATCTTCGCCAGTTCATAGGTCATTGGGTTAGTCCTGCACTAAAAATAGAGAATGAAGGAACCAAATTCTCTATTGGCAAAGACAAATAAAACAAAATTAACCGTGGATTAACAAGCATTACAACTCCCGTACCTAGCCAAAAGTTCCCGCCGGGTACATTCTCTTTGAATGCCCCCCCGGATCGTAAGCATCTTGTTGAGCTGATGGGCGGATTAAACGCCACTCACTTATCTTGTACCCAAGACCTGTGCAGCTATGAACTATTCGGATTTCTTTCTCTACGGCAGCCTGCTCAGTGGCTATCCCAGCGACCTCAGTCAGGACCTTCACCGCCGTGGTTGCGCCTTGGGCCGGAGCCGAGTCCATGGATTTCTCATCGATCTGGGGCAATTCCCCGCCCTGGTTTACCGACCGGGTTCTCGTACCTGGGTAGAGGGCGAGCTGGTCCGCCTACCAAACGAGGGGGAACTCATGGATTTCCTCGATGCCTACGAAGGATACGATCCTCGCCGGCCCGCCTGCGAAAACCTTTATCTGCGTCAACGGCTTCCCTTAAAATGGGCTGCAAATCCTAGCCTGAAGTGGGCCTGGAGCTACGTTTTTCACGGTCCCTCCTCCAATTATCCGACCATACCCGAATCGTTCTATCTCGATTACTTTTGGAAACATGAAGCTCATCAACAGTTTGCGCGCCACCCCCATTAAGCTATTCCTCGGGCTGAGTTTTTTTCTCGTGGCTGCCTGTACGACCGCTCCGGAACAGGCGAAGGAAAAAGCCCTTCCCAACCGGCTCATCCGGGAGAGCAGTCCGTATCTGCTCCAGCATGCCTACAATCCGGTCGACTGGTATCCCTGGGGAACAGAAGCCCGGAAGAAAGCCCGGAAAGAAGATCGTCTTTTGCTCATCAGCATCGGGTATTCGGCCTGCCACTGGTGCCATGTGATGGAAAAGGAGACCTTTTCCGATACGGCCATCGCCCGCATAATGAATCGCCATTTCATTTCTGTCAAAGTAGACCGGGAAGAAAGGCCGGATGTAGATGCCGTGTACATGCGAGCCTGCCAGTTAACCAACGAAACAGGATGCGGATGGCCCCTGAACGCGATCGCCCTGCCCAACGGGAAGCCCGTTTGGGTCGGTACTTATCTGACCCGGGACGATTGGAAGACTTTACTGGAGTACTTCCGCGAAGCCTGGCCGGCCGAAAAAATGCAAATGGAAACCTTTGCCGACCGGCTCACGGAGGCCATGCAACCCGAGCCCCCCTTGCTGCAACCGGTTGTGAAAGGCTGGCCTGTGCAACCGGTCGAAAAGGCCGCATCGCGCCTGCTTCTGAATTGGGATATGAACTACGGTGGGCGCAAGGGCCGGCCCAAATTTCCCCTGCCCGGCCAACTTGACTTTCTCATGCACTACCATTGGCTGAGCGGCCATACCGGGGCCCTGGACGGCCTGCTGATCAGTTTGCACCACATGGCCCGAGGCGGCCTGCACGATCAGTTGGGGGGCGGTTTTGCCCGATATGCTACGGATACTCGCTGGCGCTCTCCGCATTTTGAGAAAATGCTTTACGACAATGCGCAGCTGCTCAGCTTGTACGCTCAGGCCTGGCAATATACCGGCGAGGAGCGCTTCCGACAGGTAACGCTCGGTATATGGAACTGGCTGTACCGGGAAATGCGAGCCCCTCAGGGAGGCTATTTTTCCTCCCTGGATGCCGACAGCCCGGATGGAGAAGGAAAATATTACAGCTGGACGCTGGACGAGGTGCGAGCTCTTTTATCCGAAGAGGCCCCTTTGGTCGAGGCCCATTATGGCCTCAGCCAGAACGGCAACTGGAAAGAGGGGCAAAATCTGCTCTACCAGGTCTCCGCTTTATCCCAAATCGCCGATTCGTTGAACCTGCCTATTGACAGTGCGCGGGCCCGACTGGACCGGGCGCACGGGATCTTGTTGCGAAGCCGCCGGAAACGGAGCCCACCGGCGCGGGACGAAAAGATAATCACTGCCTGGAACGCCTTGCTGATCAGCGGCCTGGCGGATACCTATCAAGCCTTGGGCGACCCCTCACTGCGAGAGGAGGCGCTGCGCCTGGGCCGTTTTCTGATCCGCCATCAAAAGCGAACGGACGGAGGACTGCACCGGATCCACAAGGAAGGCAAAGCGTCCATATCCGGGTTTCTAGATGACTACGCCTACCTTGCCCGGGCTTTTCTAGACCTCTACGAGATCTCCTTTGATCCCCTTTGGCTCGCTGAGGCCCGGCAGCTCGCTGACTATGCCGCGGTCCAATTTGAGGCTCCCGGGCAAAGTCTGCTCTGCTATCGTTCCCGGGAAGAGCCTGCCTTGATCACCCGCCTGGTAGAAACCGAAGACCAGGTGCTGCCCTCGTCCAATGCCGCCATGGCCGAAGTGCTTATGAGGCTTGGCGTTATTTATGGTGAGGACTCCTACACCTTGCGTGCAACGAATATGCTTCACGAAATGAAGGGTACCATGGAAAATGCGAACGAACCCGGGTTTTTCAATCGCTGGTGGAGCCTTTACCTACACCGGGCCTATCCGCAGCTGGAAGTGGTCGTACTGGGTCCTGAAGCAGATGCGGTCCGTCAGAACCTGCAAGCTTCTTACCTGCCGCCGGTACACTGGATGGGCGGGCAATCCGAAGGTGAGCTGCCCCTGCTTCAAAACAAACTGGTCGAAGGCCAGACCACGATATACCTGTGCCAAAACCGGGTTTGCCAATTGCCGGTGACTGATCCGGCCAAGGCCAAAGAACAGATCAGAGCGCTATTTCCCGCTCTTCGATGAGCCGGCCGTCGATGCAGCGGATAATGCGGCCCGGAAAATGTTCGAGAATTCGGTAGTCGTGTGTAGCGAACAAAACGGCCGTTTGCTGGTCCTTGGCCAGGTGGCGCAGGCGCATGAGGATGTCGTCGGAGGTCTCGGGATCCAGGTTTCCGGTGGGCTCATCGGCAATGACGAGAACCGGTTCGTTGAGCAAGGCCCTTGCAATCGCGACGCGTTGTTGCTCGCCGCCCGAGAGTTGATGAGGCATACTGAGGGTCTTTGCCTTGAGATCGACCTTTTCGAGCACCTCCATCAGGCGCTTTTCGATGGCCGCCGGCTTTGTCCAGCCCGAAGCCCGAAGCGCAAAGACGAGGTTTTCGGCCACATTGCGATCCTCCAACAGGTTGAAATCCTGAAATACAATGCCCAGTTTTCGCCGAAGGAGGGGAATGGTTTTCCGGTTGAGTTTTTTCAGATCGAAGCCCGCTACCTGGCCGCTGCCTGTCTCCAGCGGCAGGGCGGCATAGAGCGTTTTGAGCAGGCTTGATTTTCCGGAACCGGTTTTGCCGATCAGGTAGGTGAATTCGCCCCGCTGCATCTCCAATTGCACATCTTTCAGCACAGCGCGGCCCCCCTGCCGGATGACGGCATCCCGAAGTTCAACAATAGCGTTTTGCGTGGTCATGGTCTTTTTGGGTTAAACGAAGTAGGTGTACAGGGATCATCAGATGCGAAGATAGGTCGGTTGGGGTCAAGGAGCCAAAACCGAGCGGGCTTTGTCAAGGGGGCATCTCCCTTTTCCCCGGAAGCTTACAAGGCTTTGGACGACGGTTAGCCGGACCAAACGATCGGGTAACTCACCGGGCATCCTTATTAACCCACCACTTGTAAGCTACCCCTATCGGATTCAAACGGCCATCCCGGCGGATCGAACGGTTTATTCGCAGGAATGTTAAAATACAAGATTACACACGAGGCGGCCTGAAAAGTCTGTTTTACCGATTTTTGACCCCGTTTTCATGCCCACAGGCCGCGTAAGGGGTTTACTTTTGTACGCAATTAAATGCAAGCCATGAAAAAGATTTATATCATCGCCGGATTAATGGTGGTTGTAGCCATCGGTCTGCTGCTCAATGCAGCCCAGGATGTGAGCACCTACGCCTCCTTTGCCGACGCCGAATCAGGCCAAAAGGTAAAAATTGCCGGCCGGCTGGCCAAAGACAAGGATATGGTGTACAATCCGGAGCAAGATCCCAACTACTTCAGCTTTTTCATGCAAGATATGAAGGGCGAAGAGCGCAAGGTGGTCCTACTGGCCGCCAAACCGCAAGATTTCGAGCTTTCCGAACAGATCGTGCTTACCGGCAGCATGCAGAGCGAAGAATTCGTCGCTACCGACATGCTCATGAAGTGCCCCTCCAAATACAAAGACGAGGAAATTTACATCAAGAGCAAGCAGGGCACCATATAACGGACGCCGGGCTGTGGAGCACGACCCCAAAAAGAGATATGCTACTTAAGATTTCATACATAGGCGAGCACATGTGGCCGGGCCAGTTGGGTCATGCTGCACTGGTGCTTTCGTTCGTGTGCAGCCTGCTGGCAGCGGCCGCATATTTTTTTGCTACCCGCAGCCGGCACACAGCCGAATCTGCATCCTGGCAAAGACTGGGCCGCTGGGCCTTCAGCCTGCACGGCCTGGGCGTATTTTCCGTCATCGGGCTGATCTTCTTCATCATGATCAACCAGTTCTACGAGTACCAGTATGTCTGGGCCCACGTTTCGGAAGAGCTGCCGCTGAAGTACATTGCCTCAGCCTTTTGGGAGGGTCAGGAAGGCAGTTTCCTGTTGTGGATGTTCTGGCATATCGTGCTGGGTATGGTCGTTATGCTCACAGCCGGCAGGTGGGAATCTCCCGTGCTTGCCATAGTAGCCTTGGTGCAGGCTTTTTTGAGCAGTATGATCCTCGGGGTCTACCTCTGGGGAAATGTCAAGATTGGGAGCAACCCCTTATTGCTGTTGCGCGAAACCCTGGACGCGCCCATCTTTGCCAATGCCGATTACCTGTCGCTCATCCAGGGCAACGGCCTGAATCCCCTGCTTCAGAACTATTGGATGACTATTCACCCCCCTACCCTTTTTCTCGGTTTTGCTTCCACGACCATACCCTTTGCTTTCGCCATGGCCGGCTTGTGGACGGGGGAACACAAGAAGTGGTTGCGGCCGGCCCTGCCTTGGGCACTCTTCAGTGCGGCCCTCCTGGGAACGGGTATTCTCATGGGTGGCGCATGGGCTTACGAAGCCCTCAGCTTCGGCGGTTACTGGGCTTGGGACCCGGTAGAGAACATGTCTCTCGTGCCCTGGCTCATTCTGCTGGGCGGCATACACACCAATCTGGTGGCCCGGGCGACCGGCCAGTCTATCCGAAGCACTTATGTGTATTACGTGCTCACCTTTGTGCTTATCCTTTACTCTACCTTTCTCACCCGTAGTGGAGTGCTGGGCGACACCTCGGTGCATGCATTCACGGAAATGGGCTTGGAGTGGCAGCTCGTGATCTTCAATCTGTTTTTCCTGTTGCTGGGTGCCGCAGCTATCGCATGGCGGTACAAAAGCGTTCCCACTCCACCCAAAGAAGAAAGTACCGGATCGCGCGAATTCTGGATGTTCATCGGCACCCTGGTGCTGCTGTTTTCAGCCGCCCTTATAACGGGTTCTACCAGCCTTCCGGTCTTTAACAAAATCATGCAATGGTTTGACCCCACCTACGAGGGGCGCGTCATCACCGAGCCGGTACCCCATTACAATAAATACCAGATCTGGATTGCCGTTTTCATTGCTTTCCTGTCCGGCGCCTCCCAGTTTCTGCGCTACCGGGAACGCAACTTTTCCGGTCAGCTGCGCCGGTTGGGCATTCACCTCGGGCTCGCCCTCTTGCTCACCGCCGGCCTGAGCTGGCTAACCGCACAGTGGATCGACCTCTTCGCCTGGCAGTATATCGTCCTGCTATTCGCAGGTATTTTTGCCGTCGTGAGCAATCTGGACCACCTGCTTACCTTTGCGCGCGGAAATGCCAAGCTAGCCGGCTCGCACTTTTCGCACATTGGCTTCGGGGTAATGATCGTAGGCATTCTGGCATCGGGGCTCAACCAGCGGGTGATCTCCTCCAATCCCTTCGTCATGGAAGGGATTATCGAGGGTGCCGATGCCGAAACCCTGCGCAAGAACATCATGCTCTTTAAAGGTGCTCCCATGATCATGGGCGACTACGAGCTCACCTATGTGAAGGACACCCTGGTCGACTACACCCGGACCTATACCATCGCATACAAGCGCCGCAATGCCGAAGGGGAAGTAGTGGAAACCTTTGAGCTCAAGCCGAACGTGCTCTACGAAAAAAGCTTTGAGAAAATCGCAGCCTCCAATCCTTCCACCAAGCACTACTGGCAAAAAGATGTATTTACCCACATCACTTCCCTGCCTAAGGTAGAGCTGGATATGTCGCTGCGGGAAGAAAAAGAAAAAGAGCTCAACTACCGGACCGTGAAAATCCCTGCCGGAGGTAGAACTCGAATTGCCGATACGATCAGACTCGAGTTGCAGGATGTCGAACAGATCCGGGGCTATCGCCTGGAGCATCTGGGATTTAACTACCAACCCTCCCATCCCGATTATCACGCCAAGGAGGGCGATCTGGCTCTGGGCGTAAAATTGCGCGTACAGCGGCTGGACCAGGATACGGCTTACACCATCATGCCGGTGATTGCCTTGCGCGGCCAACTCATCTATACTTTCCCAAGCCAGATCAACGAGCTCAATGTCAAAGTGCGCCTTACCGACGAGCTGCTGGATGCGTTGTTTGTTCCTGAGGAGGCGTTGAATTACCAAGCCTACACGCTCCGCGAGGGCGATGCCTTTACACTTGACGACTATCAGTTCCGCTTCAGCGGTTTCAATAAAAGGCCCGAACACCCCGGCTATTCGCCCGAGAAAGGCGATATTGCCGTAAGTGCCAAAGTGGACGTAAGGGGGCCGGAAGGCGAGCGCTTCGAAGCTGAACCGGTTTACTTCATCCGCGACAGCCGTCCCTACAACTTAAAGGCACACCTGGCCGAACAGGGCCTCCACATCCGGTTCACATCCATCGATCCGCGAACGGAATCCGTCACGCTGAGGGTGGCCCATCAGCAACCTGCCGAAGAAGGTATTCCGGTGCAGGTAGCGACAAACTCCCTTCGCTCGGACTGGATTGTAATGCAAGCCATTGAATTTCCCGGCATCAACCTTTTCTGGTTAGGCAGCGTGCTCATGATGGTCGGGCTTTTCCTGAGCATGATCTATCGCATGCGGCAGCGCAAAGGTCCGAAAGAGCAAGCTGAATCATGAGGTTGGTTCTGATCGGGGCCGGGAATGTGGGCTGGCATCTCGGCCAACGCCTGGCAGAATGCGGTCATGCCCCACTGCAAGTTTACAGCCGGCGCCAAGAACGGGCCGAAGCGCTGGCCGGCCGAATCGGATCCCAGCCCATATCCCGGTGGGAAGACCTCAGCCCCGAAGCCGATTTATACTTGCTGGCCGTTCGGGATGACGCTATCGACAGCGTTGCCGAGGTGTTGGCGAAAAGACTGCCCGATACCGCTTTGGTAGCCCATACTTCAGGTGCTACGCCCGGAAAGATCCTCGCTCCCCATTTCGAACATTGGGGTGTATTCTATCCCCTGCAAACTTTTTCCCGGGCTCAGGCGCTGGATTTTTCCACGGTGCCCATCTGCATATTCGCAGCTAGCGAAGCGGACGAAAATCTCCTTTTCCTATTGGCGGGGAAAACCAGCCGGTTCGTCCGGGTCATAAACGATGAAGAACGCGCTCTGCTGCATCTCGCAGCTGTATTTGTCAACAATTTCACCAATGCGATGTATGCGGCAGGCTTCGCCCTGGCCGAAGAACACGGCCTGGATATCGACTTGTTGCGCCCCTTGTTGATGGAAACAGCGCGCAAGGCGAAACGGCAACATCCCCTGGAGGTTCAGACTGGCCCCGCTGCGCGGAACGACCAAAAGACCATTGAACGACACCTGGCCTTTCTTCGGACCGGCAAGCCGGAGTATGAAGAGGTTTACCGCCTGCTTACCGAGCTGATCGTTCAGCAACAGCAGCCTGAGCAAAATTGATTCTTTCTATGCGTATTGCAGGTCACATCCCACATCCGAGATATAAGATTACGCTGTTTCAAATGGGTGAAAAATGGTCTGTAAAGATCGAAGACGGCATGTTGGAGCAGACGTTTTCCTTCCGCAAACAGGAAGGTCTCGAAACCCTGGACGAGTTCAGAAGAAAGATCTCATCGCAGTTCCTTCAAAAGGTAGCGGGCGTTTTCGAAAAGATGAAGGCCCTGCGGGATGAACTGCTCCCGCCTGAGGAGCAAGAAGCCGGTTTTCCGCAGATCATCTAGGCTTGGGCCAATGAAAAGCGCCCATCCGGAGTGAACCGGATCAGGCGCTTTCCAAAGAACGGCCTACACCTGCCGGGCGGCAGATGCACGCATAGTGTATTTCAGGTAAACAAGATGGTCAATTCATACAGCCTGTATTCTCCTTCCGGTCAGGCTTCGGTGAGGCCAAACTGGAAAAAGAGCGCATCGTTTTTCAGGTTGCATTTGTTAAATACGTTCTTATCCTCTTCCGTCCACCCCTCGGGCCAGTTGCTACTCAATTCTTCATACAGGCGTCCGGAGGCTTTCTGCACCATTTCGATAGCTCCCAGCAATTGCGGGAACCCCCAGAACTGTTCAGCCGAATTGATTTCTCCTATGCCGTCTACCGTGGTTACCACGGCCCATTTTTTGTACCCCGCTTCGGGATCGTCAATGCGGCGCAGGGCTCCCTTCTCGAACTCCTCGTTGAGTCCGTACCGAAGGAGCTCGCCCATATAAGGCCAACGCGCATCGACGTAATTGAGCGCCTCGTCCGCATCGACCCGGTTGATGAAATCGAACGTGCGGTCCCAGCAGGCAGCTATCCAAACGGACTTCTCGTTGCGAGGGAACATATAGGTAAATAAACTTCCATCACAGCAGGGAATTTCCATCTGGATCATTTGCCCTTCGCGGCTTACGGTTAAGCCCTCTTCCGGTTGAATGGTCAGGCTATCGAAGAAGCTTTTCATCGGATTTGAATTTTTTGACCAAATCGGGCAGGAACCTACCTCCCACCGCTCATTTCCAAAACCAAGGTGGGTAATCTCAATCACCTGTGAAATGACATTCACAGCGTTTCTCCATGACAAAAGTCAGGGCGGGCAGGTCCCAAGGAGTGCCGGCTTACTCGCAGGGGGTCGGGCTGGTGAGTTCCCGGTACAGATTCAAAATCAAGCGATCGTCCTCGGCCTGAGCCACTTCGGATCGAGGCGAGAGCAATTGCTCCATCAAATGATGAAATCCCGCTTCTTCGGCCATCAGAATCCGCTGGTTCCAAAGCGAATCGAGTTTCGAATCGTCCCGGCCGGTTTCGGCACATCGCCTTTCCAGATCCTCGAAAAGTTGAAGGTTTCGGGTGTCGTAATAAATGACCGCGGCCCGATGCCGCGCCGGATCGAAGGACAGCCCGGCAGCGGGCATGCGCTGTACGTTCAGGCCTTTTCCCTGTAGCAGTCGGCCGAGCTGATCCAGCGTACCCTGCCGCCGGGCCTGTGCTTGGGGGGCCTTGTTGTTGGGGTCCAGGGTGTACAGGGCCTCCATCATGCCCTGCTGGGCATTGACGAGGCCGTCGCGCGCGTATTGTCGTTCTTTCTGCAAGCCCGGGCTCGGGGCTTCTGCCGCCGACTCAAAGGCCAGGCTGTCTGCCAGGGCAAAATAGTGATGGGCAGCCCGGAAATAGGTGTATATACCGGCAGCGGCCACGCCCCGGCGCTGAGCCGAAAGCTGGCCCATAAGGGTATCCAGGCCAATGAGCTGGCGGTTGCCTTCCAGCAGCAGCCAATCGCCGGTAGTGGTGTATAGCCTGGCCGGCACCCAATCGCTCGTTTCCCGGCCGGGCCGAAGGCTTCGGTCCAGGCTCTGCAGGTCGCGCACCAGCCTGCGACGGGACTCACCGTCTTGCTGAAACCGGTATTTAGTCAAGTAAACCTGCGCTCGCAGGGTACGCGCTTCCAGATCGCCGGGGTTTTCCTTTAATACCTGGTCAATCTGTTTTAAAGCCTCGTCGAAATTCCGTTCGTCCAGGCTTCCGTAGTAGGCATTCAACGCTTTCTGATAGGATGATTCGAAGCCCGCACGGCGCGGACCGGCACATTGCACAAAGAGCAGGCTCAAAAGGAGAAACAGGAGGCGGTTCATAAGCTGAATTTTGATGCGCACGGGCTTATACAGCACTGGCAATGCGCTCTTTCATGGTGTTGATCTCTTCCAGGCGCTTGTCGATCTGCTGGATCGTTTTGCTGGGCTGGGACCGCCCTTCCAGGTCCTCGCCTTCCAGTTCTTCTCTTTTTGCCAGCAGATCTTCGATCTCCGCGTCCAGGGCCTCTTCGCGTTTTTGTACCACAAAGGACAAGGCCTCCGAAGTGGCACTCGAATCGCCCATGAGTTCACCGAAAATGAACCCGCTGAGTTCCTCACTCATGGCGGTGAGGGCTTCCTCCTGCTCCGGACTCAAGTCCAGGTGATAATGTTTGATGGCCTCGTGTGCATAAGCCGGCAAAAGTTCCTTGAGCTTGGGAATGGACACCTCCTCGTTTTGAAGCAGAATTTTTAGCTCCCGGAGCATATGGCCAAACTGGGGGTTGCCGGGGTCGAGCCACTTGCCGAACAGATCGTCCAGGACGGGGTTATCGTCGAACTTCAGATCCAGGTAGACCTCCGGAATGACCTCCACGGCCAGTCGCAGGATTTCGGCCGCCTCTGCCCACTGCGGGTGCGATTCGTCGCTATAGATCTTGAGTTCGGGCTGGAGTTGCTCGTGCGCAATGGGATAAATGCGCTTTAGGTCGCGCCGAATGAAAGGATCCATTTTCATCCGGTCGGGTTCAACCCGTACCGGCAAGCGAAAAATACCTTCGGCCCGCACGGCGGCATCCATGAGCCGCTGGGCCTCTTCCTTTCGCTCGCGCACCTGTTGCCCCAACTTGATAAAGCGAAAGACCATGCCTATCCCGAAAGATAAAGCGGTCACCAACGGATTGGCGATATTGGCTACGGCAAAGATCGGCTTGAGCGTTCGGGTCATGCCCGACTCCAGGTTTTGCAATCGTTCCAGGGTAACTGCCATAAGATATTATTTTCCGCTTCGCGAACGGCATCGGTGCGAAGCACATCGGAGGGAGGTATTCAGGATATTTCTTCGAATAATAAGAAAAAAGATTGATTCCGAGAGAAGACTGCTCGAAGCCGAAGCATGAGAAACCGGTCCGTTTTTCCGAAGATTTTGTATGTTAGAAAACCGGATTTGCTTAAACCCCAGTCGGGCGCCATGCAACGGGCGCTCCTTTTCGATCGGTTACACCCTATGAGAAACCTTACTTTTCTTTTTTGGCTAAGTCTTGCCTGCATTGGAAAAGCCCTCGCTCAAATTCCCTGCAATGGGGAGTTCATCACTTCCGGAAGCGCAAGCAATCAGGGCAGTTGTATTCAAATGACTCCCAACGCAAACAACCAAAACGGCTGCGCCTGGCTGAACAGTACAGTCGACTTCAGCGAACCCCTTTCCCATACCATGACCGTCAACTTCGGCGACAATGATGTCAATGGCGCCGACGGGATATGCCTGGTCTACCAGACCGGAGGCCCTGCTGCCTGCGGGGGTACGGGGGCAGGCATTGGCGCAGCCGGTATCCCCAACTCCTTTATCGTCGAGTTCGACACCTGGGATAACGGACCGGCCCAGGCGGATATCCCCGAAGATCACTGTGCAGTCGCCCTGAACGGCGACCTGACCAACCAAATTAATGGCCCGGTAGCCCTGGGAAATATCGAAGACGGGGCTGATCACACCATCACATTTACCTGGGACCCCGCCACGAATGCGTACACCGTTCTGTTTGACGGGGTGCTGGTGCTCAGTGGCACCTACGATATCGTCAACCTGGTTTTCGGCGGCAACCCCAATGCCTACTGGGGGTATACGTCGGCCACTGGCGCAGCCTCGAATCTGCACCTGGTATGTCCGGTTTTGCCCCCGCCCATTCCCGTCAACGCCGGCCCGAACCTGACGGTACCCTGCGCCGATGGCCTGCTGACCCTCAATGCAGCCGGAACGGCACAAGGCCCCAACTACATCTATCAATGGTCTTCGCCCGATGGCGGAAGTATCATCGCAGGGGGCACCACGCTTACGCCTACCGTTATGGGCCCGGGAACTTACGTGCTTACCCTTACCGACCTCAACGGCGGTTGCGAAGAGACGGACGAGGTCTTCGTTTCCATTGATCCGCTCGTGGTCAGTATTGACGCTCCGATCTTTGCGCCCTGCGCCGGAGCAGCTGTCACACTGGACGGTTCTGCCTCTTCCTCCGGCCCTTTTGTCAGCTATCTTTGGACCAGTCCGGACGGCGAAGTGCTGGGAAATGCGACGGCGCCCATTGTCGGTGCCTCAGACCCCGGCACTTATACCCTGACGGTTACCTACGACGACGGAACGACCCTCTGCACGGCCGAAGCTTCCATCTTGCTTCAACCCGACCCCAATACGGCCTTCGCCCAGGCCCAGGGCGACACCCTTACTTGTGATCAACTTCAAGTAGAATTGAACAGTGCCGGTTCCTCGATCGGTCCTGAGTTCGACTACCTCTGGACGACACCTGACGGCCTGATCCTGAGTGGGGAGAACAGCCTGAGCCCGACGGTCGGTGGCGCCGGAAATTATACCCTTACCGTTACCAATAGCCTGAACGGATGCACAGACGAGGTAACGGTGGAAGTGTTTGCAGACACCCTTTCGCCGGCGATCCAAATTGAAGAGCCGAATGCGCTGGATTGCAGTTCGTCCGTCGTAACCCTGGATGCTTCGGCAACTCTCCAGAATGTAGATCTCGTCTTTCAATGGGAAACCCTGGATGGAAATTTCCTGTCCGGAGCCGATAGCTCCATCGCCCTGGTAAATTCGCCCGGGGTCTACATTCTCCTGGCCACCAATCCGGTCAATGCCTGTGCAGACACGCAACAGGTTGAGGTGGTTGCCGGTCCGGATGCCCCCCTGGTAAACCTGGCCCCGCCCGATACGCTTACCTGCCTTCAGCCGGAGGTCCTATTAGATGCCAGCGCCTCAGAGCAGCGGCCCGAATTGGCCTTCCAATGGAGCAGCCCGGACGGGCAAATCATCGGGCCTGACTCGCTTCTAAACGCCCTGGCTGCTTCCGGCGGCACCTACGTATTTACCAGCTTAGATACGCTTTTGGGGTGTACCACCCGGGATACGGTCGTCGTGCTGTCGGACAACCTTCCTCCCACGGCCGATGCCGGAAGCGGCGCTACGCTGCTTTGTTCGGACAGCACGGCCTTGCTCGACGGAACCAACTCCAGCACGGGACCCGATCTCCAATATTTCTGGACGACTCCCAACGGAACTCTTGCCGGCCCGGCGGATAGCATCCAATCCCTGGCTTCCGCAGCCGGACTCTACGTACTGGAGGTCACTAATCCGGGCAATGGATGTACGGCACAAGACAGTGTGACCATTCTGAGCGATGCGAATGCTCCGGTAGTGGCTATCGCATTGCCCGACACGCTGACCTGTGATCGAACGCAAATCAGCCTCGACGGCAGCGCCTCTTCCCAGGGCAGCGACCTAAGCATTCTTTGGACTACTGCCGACGGCAACTTCACGGGCAACCCCCAGGGTTTGCAAACGGATGTAGACCAACCGGGCACTTACACCCTGACCCTTGTAGATACCACCAATGCTTGCCAGGGAACGGCCTCGGTGACCGTCGCCCAGGATATCGAACCGCCCGTGGCTCTTATCGCGCTGCCGGACACCTTGAATTGTGCGCTTCAAAGTCTCGCGCTCGACGGAACGGGCTCGAGTTCGGGAGCCGGCATCAGCTACCTTTGGCAAACTACCGACGGGCAAATTTCGGGCGGGGCAGACTCACCCAGCCCGACGGTAGATGCGCCAGGCACCTATGAATTGACCGTCACCGATCAGCGCAATGGGTGCACACAGGTCGCTTCGATCGAGCTTTTTCAGGACACCCTTTCTCCGGAGGCGGTTTTGCTCGAGCCCGAACCTTTATCCTGCCTTGCCACTGAAGTAGAGATCACGGCGGTTTTGCCCCCTTCCGGTAGTTTTCAATCGGAGTGGACCACTGCCGACGGACTCCTCCTGGCCGGCAGCCAGACCCCAAACGCACTGGCCGCTGCCCCGGGCACCTATCAGTTTGTACTGACGGACCTAGAAAACCAGTGTACAGACACTGCTTCTCTTAATGTGGTACAGGACACCTTGCCGCCAGTAGTGGCCATAGCCCAGCCGGATACGCTAACCTGCACCCGGGATAGCCTCTTACTCGACGGGAGTAATTCCAGCTCAGGCACGGATTTCAGCTACAACTGGAGTACAACCGACGGCCAATTGTTGGGTGGAGTCGATCAGGTTCTGGCCCTTGCCGGCCTCCCAGGCACCTATACCCTCACGATTTGGGACTCGTCCAACGGATGCCGGGATTCGGCCTCCGTCACGGTGTTTCAGAATGTAGAGCTTCCCACAGTACGGATCGCTTCGCCCGATACCTTGACTTGTACCCGAACGGTCGTTTCGCTGGACGGCAGCAACTCGGACCAGGGTCCCGGTCTGCAGTATACCTGGACCACCCCTAACGGAACCCTCGCGGGAGATTCCAGTCAGATTCAGGTAAATGCAACGGCTGCCGGCCTTTATAATCTGGAAGTCAGCAATGTAGATAACGGATGTACAGCATCCGAGACCGTACGTGTATTTGAAGACGTCGAGCCCCCCGGGTTTTCCATCCAGCCGGCCGATCCGCTGACCTGCCAACGCGATTCCGTACGCCTTTCCGCTTCCCTGGCGGGTAGCCCCGGGCCTGTCGAAGTTCTGTGGAGCGGCCCGGACGACGGGATTGTCCAGGGAGGCAACAGCCTGACACCCGACGTAACCCGAGCCGGGGTGTATACCCTGGAGGTGACAAACTTGAATAACGGTTGTTCAGCCATCCAAAGCCTGAATGTTCCGATAGATACCATATCGCCCATTGCAGCTGCCGGATCCGATTTCCTGCTTCCGTGCTGGGAGGAGCTACAGCGCCTGGACGGCAGCGGCTCGTCCTCAGGGCCTACGATGGCCTATACCTGGCGCACGACCGATGGCGTTCTCCTGGACGGTCTGCAGTCGATCGAGCCCGGTATTGGAAGTACGGGCACCTATATTCTGGAGGTTCGAGATACCGAAAACGGTTGCACATCCGAAGACAGCGTTCGAGTGAGCCAGGATCTGCCGCAAATGACCGTGAGCAGCCGGCAACCCCTGTGCCCGGGCGAAGCCGGCCAGGTCCGGATCGATTCGATAAACGGCGGCCTGGGGCCTTATCTGGTTTCCGTTGACGGGGGCCAGACTTTTCTGTCCGAAACCTTTTTCACCCAACTCATGCCGCAAACCTACGAGGTGATTGTTCAGGATATCAACGGCTGTACCGATGAGGAGAGGGTGCAAATCGTGGAGCCCCCGCCCTTGTCCGTTGCCGCCCTGGATTCCGAACCGGAAATCCGCCTTGGCGAGGCCCACCAGATCCGGCTGGTGGCCAATACCGAGCTGGACTCCTTGCTGTTTGATTGGAGCGATGCCCCCGGCCTGAGTTGCTACACCTGTCCCGAACCCCTTGCAACTCCACTGGAAAGTACGCGCTACACCTTGGAAATAACCAGCAACGGAGGATGCAGAGACCAACTGGAGGTCCGGGTCATTGTCGACCGGAGGGCTCCGGTTTATCTGCCCAACGCCTTTTCGCCCAATGCCGATGGTCGAAATGATTTCTTCTTTCCGCAGACCCGGCCGGGCGCACTGGTCCAGATCACTTATATGCGCATTTTTAGCCGATGGGGTGAGCCCGTCTTTGAGAACCGCAACTTCCAGCCCAACGCCGCAGAGGAAGGATGGGACGGCCGGTTTAGGGGCAAGCCCCTCAATACCGGCGTTTACGCCTATCTGCTCGAAGTGGAGCTGATTGATGGAAGCCGAAAGTTATTGAGCGGCGACCTTACGTTGTTGCGGTAGTTTTGACCCTTTGTGCGACCTTGAAGGCCATACATCCTATTCTCGGCTAAACCGCGACTGCCATTCCAGGAAATTACACTAATTCAAGGATGAAATGTCCTATTCGTTAGCGGCATTTTTCCCTTGAAACGGCATTATTTTTTAGCGATATAAATCAAGCCTAAAACAGAGAGGCGAACGAAATGACCGTTAGCCTCTGTGTTCAAGCATAACGGGGAAGCCTGAAGGGTCATCGACACCGGGTGAACTCTATCTGGTGGTCATTGTTTAAGGCGAAGATCAAACAGGAATGCTCATGTTCGGACTGTTCAAAAAAGACCCGGTAAAAAAGCTGGAGAAAGAATACGAAAAGCTGCTGGAAGAAGCGATGAAGCTTCAGCGGGGAGGCGATATTAAAGGCTATGCCGCTAAAATGGCCGAGGCCGAAGCGGTGCAGCAAAAGATCGCAGAATTGGAAAAGGGAAAGGAGTAAGGCTACCGGGGATAGAGCAAGCATGGCGAGCTCCGCCCCCGGAAGCCATTTACCATATCAAGAGGCAGCACCTTGTTTTTGACGGTCGAGCGCTGCAAATTCAGAATTCTTACTGGCGAACTCCGGGACCATCTCTTTCATGACGCTCACCAGGATATCGCTGGGAACACTTTCCGAAACGCCTGCGACGAGGCCATCGATCCGGGGTCTTACCTCTTCATACGAGCAGGTACGCACCTTGGCTTTCATGATCTTGGGATGGTGGGTTGGAATGATGCCCTCCTGTTTATCCAGCAATTCTTCGTATAGCTTTTCGCCCGGACGCAGCCCCGTAAAGACTATGTCGATATCCTTTCCAGGAGTCAGGCCGGCCAGCAGGATCATTTTTCGCGCCAGATTGACGATGCGCACCGGTTCACCCATATCGAAAACGAAAATTTCACCCCCATTCCCCATAGCACCGGCTTCCAGTACCAGTTGGCAGGCCTCTGGAATCGTCATAAAAAAACGGGTCACTTCCGGATGAGTAACCGTCACAGGACGGCGATTTTCGATCTGTTCCTTGAAAATGGGGATTACCGATCCGTTGGACCCCAACACATTGCCGAAGCGCGTGGTGATAAACTGGGTGAAGTTACCTGCCCGGAAATTCAGAGCTTGTACATAAATCTCCGCTATTCGCTTGCTCGCCCCCATGATATTGGCGGGATTGACCACTTTGTCCGTGGAAATCATGACGAACTTATCCACGCCGAACTTGACGGATAGATCAGCTACATTCTTGGTGCCGAGTACGTTCACTTTTACCGCCTCATCCGGGAAGCGCTCCATCATGGGAACATGCTTGTAGGCGGCAGCATGAAACACGTAATCGGGACGGTATTCCTGAAAGATGCGATAGAGCTTATCCCAGTCTCGAACATCCCCCATAACCCCCTGAAAGATGCCATTGGATACTTCGTCCTTCAAAGACAACATCATTTCAGCCAGCGGAGTCTCGGCCTGGTCCAGGCCGATCACCGTGCGCGGTTGGTATTTGAGAAGTTGGCGAACGATTTCACTTCCTATGGAGCCGGCACAGCCCGTAACCATCACCACCTTATTGGTGACTGATTCGGCGATTTTTACTTCGTCCAGTTTAATCGGTTCCCGATCCAGGAGATCTTCCGTGTTGATCTTTTTGAGTTGCCCCACATTGAGGTTGCCGTTGATCCAGGAGGTCACCGGAGGCAACTTCAGCACCTTCACCTGATTGGCCAGGCAGGCATCAATGAACTCCAAACGCCTTTTTTCCGGAAGGCCGTTGATACCAATGATGGCCACCTTGATCTTATTCTTGCGAATGACTTCATCGAAGTCTTTCCGCGGATCATATACCCGTATGCCATTCAGAGCTTTGCGGGTCATCTTGGGATCGTCGTCAAAAAAGGCGACCACCTTGTATTTGTGTGAGGTGTTGTGCTGCAGCACGCTGTAAACCAGCGACCCCAACTCTCCGGCTCCGAAAATGGCTGTGTTTTGCCGCTTGCACTCGCGCTGCTTGAAAAAGTCGTACATGTAGCGCAGAGCAATACGCAAGCCGACAGTGGGAAGCAACACCTGAAAGAAATCCACGAGCACGACGGCCATGGGGTTGTCGACTTTCCAGAGGTCGGGCATCACTAAGATGAGGAGGGTAAACAAAAGGGAAGACAGCGTCACCCCGAAGAAAGCGTTCTTGTAGTCTTTTTCGCCCACATAGCGAATGACGATGGAGTACGTTCGCAATATGCGGTAAACCAGCAGCCGCAAGCCGAGAAAAAGCAGAGTAGCCGATGAAAAGAACAGAGACGTGCTTTCCAGGTCGAAATTATGAGTGACCAAAATGGCCACGTAGAGCGACAGCACAGCGAAGAACATGTCCCAACCAAGCACCAGGATTTTGGAACTGTACGCAGGCAGAACGGATGATTTCTTGGGTAAATTTACTTTCATGGGAATAATTTGTTAGTACACAACCAATCCTTCATCCCTATCCAATGGAAAGGGCGAAGCAGACAATATCTTTCAGACCACTACAGATTCATGTAATGGACCGTACTACGAAAATCGGCTTGGGATGGATGTTGTGATAGCTTCTCGGGCGAGAGGATTGGGGGGTATTCGACTACGAAAGCAAGAATTTGCCCCTCTGCCAATCTAAAGATAGGTTATAATCCGTTGCGACACAAGTATTCGCGAAATTTGAGCAGACAGGGGAACAGGAGATCAAAAGGCGGGATATAAACTGAGAGGACAACAACCTGTTTTCTTGCTTTTTTTGCATAAAAAATTAACAAATACTTTATAGCCGCTCCAAATAATAGGCCGGACTGCATGAGGCCTATTCCCCTTCCGTCGCGATTTTGGTAGATTGGATCGTATCCGGGGAGACCATTTCAGGAGCGGGTTCGTACAAATAGCAAGATAGCTTGTAAAAGTATTTCTCGTCCTTGATTCGAAAACCACTTTCTTCCAGGAACTTCAGCGAAATCTCCTGAAGTTCGTTCTCTTCACCCTGCTTTTGGGCGCGCCTGGAAGGCGCTTTAGAAATGTACCAAAACTGTTTTTGCCCCCGAAATTCTTCCTGGAAATCATCGGGCGTTCCGCCGGAAACCATAACCCCGTTGACCTGTACTTTTCCATCCGGAATGATGTAGGTGAACGGTTTTGCAGTATTGGGAAGGCTTACCTGCCCACTTTTTTGGTAAAAATCATAGGCGAAGACAAGTCGGTGCAAAACATAAATTTTTTCTTCAGGATCTGCCACTTCGGCCAGATACTCCATGCAGTCTCGCAACCCACTTCGTTCGATGGGGTAGAAATAAAGAGTCTTGAACAGCAGGGCTCCGACCGGGAGGAGAGCCAAGAGGGAGAAAACGATTTTATGCCTGGATAGTACTCTGGAGAATCGGAGCATTTCCAACCAGCCATAGACAAACAAAAAGATCAAAAATGGGCTGGAATACAGAACCAGGCGCGTGGCAAAAGGATAGAGTTTTAGCGCAGACATACCGAGATGGACCAGCAAGGGAAAGACAAGGATGAAAAGTAATGCGTATTTCCGCATGCTCGCCAGCCGGTATAGTCCTAACAGGACGAAAGGTAAGGGAACAAACCATAAAGACCTGCCAAATCCCAATACCCAACCGAACAAGTCGCTCAACGCATCGTGGGCGAAAACCCCGAACTTCTTAGAGAATGGATCGAGCGGTAAAAATGCAGGATCCACCGTTTGCCAATAGGCAAGCATGTATTCCTTGGTAGGATGATCGTGAAAAAACAGGAAGTAATACCCGGCAAAAAACCCAGACCAAACGGCCAGCACGCCCAGAAAGGCATATTCTTTTTTCAAATACACCCATTGGTAAAGCCCTAAAAGGCCTACCGTGAACAGGATGACTACGGCAATATTGGAAAACCAAATGGCAATTACGCCCAGCAAGGCGTAGAGAAAATAAGAGGTCGTTTTGTTTGCCTTAAAGCTCAGGTGAGCATTGAGAATGGCGAGTGTAAAAAATACATCTGTAGCGTATTGTTTTACCTCGGAGCCCAAAGCGATATGCTGGTAAAGCACACTAAAAACCCCGAGGCTCAAAAGAGCCAACCACTGATCATCTGAAACCTTCTTGACAAAACGGTAAACCAGCGGCAGAGAACCGAGATAGCCCAACAACGGAAACAGACTAAGCGCATAGTCCGTATTTCCGAATATGAGCGTAAAAAGCTTTTCCACCCATAAAAACCCGATAGGTGCAATCTGATTGAAATCAAGGGGTTGTAATAGCTCCAGAAAGCTCCGATCAATGATATTTGAAGCCAGCATTACTTCATCCAACCAAAGCCCTCGATTAAAATAAAACTGGTATAGGGATAATACAATTCCGGCGAGAACGGAAAGTGCGATGCCCCCCTTAAATATCCGGCTTGAAACGTCTTTATGATCTTCCATTTTCATTTAGCCTTAAACAAGCCATATTTACCGATACAATAAATAGCCCTGAAGCCATCTTTCCATCCGATTTTTTTGCCCTCGGCATACGTTCGGCCATAGTAACTTATACCCACCTCGTAGATTCGAATATTTGGAATCCGGGCTATTTTTGCGGTCACCTCCGGTTCAAAGCCGAATCGCTTTTCTTTTAAAGGAATGGACTGGATCACTTTCGTATTGAACATTTTGTAGCAGGTCTCCATATCAGTCAGGTTCAGGTTGGTCATCATATTCGAAAGGAACGTGAGGAACTTGTTGCCGATCGAATGCCAGAAAAACAAAATCCGGTGAGGATTATTGCCCATAAATCGGGATCCGTAAACGACGTCGGCATGCCCCAAAAGGATGGGTTTAAGCAGGTCGTTGTACTCCTCTGGATCGTATTCCAAGTCTGCATCCTGAATGATCAGGTATTCGCCGGTAGCTTTGGAAATCCCCGTGTGCAAAGCAGCTCCTTTTCCCTGATTTACTTCGTGCTCGAAGTACGAGATATTTAAATCGGGATTCTGGTCCATGTACCGGTGAATGGCTCCCTTTGTATCGTCTTTCGAGCAATCATTTACAATAATGATCTCTTTTGCAATGCCTTTGACCAGTTCAACCGCCTTCACCCGATCCAGGATCAAATGGATAGTCGCTTCCTCATTGTAAGCCGGAATAATGATCGAAAGGGTCTTAACTTCTATGTTCGTAGGTATAGTTTGGCTGCCTACACGCAAAATGGGTTCGCTTACTGTCATGGGAAAAGTTTTTTGTGGGTGTGGGTTAAGGTGAACCTAATACGCTTTTTTGATTTTCGAAATCATCCTGCTGCACCGGAAAGCAGGTTTTCCAGCACCCCAAAAATGCGTTGGAAAGCCATTTCCGTGAGATTCGACCCGCTGGGCAGGCAAAGCCCCTGTTCAAAAAGATTTTCGCACGTTCCCCCTCCGAAAAACGGAGCCGATTCAAACACGGGTTGCATGTGCATGGGTTTCCACAGCGGACGGGCTTCGATATTCTCTTCTGCCAGAGCGAGCCGAATTCGCTCGCGATTCAATCCTTTATTGCGTTTCGGGTCCACCAGAATGCAGGTCAGCCACCGGTTGCTGAATTGCCCCGGAGCCTCGTCCTGCCACTGCACGGCAAATCCTTTCTCATTCCAGCTATGGAAAAAGGACCGGTATTTCTCAAAATTCGCTCTGCGGCTGTGTATGCGCTCCGGGAGGACTTCCAATTGGCCGCGGCCTACTGCTGCCAGGATATTGCTGAGCCGGTAGTTGTACCCGATGTGGCTATGCTGATAGTGTGGTGCCGGGTCTCTGGCTTGTGAGGCCAGGAACCGGGCTTTTTGAATGAGGCTCTCATCCCGGCTCAGCAACGCCCCTCCCCCACTGGTTGTAATGATCTTGTTGCCGTTAAAGCTGAGGATTCCAAAGGTGCCGAAGGACCCGCATGCGGCGTCCTGAATGCGTGACCCTAATGCTTCGGCTGCATCCTCTATAATGGGGACTCCATAGCGTTCGGCCAGCGCCATCAGCTCTTCCATCCTGGCCGGCATACCGTACAGGTGAACGGGGATAATGGCTTTGGGTCTTTTCCCTAATTGGGTATAATGCCGAAGCGCATCTTCGAGGCTATTGGGATCCATATTCCAACTGCCAGGCTCCGAGTCGATGAAGACGGGGGTTGCGCCCTGATATACAATGGGGTTGGCGGAAGCCGAAAACGTCATACTCTGACACAGAACGACATCTCCGGCTTCCACCCCTGCCAGGATCAAGGCAAGGTGAATAGCCGCCGTACCGCTGCTCAAGGCCGCTGCGTTGCCTGCCCCGGTATACCTGGCCAGTTCTTGCTCGAATGCATTTACATGGGGCCCTAGCGGGGCAATCCAATTGGAATCAAAGGCGTCCTGTACATAACGCCGTTCGGCCTCACCCATGTGAGGTGAGGAAAGCCAGATCTTTTCTTTGGTTTGGGTATCCGGTGTCATGGGAAATCGAATTCAAATTTTTAGGGATGGAGAAGCGTGCTCCTACCGTCCCTTCTCATTTTCCTGGGTGAATAATTGGCTTTCCCGCATCAGCAAGGGCGAGGCATCCACATCTCGGAGGAAGATGAGGTCGGGCTCGAACTGATGGACCCGAAAAGCCTGGTCGAAGCCCGGGTCTCCATCCAGCAAGCGCACGGTGTCTTCTGCAAAATTAGCGCCTCCCGCAGCAAAACAAATGGAAAAGGCCACGTGGCGAACGTTTACTTCGGTTATGAAGGGGCGGCCCCGGCTATCCTCCTTGAAGTCTACCGTAAAAAAGCCATGGGGGGTTGCCCCGGTATGTTCAAAAAGGAGAGTCATTGCTTTTTCAGCTGCTTCGACCAGGGCCGGCTCATTGATAAGCCGGCCGAAAGCCGTATTGCCGGTTATGCCGGACGGAGCTACTTTGGCCATGATGTACTGAACCCGCTCTGCGCAGGCGGCGCGTACCAGCCCCCCCTCGAAGTAGAGCAGCTTGCAGGCCAGATTGCGCCCCGGTAGAAAACTGCTGGCCAAAAACCGGTCCACGCCGGCATTGATCCTCAACCAGTTTTGAAGCGCAGGGCGGTCCTCCACTTTCAGGGAACCCAGCCCGCTGGACCCCGAGGTGGAACGCACCCAGAAGGGATAGTCCAGAACCTCCTCGATGGATGCCCAATCCAGTTCCTCAGACCGAAAGGCAATGGACGGTGGCACCAGGCCGTATGGGGCAAGCACCCGGGTCATCTTCGATTTGTCTACAAGCAGTTGAGCGAGTTGGTAATCCGGCAACAACACCTTGCAGGGGAAGGAAGAGCCTTCCGACGCTCTTTCCGACCAGGCCAACACCTCTTTCTCCGGCTGAATTAAGGCAATGTCGATCTGATGGTTTTCAAGTATGCCCTCCAAGGCAGGCCAGTAGTCTGGGTGCCCGGCCGGAGGCACCAGGTAAGTTTTATTGTAGAGGGTTTCATCGTACAGATCGCGGGCATGCGGATTGATGTCCGTGCCGATGAGTTCATACCGTGCGTAACGGCTGTACCAACGCAGGGAGCGGGCGATACTGCGAGGTGTAGGTCCTCCGACTCCGGTGATTAGGATGCGCATGGGGTAAAGCTAGGTAATCGTTTTGAGATGTTGATCCAATACGGGCTTCAACCCAGACTTCACCGGCAGCTGCCAGAGCAACTTACACCAATCGTGGTTACCTTCTACCAGCTCGGGACCATCCGCCGTAATGGCGACATCCCAGCCGATGGAACGATTCGAGGTGTTCAGCAGGGCTGCCCGGCGAACCATATCCAGCGTTTCTTCCCAATAAGGAACCTGAAACCCCACAATCGGCAGGCCGGTCACCGGGTGAACGGATTCATCCGATTTGGTGATATCACTATAAACGCCCGGACCATCCACGCGGCCGGTTTCGAGCTGAATGGGAGCAGCCAGGTTGCCGGCTGCCAGATTGTCCACTATCGAATCGACGGTAATGCGCAAGCGAGCACCGAGGATTTCGACCTCATCCCGCGCATTCAATTGGGTGATAATCCGGACCGTATTCAAACCCGAAGGCGAAAGAGCCATAATATCGGGATGTTGTTCGATGAATTCCTCTGCCAGATCGTTTTCCGTTTCCACCATGCGCTGAACCAGAGATTGAGGGGTGAAGTCCGAACACGGGCGAACTTCCACCCCCCGGCCGCATTGCCCATGGGAGCCTTTCAAAACAATTTTCCCCGAAGAATTGGCCAGTAAGCGTTCTCCTACAGCCGGGTCGGCTTGCAATTCATCCAGGGAGGCATGATCGTGTCGGATGAAGGGCGCATATGCCTTGAGAAAAATCCGTTTGTCCTCCAGAACAGCGCGATGCACCTTGGGATTCATAGCCAACTGGTATTCATACATGTAGCCGGTTCCGGCAAAGCGGGCCCGTTCCGGATCACTCAGCTCAAAAAAGCGGAACTGGAAATATTCCAGGAGAGAAATATTGTATTTCAGAGACGACCAAAGCACGTCGGCCAGCAAGCTCGGATAAGACCGTCCTGCCAATTTGCGCGTGTGGTTCATGAACCTATTCAGCGCGTTTCGATCGAGCTTTTTCAGGTAGTACCCCAGATAGAGTAGACGGTTCGCTGTCTGCATTGCCATAGCCGGTAAAGGGTTGCATGGGGCGTTCATCGCTTTGATTGACCCCTTCGCGTTTAATCACTTTCAGAAAGGTCATCCAGAGAATGCGCAGGTCCAAGGCAAAACTCTGGTGATCGACGTAGTAAACGTCCAGGTCGAACTTCTTCGGCCAGGGGATGCTGTTTCGCCCATTGACCTGAGCCCAGCCGGTGATGCCCGGCCTGACCTCGTGGCGCCTTCGATGCACTGCACTATACAAGGGCAAGTACTTAAACAGCAAAGGCCTGGGGCCGACGAGGCTCATATCGCCCTGGAGGACGTTTACCAGTTGGGGAAGTTCATCCAGGGAAGTTTTCCGAATAAAGCGTCCAAAAGAAGTAAGTCGCTCATTATCCGGAAGAAGTATCCCTTTTTCATCTCGCGCATCCGTCATGGACTTGAACTTAATAATCCTAATTTCTTCTTCCCGATACCCCGGACGGCGTTGAAAAAAGAACGGCTTTCCTTTGTTGACAAAAATCAGGACCAGAGTTACAAGTACAATCGGGATACCGAATAGTAACAGAAGGGTCAAGGCTGCCAAAAAATCAAAAAAGCGCTTTACGTAATTTCGGTAAAACATGGGAAATCAATTTCCGAGAGTATCCAATTAGAAGCCATCTCAATAATATCCTTTGGCCTGCAAACGGATCTTTTGGCACCAGATTTCGTTACAAAAAGCGTCACGTAGCTGGGGCTATGCTCCGTTTTTGCGCCTCATCTGGTACCAAAATCTCTCATTTTCGCCATCAAAAACATTTTTGAGATGGCTTCTAGTATTTTCGGCTCTATGGCCTCACAGGCGAACCTGTAGACGGATGGGGTCGCACTTTCTTCTGATCGGCACATATCTGTTCGCCCAACTCATGAGCAGACATAAACTCCACCTCCGGCCAGGTAGCTACGATTTTTTGGAGGAGCGTTTTTAGTGCTCGCAGGCCCGTCGCCCGGTTTTTCTCGTCCAGGTGGCCGCAAAAATTTACGCGATGAGAACTGATGTGCGCTGGCCGCCTCCAACGGAAGGCCGCAGCGATCTGCTCCAGGGCAAAATTCACCCAGTCCAGCCCCCAGTCTTCGGCGGGCTCGAAAACGACATTGCGAACCAGGAAGGTCTGCCCAAACTGGTTTTGTTTCCCGGTGTAGCGAAGGCGTTTTCGATACTTGCCGGAACCCTGGTGCTCATTGAAAAGCAGAGCGCTTTCGATGTAGCGGACGCCCCCTCGTGCCAGCGTTTCGTGCAGGCTGTGATGTTCTCGCCCTGCCGGAGCATTGAATAGAGAGGCCGGAGTCCCGAAAACCCGCTCGAAGGCGGCCAGTCCTTCGCTTGCAATATCCTGGAGTTTCTTCTGCTCATTAAATTCCTCAAAGTGAAAGGCGGCAGGGTATTCGATGTTGGGAAAAGGCCGGGATGAAATACGGGCATAACAGCGTTGCTGTAAATTCAGCATGAGTTCGGGGTCCCGTTTCCGCAATAAATGGTTGAATACTTTGAGGTTCAGGTGTTCGCGTCCGTGGTATTGAGGCAAGAAGATACCCGCCCTCATGCCCTCCTTCCAGAGTTCCCAAGCTCCTTTGTGGGCAGGCAATTTGGCCAAGGTGGCCGGCAAAAGTTCGTTGTAGAATTGAACATAGCCATTTTCTATAATGCGTTCGAAATCGATATTCATAGGCAAGGCCAAGGGTGTAAACACAGCATGTCTCCCCCGGCTGTCTCGTACGGCAGTAAGTACTTCAAAAAGTGCGCTCAAATCATCGGCCGTCTCCAGGCTATCGTATAGATCAAAGCGAGAGAAAACCCTCAGCCCCTTCTTATCCAGCACCTCCCGGGCTGCCTTGGAGGCCAGGCGGACATTGCCATAATCATCTACAGCGAAGACCACAATTTTTCGGTCAGTTTTCCAACCGATCAGATTTTTTGCCTGAAGCAGGAGTCGCCTTCTAAGGTTTTCGAGTGGATTACTCATGCTGCGGAAGAAGAAGTTTTTTGGGCCAAGGTATCTAGGGAAAGGGCAGGTAGTCCTTGGGGAGTATTTGCGGCCTGCGCGATGAGCTCGTCCATACGAACAAAGGAGTTTCGCTGCAGCAGGGCCCGTAGTTTTGGCAAGGTCGCATTCCGATTCCACCACATCGAACGCATTTTGAGTCGGGTGAGGACCGGCACCGCGCGCAATGCCTCGAAATAATAGGCGGGATATCGCTCCGTATCCACTTCGTAAGGATGCATATACAGGATAACGGGTTTTTCCCGATTGGTGCGATCGAAGGCTTTTTTCAGAAACCAAAGCGGCAACAGACGGAGATAGCTCCCCCCGCTGAAAGGCAATCGCTTATCCCGCCAGGAAAGAGTAGAAATGGGAACTTCTACCAGAGTTCGGCCCTCCTTTGTTTTGACTTGAATCATGTCCGGCGGGAAGCCGGACCAGCCATACCGGCCTGAGGCAGCGGGCATGATGCTGCTGTCGTAAGTGAAGCCGCATTCGGCAATTACGTCCAACCCCCATGCCGTTTCGGGCGAAATGGAAAAAGCAGGTGCCCGGTGGCCACGTACCACTTGGCCGATTATATCTTCCAGTCTTGCCTTGGCTTCAGAAAGCTCTCTCCGGGCCTGCACAGGGGTCATTTGATTGAACAAAAGGTGATGATACCCGTGTACGCCGACCTCATGCCCCCGGCGGGCTATGTCGCGGACCAGGTTGGGAAAATCCTCGGCTACCTTGCCTAGGGTGAAAAAGGTACCCTTTATCTGTTGTTCATCCAAAAGATCCAACACTGCGCGAGTGCATCGCACGACTCGATCGGTCTGCGGAACGTGTGTGCCGAAAACATCGCGCATGGCTATGCTAATGCCGTCCTCGACATCTACAGTAAAAACAGAAGGGATTCCTTTCTTCTCCATCGCTTTTTATCTATACCATCTGGTAAGAAACCGATTCAGGTTTTGAAAATTTAGTTCGGTTGTTCGGTATTTTAATTGCCGGTTTATTTGAAACCGGATCATATTCACATTCCGGTAAACTGAAGGGCGGCCCTTTTCGAGAAAAGAAGAAGGATCGTCCAGCTTGAATCGCGGATGAATGTTTTCCTTTACGTATTGATAAAGCTGATCATCCAACTCATTTTTTTCTTCAATAAAAGATGCAAAATTCGAAAAGACCAAATTCCTATCCGCTCGATTTGCCAGGCTGGTATTAGCTTTTGAATTACTCACATACAATCCCTCCAGTGAAAAATGTTGCTTGAATGAACAAAGCCCAGCCAGGAAATCTTCCGTGAGGCCCACCCAATCCATTTTAGTCTCAAGGATGTCGATCGCTTTGTTCACATTTTCTTCTCCGGCAATGAACTTGGTCTGATAATTGGCGTAGTTTTCGATCGCTTCCCATTCCTCAATGGAGCCGGTTTTCATATTTTCGTATCGCTTATACCTGAAGTTCTCAGTCCACATTTTGTCGTGCAGGTAATGAGAAACGTACCGCTTTGCCGGGTTTCTCAAAAACGTAAACCAACACAACCGTTCCTCCAGTTCTCCGAAATCATAATACGGCCTGAGGCGATGCCCGGAAATAATCTTTAATTTATCGTTAAAAAGACCAATATCCCTTTCCAAATCTTTTCGCTTGTAAATTTCAGCATCCATTTTAAGGCCGCCCGGTGCAATGTGCATATGCGGACCAAAGTAGCCGATCAATGCCTTGCTTAAAGCCGTTCCGGCAGTTTTCATCAGATGTGAAAAAACCAAGATCTTATGCATCGGGAAGGTTCTTTTCCTTTATGATCTTCTTCTGCCCTTTTTCGACCAGCCAGACTGTCTCGGCCAGATCCATCAGGGGTTTGTCCGAATAACTATCGGTAAACACTGCGGAGATCGGCACAATCCCTTCTTCAACAAGCCGCCTGACTTTCTCCGGCCCGTATAGATTGCGCATCAGACCTACGATCCGACCATTTCTCACTTTCAGTTGCGTGCCGAATACCGTTTCACCCTCGAAAACTCGTTTCAAATAAAGCTCCGGTGAAGCCGAAACCACTACCCGCCTGTGGGCGGCAGTTTGAAGGAAATCTCCTCGATAAACCTCATTCAAGGAGAGGGAAGCAGCATATGCTTTGGCTGCCTGCTCAAGCTCTTCTACCGATTTATTTCGGAGGAAAAGCCAGATGCCCGCAGATTTTAGGGCATCGTTGTTTATGAGCCTTAATTTGTAGAGGACGGCAACCCCTGTCAGTATAATCCGCTTTAATTGAAACAAGAAGCCCGGCTCACTTGCTGCCCGGTAGAACCCGAACAGGGTATCCCTTTCAATTAAGGTTCTATCAAAGTCGAATACCACCCAATCATCCATACAGCTTCTTAAACAATCGCTTGATGGACCGAAAATTAAAAGTAAAATAAATCAAAAAAAGACTTGCCCTCCGCCAATTACTGTACGTAAAATTTATATAACATGTAGTATCCGGTGCGAGGTGAAAGAACTCTCCCCAACTTATTTTCCCTTTCAGTACATTGAACAAATCAAAAGGAAATAGCCAACGGATAAACCGGGTGTGGTCGGCCGGTTGAGGCGAAACAGGCTTCTGTAGGCAAAGGTCGACATAGGTTTTCAAAAAACGAGCCCCGGTAAACTCAGAAAGCAGCACGGAACCCCAAAGCCTGGGGTTGAGCTCAATAATTTTCCATTCGCCCGTTCGGTTATCCTGGATGAACTCGATCATGGCAAACCCGTTCCAGCCAAGATGAGCCAACAACGCTTCACCGATCTGCCTCGCTTCCGGGTTGTCTTCAGCCTTCGAAAAAACGGTTACGCCTCCTTCCGGCGGAAAGGTGCGCAGGCGCCGATGCCCGTAATACGCTACTGTTTTTCCTTCCCGGCACAAGAAGAAAGCACCAGCCACCTTTTCCGAACTGATGATCCGCTCCTGAACGAGGTATTCATTGAAGTCGAGTTGGTGTAGAGCAGACAATTGTTCTACCGAATCGATATATTTCATACCAACCGAGCCGGCCCCGGACTTCAGCTTCGCAATGACCGGTTGAAAGTCATTCTCCAGGTGTTTCAAATCGTTTTTCTCGTAAGAGCGCGGTACGGGGAACCCGTACTGTTCACAATATTGCTGAAAGCGAGCTTTATCGCTGGTCAGGAGAAACGCCTCTTTTTCCGGCAAAAGGTATTGGATGTTGGGTAGCGAATGCCGGGCCAGAAGGTCGTAGAAGAATAGCGTCGCCTTTTCAGAAACCGGCAAATACACCAGCGTTTCGTCCCGATATTGTTCAAGAACCGGCATGAGATCCCGTTCAAAATCTTCCGGGCTTGTGTTGCGCAATGGGTGGACCCGCTGACCATAAATCAATGGAAGTTGGAAGCGATGATCCTTTTCCGCAAACAGTAGAAGAGGTAAATTGTAAACTCGCTGAAGAATGTTTACAACATCGAATGTTTTGCGAGATCCGACATCGGTCACTAAAACCTTCATGAAATACCACTTTGGGAGTCACTCACCGAAGCAGCATGCGCCTGCTCAGCTACGGCCTCCAAAAATTGTACTAGCCGTTCATAGACCACCGGGGCATCCCCTTCACGAGCCGTGAGTGCCAGTGCATTTTCCTTGTACTGTTTCAGCAGGGCTTCATCTTGCAGAAATCGCTCAATATTCTCCACTAATTTTCCAACATCTCCCTCCCTGTTACTAAGGCCTACTTCATTATCTCGGATGATATCTACCATTTCGCTTTGCAGCGAATTGAGTACGGGCAGTCCGGCACTGAGGTAGTTGAACAACTTGTAGGTTACGGTTTGGGTAAGGCTGTTCATGTGCTGAATAAGCCCCAGGTCACATTGTGCATATTGCCGGCGCAGTTCCTCCTTGCCAACCCAGCCCAAATATTTGAGGTTGGGTAAACGCTGAAGGAACTCCTCTACCAGTGGGCGCTGAGGGCCGGTACCAGCTATTACGAACTCTGTTCGTCCCGGGTGCCGCCTATGCATTTGCTCGGCTGCCTTCAAAATGGAAGGGATGTCGTAGGAACTGGCCATACTACCGGCATAAATTAGCCGGAGTAAGTCTCCATTGCGATCCATTTCCCGTTGGTAAGCCCGGATGGAGTTTTGAACCTCCTGGAGGTCGGCTGCCGGGTAAAAATATGCTTTGTTAGGTACATCCGGATAAAAAGCAAGGGCCCAGTCCAAATAACCTTTTGAAATTGCCGTCAAGCCGCTGCAATTCTGCAGAAACTTCTTGAGGCGATTGTAAAAGGGCGTGAGGACGACCCGTGCAGCGCCCTTTCCTTGTTCGGGCACATCCTTAATGAAGGAATCCGGCCAGGGGTCAATAATATCAATTACGACCGGCACCCCATGCGTTTTCCCCCAGGCAACCACGCGCTCTGCAGCGCTCAACGGCGGCATACTTACAAAAACAACATCGGGTTTCGGACGCCCATCCAATACAGGGATAAGCTTCCGGGCAAAGTCACGGTGGGCCAAAAAGCGGGCCGGCGAGATGTTCTTCGCGTATCCCTTCGAGCGAATGAAGACCAATTCGTAATTCGAATGTACTCGATGAACGTGATTGCTTTCAAAACGCTGCTTCTTGGTCGTGTGGCGAAAAGTGGTCGTAAAATGCGTAAGCCGGTGGCCTCGGTTTTCAGCCGCAGCAGCTATGCCCATAAATCGCATTGGCGTGGCTTTGTCCAGAGGGGTCGGCTCAAAAAGAGAAATGGTCCAAATGTTCATGGTCACGGGATTAGTCATTTGAGAAGCAAGCTCAGCATATGCCCTATCACTAGGTCAGGTTCAGCTCTTTTTGCCTCGCCAACCAGGCTTCATGAATTTCTTCAAAGACCGTACGCAGAGGCTTGGTTATTTCCCAATTGGGATAGTGCGCTTTCATTTTCCGTAAATCACTGTAATAACAAATATGATCCCCAATGCGATTTTGATCGGAATATTTATACTGCATCGGCTTCCCGCTGATCTCGGAAATGATATCAAAGGCCTCTAGAATGGAGCACGTATTGTCTTTGCCTCCGCCCAGGTTGTATACTTCGGCTACCCGGGGTGCCTTAATAAACTCTTCAATGAAACGCGCAACGTCGTAGGAGTGGATATTATCGCGTACCTGCTTGCCTTTGTATCCAAAGATGGTGTATTCGCGACCTTCCAGATTGCACTTAACCAAATAACTTAAGAACCCGTGAAGTTCTACGCCACTGTGGTTGGGCCCTGTCAGGCAACCGCCCCGAAGCACTGTGGTGGGCATATCGAAATACCTCCCGTACTCCTGCACGCAAATGTCAGCCGCCACCTTTGATGCTCCAAAAAGCGAGTGCTTGCTCTGATCGATTCGAAAGGTTTCGGGTATGCCGTGCTCGTAGGCCGGATCGTCATAATCCCAACGCTTTTCGAGCTCCTTCATCGGAATCTCGTTGGGAGCGTCGCCGTACACCTTATTGGTCGATAAATGCACAAAGGGTATATCCGTGTTGTACTGACGAGTGGACTCCAACAGGTTGAGCGTGCCTACGGCGTTGGTGTCGAAATCGTCGAACGGAATGGCAGCAGCACGATCGTGGCTGGGCTGAGCCGCAGTATGTACGATCGCATCGGGTTTCACTTTCGGAAGGAGATCCATAACCCCTTGTCGATTGCGTATATCAAGCTCGTGATGAACAAACTTGCTAAGCTCACTTTGGAGGCGATTCTGATTCCAGCGCGTATCCCCGGGAGGGCCGAAAAACACAGCTCGCTGGTTATTGTCTACTCCGTGGATTTCCCAGCCTAGTTGGTCGAAATGCGCGCAGACCTCAGAACCGATCAACCCGGATGAACCGGTTACCAATAATTTTTTCATGTCGGATTATTATTTGTGATTTCAAGAATGAAGAATCGGATATTGAAACTCGTGACTTTTTCGACCGCATTCCAGGAGGCAGCTCCTTCCACGTCCAGTTGTATGTCAGGCTTCCGGCACTTAGTCGATCGATTCTCACACAACCTATGCGTCGAGGGTGCCGGCAGGGTTCAGGGTTTAATAAACGTATCCAGGGAACCTGCAGCAAGTTCACGACAGATTTTCAGGTATTTTTCAGCCCGGCGCCGCGAAGTGTCGAACTGATGCAACCGATCTTGTCCTTTACGAATTAGGTCGTCCTGAAGAGTGTCGTCGCTTACAAGCTGAGCGATCCGCCGGGCAGCATCGACAGGGTTCCTAGGCTCGAAATATAGGGCGGCATCTCCGCAGATGCTTCTGGAAAACCCCAGATCCGTAGTTACAATAGGACGCTCCATCACCATGGCCTCCGGATAAGAAGCCGAAAAACACTCTGCCAAGGTAGGCAAAAACATGATGTCACATTCTCGGTACAAGGATGGGCACTCCCGCGGCTTGACCGGCCCGACATTCAGGATGTTTTTAGTCTGCGGCCTACCGGCCAAGTTCCGATCAAAATCGTCCGGGCTAAGGGTGAGCACAAAGGTGAACCGGCGATCTGAAACCGACGGTAAAACATCCAATACCTCGGGAATGAGGTCCATATTTTTGTGCGGATACCAGGCGGAAAGGGTAAGCAGGCGAACCTCTCCTTCTGATTTCGGCGGAAGCTTGGCGGGATAGGGCTTCCAATCGTCGTAGAACCCGTTGTGCGTATTGGTTACCGTAAATACCCGCCCGGTATTCAATGCCTTCCGCACTCTGCGGTTCACGTCTTCAGTTTGTACGACGAAGGCCTTGGCATCGCGTTTAAAAAAGTAGTAGTGCAAGTGCCTCTTGAGGCGAAGCCGAAGCTTTCGGTAGGCCGAAAGTTCGCGAACGAAAGGGGATTCGGGGTAAATGTACAGGGGAAGATTGAAGCCGATGACCTGCGGTGCCCTGGAATGGAAATAGGAAGGTCCGGAAGTGGCAATCACTACATCCGGGCGTATTTCGCTCTCCTTTTTTCGCAGCATGCGATTAATTCGAAACGTCTTGGCCAGAGTGATAATGCCGAAGTCGAAGTAGGAGAAATGAAAATTTTCCGGAAAATCCTCTTCCCTAAGCGACTGCCCTACTCCGGGCCCCACCCATACGAAATACTCATGCTCCGGGAAGTTTCGACACTCGTAGATAAAGGAGAGTGCCACCTGGATAGCACCACCAAATCGCTGATGCGCCGTATTGATCAGAATTTTCATGAGCTGAGCATAAACTCCAGATAGTTCCGGGCTACTTTTTTCACCGCAAAGGTCTGCATCTTAAGCCGGGCTTCACGACCGAGTCGTATTCGGAGATCCGAATCCTGCACCATCCGTCTGAGCTTCTCCCGGTAGGCCCTATGGTCACCCTCGGGGATGAGGAAGCCATTGACCCCATCGTCAATCAAATCGGCGGGTCCGGCTTCACAGTCAAAACTGATGCAGGCACAACCGGCAGCCATCGCTTCCCCCAGCGCATTGGGAAAGCCTTCCGAAGTAGAGGTAAAAGCAAAAATCGAAGCGCGCCGATAGTACGAATCAATGTTTTCCACGTTGCCCTTGAAATGGATGCGATCCTGCAAGGATTGAGCCTTAGTAGAAGTATGCTTTTTCACTCTATCCCATTGCGGCCCGTCTCCTAGAAAGATCAAGTTCCAGTTTTCTGCATCGAGCGCCTCAAAATAGTCGATCAACCAATCCTGGTGTTTAGAAGAAATAAATCTACCCACATTTATAATCCAGGGTGCCCGCTCGGATGCTTCGCCGGGAATCTGCCGGATCGGGTTGGGTATCACCTGGATTCTGGGGTGTTTCGTTCTTGCGTACGTCAAATCCCGGGCTCTTTCGGTTTGGGCGATGATTCCGGATGCATACCGGTAGACCACAGGGTTGAGTGCATCCAGGAATCGCCCGTAGCTGATAGAGGGCCGACTTCGATCGGAAATATATATCCGTTTTCCCAACCCCATACCGGCCAGCAATACGAACGCGTTATACTTGCCGCCAAAGGATAAATAGGCATCTCCCTGGCTTTCTTTCAGCCGGGCTCGAAGCCACCAGAAATCCTTCCACTGAAACGCAAACCGGGACATCTCCTCGATGGTAAAGTCGGGCTCCGACCACGATATCTCGGGGTGGAGGGAAAAGAAATGGGGTTTGCGCGAGAGGATAATGAACCGTACCCTAAAGCCCTCTTCAGCAAAATGATTGGCCAACTGGGTCATAACCCGCTCTGCTCCTCCCGAGGTCAGAGATGAAATGACGAAAACGAACTCGGTAGCAGCTTTATTCACGATCTCAGCCGTTTTGCCCTCGAGGTGATCAGGACACCGCTTTTAAAACCAATTCTACCATCCAGGATTGCGCGTTGAAGGTTCCCTCGTGCCATTTCATATCCTCTGTCCAATAGCCAGGGCAATCGTAGTAAGGTTCTTTTGTGAAACCATAGCTGATCTCCAGGATCAGTGGCTCGTTTTCTCTGCTAAAAACAAAGTCGAAGGCCACACACTGAGCGCGAAGCTGTCGGCTTATTTCGAAGGCAATCCGGATGCAACGCTCGTCAAAAACTTCGCGCTCCAGTTGAAAGGCTCCACTTCCCGAAGCTCTGAAATCGCCGGAACGGACCAAGCGTTTCATGGCAAAAGCCTTACCGTCTATTACGATGACGCGAATGTCGGAATCGTTGCCTGGAACAAAATCCTGGAAGTACACGTATCCCCTCTCTCGCCCTCCTATTCGGGCATATTCAGGCGGATAGCCGAACCGGGCTATCCCCTTTAAAAGTTCATTGAAGCTTATCTTGCCCAGTCTGTATTTTCTCCACCGTTCGTTGAGATTGGCCCGGGCATCGTAGTTGAGAAAGCCCCAGCCGAAGGCCTGGTCAATTTTTCGCTTGGCCTCAGCCTTGGATCGGATCAGCTTTACATGCTGGGACCCGGCACCGCCTCTCAATTTCCACACCAGGGGAAATTCAGCCTGTTCCAACCAAGCCAAAGCCCGGTTCTTTTCCAGGAACACGTGCGTGGGTACCAGAGGAGCACCCAGAGCTTCCAGTAAATATTTCTGTCCTACTTTATCGTCGAAATGCCAATGGGTGTAGAAATTGGGAAAGACCTGTATGCCTGCTTGCTCCAAGGCAAACAAAATGGGTTTGGCCACTAGTTTGTCTTTCGGATTCCCCTGGCTGTGATGCCACATCAGCGCCCGGCAACCTTCTAAATCCCGAATGAGATCATCTCCATAGCAATCTACCTGTCTGAAGGGAATCCCTTGCGCCTTGCAATAGCTTACCCAGCGTGGATGAAATCCTGTCTCGCTGCGATGAATGGCGATCATGTTATTCCGTATTTATCCCGCCATAGTTGAAAGCTCACGGCCAGCCAGATCATATCCACCTGATCCGAAGATGCCTTTCCAAGGTTCTGCAACCAATGCGTCAGGCAACCCGTCTCAAAGCGCTCCATTTCTTTTAACCCTGGCAGCCACTCCTCCTCCCAGCGCTGTCTGAATACGTCTGATCCCATGAATGCGCGAAGGGGGATGCCGAATCCTTTTTTGGGCCGGTAGGCGAAAGCAGGTGAAAACTTTTGGCTGGCTATCTGTTTGAGCAGGTTTTTGGCTTCCAGTTTTCGATCAGCGTTCCGAAGAAGAGTTTCCTCGCTAAACTGCAATACTAAGGATACCAATGCGTTATCGAGAAACGGAACGCGATTTTCGATACTATGTGCCATCGACATTTTGTCTTGCCGCATCAACAGATCGGGCAGATAAGTCTTGATCTCATATTTGCGCTGCCGCAAGAAAAAGTCGCCTTGCAGTTGATCCCACAATAACCGGCGATACCTCAAGGCCTCAGCCAGCGAAAAATCGGGGACAACCGAACGGATTGCATCAACGGAGGTAAACACTGAGGCCAGGATGGCTCGATTGGAACCACTGAGGTGAGCGGGAAGGAAATCCGGGAGCGACTTCCGGTTTTTCTTGATCTGGCTCCAAAACGATCGACTCGCCAGGGCAAGGCGAGCGCTTTCTACAAAGCGCTCATACCCACCCAGTACCTCATCAGCTCCTTCTCCACTCAGAAGCACGGTAACGTGTTGACGAGCATTTTGGCTCAGTTGATAGATTCCTATGGTATTGGGATGATTGATCGGATGCTCGAAATGCCAGGCAGCCCGATCGATAACGTCAAAATAGTAATCAGAGGCCAGGGGATATTTATGGGCATCCAGTTGAAGCTGGCTGATCACCTGATCCATATATTCCTCTTCGGAATACCCCTTGGCCTGTGGAATGATGGATATGGTTTCCAGCTGGCCTTTTTGCAATTCACCGGCGGCGAAGTAGGTCACTAGCGAAGAATCCACACCGCCCGATAATTGACAGCCCAATTTCACATCCGCCATCATTTGGCGCCCGACAGCCACCTGTAGGGCCCGGTCAAGATCCTGCTGAGCCCGGCCGCCGGCATACTCGTTTGCCCCTTCGCCATTTACATCGTAAAAGAGCCGTTCCACTATATTCATCTCGGGATCGACCTCCCAGTAGGTCCCCGGTTCCAAATTGCGAACGCCTTTGAATAGCGTTCGATTGATGAGATGGCGAAAAAGCCAGAATTCGTGGAGGTTAGCATCATCCAACGAGAACCGGAATCCCGGTAAAGCGCTAAAGCTTTTCATTTCTGAACTGAACGCCAGACGTCCGGGCTGAGCGAGTACGTAGAGGGGTTTGATCCCAAAGCGATCCCGGGCCAAAAACAGGCGCTTCCGCCTCAGGTCGCAGACGGCAATGGCAAACATGCCATTGAGTCGCTCGAGCATACCCTCGATCCCGTATTCGAGATACGAATTGAGTGCGACCTCCGTATCGGTCTCACTTTTGAAAACATAGCCCTTTTGCTGTAAACCCGGTTTGAGGTCAAAGGCATTGTAGATTTCTCCGTTCATCATGAGAATCACCTCACCGGAAGGGGAAACCATTGGCTGGTGGCCATTGGCACTCAGGTCCAATATGCTCAGCCGGTTAAAACCGAACATCAAATCGGCTGGTTTTGGAAAGTTCTCGTCTTGCCGGACGGAAAGCTCCCAGAAATTCCCTTCGGAAAGGTTCACAGCCACAGCACCCTGGTCGTCTGGACCGCGGTGCCTCTGTAGCCGCATCATGGCCAAGATGTGGCGACTGTGGGTTTCCTTATGTTCGTTCAGCAAATAACCGGTTAAACCACACATTGCCTATTCAGTCTTGGTTGGATCAATGGTTTCGAGCAAAATATCGCGATGCGCCTCGCAGCGGATGAGATTTGTGAGCAAAAGCCTCTTCTTGTCATCGATCAGGGAAGGCAGCCAGCCGCGCTTGTGCAAGCGGGGCAATAGCCGGCCGCGATAGGGCTGCAGCCGGGTTTGAATGAGTTTTCTTTGAGACTTCGCAAAGGCCTGAAATTGCTCTTGGAGTTGGTCATCATCCAAAATGACCCGGTTGATTTCCGCCAAGCTCTGCTCCAACGCATACCGATTTTCATCCGTCACGCGAAAAACCCCCGGCCGATGATTGTTTTGCTCAATGAACTCAAACTCGAACGCTACGGGGGTGTTTTTTTCAACCTTCAGCCTGAGTAAAAGGCCAAAATTCCAGGGGTGGTCTCGCAGGCCTTCCCAATCAAAACAGAAATTACCCAGACTGTAAAAAATGGGGGCTCCTTTGTAAACCTCATAACCGGAAACCACATGCGTATGATGCCCCACCACGGCATCCGCTCCGGCATCTACCAGGAATCGATACCATTTTTTCATTCGAGGAGACGGGTACGCATAATGCTCATGCCCACCGTGGACGATGACAATGACTTGATCAGCCTCGAGTTTGGCTTTTCGGATAGTATGGAACAAGTCGACCAGGTCCAGCGGATTGCAACCGGCTTCGGAGCCACGAGTGGTTGTCCATTCATTCTCGGCTGCATTGATCAGAGCCAGTTTGACCCCGTCGAATTCCTTTATGACCGGCTTGGCAGCTTGCTCGGCGTTCGATCCGCTGCCCAACCACTGGATGTCGTGGGCTTCAAGGGCTCGATAGGTAGCCTTCATCCCCTCCGGTCCATAATCCTTGAAATGATTGTTGGCCGTTGCGGCCAAGGTACAGTTCAGATGCTTCAACAACTTTGCTGTTTCGGGCGCCGCTTTCAGGTGAGGGCCCGTTTTGGAGATGGTACTCTTTACCTCGGTAAGCGGACACTCCAGATCGATCACATTGAGGTGGTTGGCCTCGAAAAACGGTAAAACATCGGCAAATAAGGACTGCCAGGTGTCTTCTGTGCAGGCCTTTTCCACGCGTCCCCACGGACAAAAATCCCCGGTAAATCCCAGTTTAATCATGCCAGTAAGCATAAAGTTGATCGGTAGATAAAAAGCGAACTTCCGGCCAGGTTTTCACGATCGTTTTCAACAGATCAGCCAGGGCGTTCAATCCTCTGGATCGATTGGCCGGATCGATAAACCCCACGTAATTTACCCGGTGGGTGCAGACCACTGCCGGCTTCCCAAACTGAAAAGCAGTACGGATTTCCGCCAGTGCTGCATCCACCCAGTCCTTACGTGGATTCGAACTCGGTTCAAAGAAAACATTTCGGATGTTGTAGTATTGCCCGAGCCCGTTTTTTTCCCCCCAACCGTGGCGGATAGGCCGATAGCGGCCTAGTTGACCGGTTGGACTCAGCTGAGTGCGACGTCCCTGGAGAATCTCAACCCCTGCTCCTGCCAAGTATTGTTCGTGCCTGGCCGACCAATTGTAGCACGGTGCGATGAACGAAAGGGAGGAATAGCCAAAGATCTGCTTAAAAAGTTCGGCTCCTTCCCGTAGGATCCGCTCGTGGCTATTCTCCTCCGCCATATCATCCCAGTCCAGAGCTTCCATAAAGCTGTAGTCTTCCTTCCCGGAATAAGTCATACCCAGATTGAAGCAAAAGCGGGTGTGATCCCTATTGCTCTGGAGCGCTTTCAACCACCGGCTTATATTGAGATGCTCACGACCGTGGAGCTGGGGTTTGAAAAGGCCGGCACGCATGCCTTCCTGCCAGAGGGCCCAGTTATTCTCATGTTCTGGATAGCGCTTCATGGTTTCGGTGCAGGGCTCGTAATGATATTCCCGAAAGCCGTTTTGTTCGATCCTTTTGAAATCTGGGTTCGCCACGATGGTGTTTGCCGTAAGGGCAGCCGGGTTGCCCGTATGGTCTCGCACACATGCCAACACTTCAAAAAGACCTTCCAGGTCGGAAGCCGAAGCAAGTGAATCGTATTGATAGATGCTGGATGTGTGGTAGATGCCCTTTTCTTCCAGTTTATCAAGCGCCGCCTTGGAAGATGTTCGGATGGCCCCCCAATCGTCAGACTCCAGCACAACTACCTTGTCTGGAATTCGTCTGCCGTTCCGGTTTACACGCACCGCATTCAATCGCCCCTTTTGTTTTTTGAGGTATTGAGTTAGTTTCCGCATTTCACGAGTTATCATTCAGGGTATACTGACGAGGAAATGGTTTGGGAACCCTTTCGCAACCTGTCTTGACATCCGCAGGATCGTCATGGATCAGCATTCCCCAT
>CAZQSF010000003.1:0-86387 GCA_964595955.1 uncultured Saprospiraceae bacterium
CCGCTCGTCCGGATCTGTGGGGGAGCTACCGGGCAACCGGTGGCTCTACCCGGAACAAGAAAGAACGAGCCGTCTTTTCATAAGCCTATAGTGCACTGTTATCTTATGTTCTATTTACCAGCCTGCCCCGGTTTTCCCGAAAGCGTTTTTTGAGTTCTCTGGCAAAGATCACTTCATTTTAGTGATAAAGGTCACTTTATACCGTTGGATCCAATTCTACTTTTGCAACAGCGTTGCAATAACGGGTGCTTGGGTTACCCATACTGCACAATTAACAACTTATTCTAAACTAAATTTTCTAAAAGAGATGCTTAACAGAATTTCGCTACTGATGTTACTGTTAATGATCGTTAGCAGTACTTCTGCCCAGAGTCTTCTACAAGGGAAGGTGTATGATCAAGCAGGCAACCCACTTGTAGGAGTTAATGTATTTTTGCACCAAAGCAAAACCGGTACGGTTAGTCGGGCTGATGGCTCCTACCAACTTACTATCCCCTCAAGTCTTAAAGTACTTACATTGGAATATACCTATGTAGGCTATAGAACCCAATCAAAAACTATTGACTTAAAAGCAAATGCTTATGATGAAGTATATACTTTGGATATAAGTATGGTCGAATCACCGCTTGAACTACAAGAGATAACCGTTACAGCAGGTTTTATCAAACAAAAGGACGAAGTACCTTACCCAATTGAAACGGTTAAACGAAAAGAAATTATAACTGGTGGGGAGGTCAATTTTTCCAGAGTCATAGCACGTACACCGGGTGTTTATTTTTCAAACTTCGGATTAGGTGGCGGTCAGCCCGTTATTCGTGGCTTAACCAATACAAATTTGGTTACACTTAATAATGGCATTAAGCAAGAAGTTTTTCAATTTTCATCTAACCACCCATTTCTAATCGATGAATATACAGCTTCGCATGTTGAAATCATTAAAGGGCCAGCCTCTTTGCAATATGGCTCTGATGCCGTTGGAGGGGTTATAAATTTGGTAAGAGAGCGTCCAGCAGAACCCAATAGCATTGAAGGCGATGTAATCTCACAATATCATAGCAATACCAATGGATATCTACTCAGTGCAGGCGTAAAAGGCAGCCTTGACCAATTCTTTCTTGGTGTTCGCGGGAGTTTAAAATCACATAAGGATTATTCGGACGGTGATGATAATGTTGTTGGAAATACCAGATTGAATGAGGGTAACCTTAGCTTAAACACGGGCTATCGCTCGGATCATGGACTATTCACGTTAAATTACAACTATACCGATGCTGAATATGGGATTCAGAATGGCCCTCAAATAGACCTCTTCGCCAACCCATTATCCGAAGCCCTTTTAACTGAGGAGCGAAAGAACCAAGTGTGGTATCAGGATTTAAAGAATCACCTGATTACATCAAACAATACCGTTTTTTTGGGCAAAAATACACTTAATGTTGACTTGGGCTACCAATCAAACACGCGTGAATTGATTGCTGGCGGAATCAACCCTCAAAACGAATTGGTGGCACCACAAGTGGTTTCCATGGTGATGAATACCTTCACTTACAATACTAAATTCAATATGCCAACGGGTAAGCACAACCTTATATTCGGAGTAAACGGTGCCATTCTTAACAATGATGCTGATGAAACCAAACCCAATGTTCCTATGCCAGATGCCAAAATAAACGACATAGGGCTGTATGCCATTGGTGATTTTCAACTCTCTGAAAATTTAATACTTACTTCCGGTCTTCGTTATGATTATAGAAACATGAAATCCTTTCCTGTAGCTACGACGAATACAGACCGATTTGAAGTCGATAACACCTATAACAGTGTAAACGGTTCTGTTGGTATCACCTATAATTTTACTGAAAATCAATTTTTGAAAGCCAATCTTGCACGAGGTTTCCGCTCACCAAACGTTCCGGAATTAACACAAAACGGTATCCACGGTGGTAGATTTGAACGCGGTGATCCTAACTTAGATGCACAGAGCAATTATCAGCTAGATCTAACCTATCATTGGCATACCAACTGGGCCACTTTAAATATTGCTCCGTTTTTCAATATCATAAACAACTACATCTACTTGGTCCAAACGAATGAAGAAGCACCTATCGGGGGTGGAAATATATTTCAACATGTTCAAAATGACGCTAACTTATATGGTGGTGAGATTGCCTTGGATATTCATCCTGTAAATTGGTTGGGTATCCATGGTAGCTACAGTATGATTCGTGCCGACATCACAGACGATGATGAAGGTATTGACCATCCAACATTTACACCACAAGACCGTTTAACAGGTGAGATTAAAGTACAGCAAGACCAGTTAGGGTTTTTAAAAAGACCTTACGTATCTATTGAAGTCATAAACTTTTTTGAGCAAACACGCACAGGACAAAACGAAGCTATCACACCCGCTTACACCTTGCTTAATGCCAGAATTGGGGCAAGTTTATCCATCGGAAATCAATACCTTGACTTTTTCATCACGGGAAACAACCTTATTAATGAAACTTATTTTGACCATTTGTCAGTTACTAAGCCACTTGGTTTAAATATGATGGGTCGCAACATTATTTTGGGTTTTAGCCTTCCGTTTAGTTTCAAAAACAGCAGTTTAAATTAATTTTAAATTTTCTCAATAAAAATTCTAATTTCATGATACAGGCTTCCCAGCGTTAACGCTATTGTAGGTTGCCTGTGTAAATCAGAGTAGCGTAAAACTCAACAAACAACCGATCCGATCCGAATGTCTTTGAAAGTTGGACATGAAATTGTAATACGGTTTTCAGGATAAAATGACCTTTTTACCAAGGCCTATTTTACCCTGAAAACCGTATAAGGCAAAGAAATGGCTAATCCTGGAGAAGTTTGGGCTTCACAAAGCTCTCCTAACCCCATGTATATCAGCGAAAATGAACTACCTTAGCGGAAACCTTACGGCCGGAGGATCGAACAAATGCTTTTACCATGAACGATGAGGACCTTTACAAGAAGGCACGCAAAAAAGTGCAAGCAAAGAAAGGTTTTTTCTATCATTTTTTAGCGTATGCTTTTGTCGTTGGAATGCTTTATGCCATCATGCATTATGAAAATAGTGGTGCAATACTACCCGTAATTGTTGTGGCTTTGAGCTGGGGGATCGGAATAGCTACGCATTATTTTAAGGTGTTCGGTACCGAACATTTAGATTTTATTGGGATTAACCCCAATTGGGAAGAAGAAGAGTTGACGCGGGAAATTGAAAAATTAAAGCAGAAAAGGGAACTGAAAGAACGATTGCGGAAAGAAAGAGATCTTCTCGATAATTTAGAAGGTCCTTTGGATCTGAAAGAAATTGAAAAACGCCCTTTGGATGATGAATCGCATTCATGAAGAATTGCAATCAATCCGAAAAACCCAGCATAAAATGAAAACAACCGTTTTAGTTCTTCTGCATTTGTCTTTTACCGCTGCCTTATTCGCTCAGGTTGACCGGTCGGGCTGTGAAGACCATCCATTGATAAGCCGGTATCCCGGAGCGGTGATTGCGTATTGTGATGCGAAAAATTACAGTGAATTTGCCGTTGCAACCGGGCCGGAAACCGGTTACCGGACCATAGGCGAATGGACCGATGTTGCGGGTAAACAGACACGGATTTACTATTCGCTGAAAGGGGATATCATGGTATCGGAAGTATATCAAAACTACTTGACCGCCCTGAAAAGATCCGAATTTGACCTCCTGGCCAATAACATGCATCAGGAAAGGAATGTATCAAAAGACATCGGAGGGAATACCTGGCTGAATACCTTCTACAGATCCAATCCCTTTCCATCCAACGAAGGCATTAAGATAAATATGGGGTCGGGCTCTGTCGGCGGAACATTTTACATGGCCGCAAAAAAAGGCAACGTATATGTCGTCGTTTCCGGTAAGCGCTATTCAGACGATGAAACCGTGGTATTGCTCGATGTCATAGAGACCCAGGAAATGGAAGACAACCTCATTGCGGTGAATGCCGATGCTATTGCCGATAAATTATTCAAGGAGGGATCGATCGCACTTCAAGGTATCCTGTTTGACCACAATAAAGCCACCATCAAAAAGGAATCCGAACCATTGATCGGGGAGGTTGCAAAATTCTTGAAAGCCAACCCAACCGTTGTGCTGTTTGTTGTCGGGCATACCGATATGACGGGTGAAGTGCAATATAATATGGACTTGTCCGATCAACGTGCCCATGCGGTAGCAACTTATTTAATAGACAAGCACCAAATCGATACCAGCCGGTTATTACCTTATGGCGTCGGCCCATTGGCCCCCTTGGCCAACAACACATCCGAAACGGGAAAAGCCAGGAACAGGCGGGTGGAGCTGGTTTTAAGATCAAAGTAGCTGTGTTGGACCGTGAATACGCGCTTAAAAAATAATACCGCTTCCAATTGGATTAAGTTTTTTATCAAACCCATTTGGAAGCGGTATGCGACTTTTTATTTTTTAAACGGTATTACTACCTGCTACAACGTGAGGCATTGATATTTTGCAACATCGCATCTCTTAACCACGCCGGGACAACTCCTGAACCTCAGCAGTCTCGCCATCCGGAAGAAGGAAAAAAAATTGTAGCCTGTGAGGACTGATCGGCCGGGTTTTAGGAAAACCCGCCTACGCGATGGTCAGGAATGCCAACCGAAAAGGTCATTGTATCCTTTAATAGCATAAACGTTCGGGATGAAGGAATTAGCCTACGAAGATTTCCCGCTGAAGACCTACGACAAGATCCGCTATGCGGATACCGACCGCCAGGGACATGTGAACAATGCCGTTTTTTCTTTTTTTCTGGAAACGGGCAGGGTGGAAGTGCTCTACAATCCGGACTTCCCGATTCAAAGCCCGGGAACGAGCTTTGTAATTGCCTCCCTGAAACTGGATTTTCTGAACGAAGTGGCGTGGCCGGGGCGAGTGGATATCGGAACCGGAGTGATGAAAACCGGGAACAGTGCAATGGTTCTTTTCCAGATGCTGTTCCAAAATGGCCGTTGTGTTGCCAAGGCCGAAACCGTCATTGTCCAGGTCTACGATGACAAAAAAGGCGGTGCGCCATTGAGCGATCATTCGAAGAAGCTACTGGGTCGGTGGCTTGTAAACCCCGAACTGCGGTGATGCGGGTTTTTAAGGATATCCCGCCGGTTGTTCAGCAGCTGGAGGCATGGCTCGTCCTGGCGGCCCTACTACGCAAAGAGCCCCGGCATGTGCCGAAGCTCTTCTTTTTGTAGACCCACTAGGACTCGAACCTAGAACGACAGAACCAAAATCTGCTGTGTTACCAATTACACCATGGGTCTTTACTGGCGGGGCATGTACCCCGTTTTCCCTTAGCGCACACAAAGATATAACTTTCCGGGGGTCTGGTAAAGTTCCCGTGTCAAATTTTTGCTAGTCCTCCGCGGGTAGCGATTTGGCCTGCGGAGCCGTGTAGGCCAGGGTTTCGCGATTGAGGATGTCGTACACTTTCTGGTGGTACTGGGGCAGTTCCGGCAGGTTGTTGTGCTTGCCGCCCTGTATGGTGACGAGGGTGCTGCGTTCGGGCGCCAGCTCGTGCAGCATCACGCTCTCCCGGTAGGGAATGAGGCGGTCGCGATCGCCGTGGATGAGGTAGATGGGGCTGGTGACCTGGGTGATGAAGCGGTCGGTGCGCAAGTGGTAGCGCAGCAGCCAGCGCAGGGGGAAGAAGAAGGCGAAGCGCCGCACCGTGTGCAGGAAGCTGTAGTAGGGCGAATCCAGGATGAGCATGCGCGGGTGGTTCCAGGCGGCAATGCGCGCGGCGATGCCCGAGCCCATGGAACGCCCGTAGATCACGATCTGCTCCTGTCCATATTCGCCGCTCAGCCATTTGTACACGGTCTGGGCATCGTTGTAAAGGGTGGCCTCGGTGCGCTTGCCCTTGCTCTTGCCGAAGCCGCGGTAGTCGATCATGAAGAAGTCGTAGCCCTTGCCCACAAAGTCCTTGGCGAACTTCCCCCAGCCTTTGAGGCTGCGCGAGTTGCCCTTGAGGTAGTACACCACGCCCAGCGAGTTGGGCACCCGGAAGTGAATGGCGTTGATCCGGCCGCCGTCCTCCATATCGAAGTTGACCTCCTCAAAAGGAAAGGGGAACTGGTACTCGAAATAGCGCGGCAGGATCTCGGGACGGAAGAAGAAGTAGTGCTGGAAAAAATAGAACAGCAGGCAGAGCCCCACATAGATGAGCACCACGGGAGACAGAAGGATGGCCCACAAAAAATCGATGTCGCCCCACTGCATATTTTAAAAGTACAGTTTCTGGGTCGTATTTTCCCTGAAAACGCACCGGTCATGCCAAAAAACCGACCGCTCAAGCGCCATCCGGCCCTCATTCCCTACTCCCGGGAGCACCACCCCATGCTGGTGCTGGCTCAGCTGCTCAAGGCCGGCAGCCCGCCCTACCGGGGCCTGCCCACGGATGCGCCCGGCAAGCGCGAGTACGCCCTGGCGGAATTCGGCCGCCTGATCCAGAGCCATCTGGAGCGGGAAGAGCGCGTACTGCTGCCCCTGGCTAGGGAGCATGCACCGGCCTTGCGCGAACTCACGGAACGCGTCCGCCGGGAACACGAACAGCTCCGCACACAGGTGGAAGCGCTGCCCACCGTACCCGAAGCGGAACTGCCCGCTGCGCTCGACGCCCTCGGCCGCCTGCTCGAAGGCCATATTCGCTTCGAGGAACGCCAGTGGTTTCAGCAATTGCAAGCGTGCGAAGCATTCCTCGATGCACTTATGGAAGCATAGCGGAGAAGGCTCAATGAGCGTTTTGCGTTGCAGGCAGCCCCACAGCTGGACTGCTGGCGCGGACTAAAGGCTACGCCTAATCTACTGCCACTTGCTTCAGGATCAGCTTCTGCCGTTCGGGGCCGGTGGAGAGCATGGTAATGGGCACCTTCAGGTAGCCTTCCAGGAAGCGTAGGTAATCGAGCAGGGGGCGGGGTAGTTGTTCGAAGTCGGTAATGTCGTCCAGGGATTGCTGCCAGCCGGTGAAGGACTCGTAGGCGGGCTCCAGTTCGACGTCGCAGAGGTCGTAGGGCAGTTGCTCGGTGCGCCGACCGTCCAGTTGGTAGTGGGTGGCCGCCTGAAGGGATTCGAAGGCATTGAGCACGTCGATCTTGGTGATGACCAGCTGGGTGACGCCGTTGAGCAGGATGGAGTAGCGCAGCTGGGGCAGGTCGATCCAGCCGCAGCGGCGGGGCCGACCGGTGGTAGCCCCGAACTCGCCCCCTTCGCGGCGGAGGCGCTCGCCGGTGTCGCCGTGCAGCTCCGTGGGGAAAGGACCCGAGCCCACCCGGGTGCAGTAGGCCTTGGAAATGCCGATCACCTCGCCGATCCGGCTGGGGGCTACCCCCAGGCCGGTGCATACGCCGGCGGTAATGGTGTTGGAGGAGGTCACATAGGGATAGGTGCCGAAATCGATATCCAACATGGAGCCCTGGGCGCCTTCGGCCAGCACGCGCTTACCGCTCTGCAGGGCTTCGTGCAGGTAGTATTCGCCGTCCACCTGCTGTAATCCCTGCAAGACCTCCAGGCTGTCCATCCACTTTTGTTCTTCGGCCTCCAGATCGAACTCGATGTCCGGATAGAGCTTCAGGAGTTCCATGTGTTTGGCCTTGAGCTGATCGTACTTCTCCCGGAAGTTGGGCCGGCTGATGTCGCCTACGCGCAGGCCGTTGCGCCCTGTCTTGTCCATGTAGGTGGGCCCGATGCCTCGCAGGGTGGAGCCTATGCGGGAAGCTCCCTTGGCCTTTTCGGTAGCGGCATCCAGATAGCGGTGGGTAGGCAGGATGAGGTGCGCCTTGCGGGCGACCAGCAGGCGATCGCGGTAATCCACATCGGCGGCCTCCAGCTCGCGGATCTCGCGGGCCAGGGTGATGGGGTCGATCACTACGCCATTGCCGATCAGGTTGAGCAGGCCCTCGCGGAAGATGCCGGAAGGTATGGTATGGAGTACGTATTTCTTGCCGTCAAAGATAAGCGTATGCCCGGCATTGGGGCCGCCCTGGAATCGGGCGACGATGTCGTATTTGGTGGCCAGGTAATCCACAATCTTTCCCTTGCCCTCGTCGCCCCATTGCAGGCCCAGGATCACATCGATATTCATTCCGCGTGCGATTTAAAGACCCTAAAGTACGAAATACCCGGTCAAGGAAGAGGGGTGGCCTGAAAAGCTCAGTCCACCGCCGGTGTGGAGGCCTGTTCGGCCGAGGGCTCGGCCGTGCGCGGGCAGGCGCCGTCGCACTGTCCGTAGAGGTTGAGGGAGTGATGGGTCACTTTGAATTTCAGCAATTCGCCCATCATATCCTTGATCTGCTGAACGCGGGGATCGCAAAACTCCAGCACCTTGCCGCAGTCCACGCAGATGAGGTGATCGTGCTGTTTGTAGCCGTAGGATTTTTCGTATTGCGCCAGATTCTTGCCGAACTGGTGCTTCTTCACCAGATCGCAATTCACCAACAGCTCCAGGGTGTTGTACACCGTCGCCCGGCTCACCCGGTAATTCTGGTTCTTCATGTGGATGTAGAGCGCTTCCGCATCGAAATGGTCGGAGCGCTTGTAGATCTCTTCCAGAATGGCGAAGCGCTCGGGGGTTTTGCGCAAGCTGTTCTGCTCCAGGTAGGATGCAAAAATATTCTTCACCTCCTTGATGATGGCTTCTTGTTGGCGCGGTACAGTCATAAGACGAAAGAGTTAATGGAAAAAAAGCGGATCAAGAGGTGCTGAACATCGATCTAATCAATCTTCTCTGATAACAGATGATATGTTCTCAATGTTTTGCAGGCCGCGAATGGCCAGGTTGAGCTGGTCGATATTGCGAACGTGCAGGCTCATTTTGCCTTCGAAGTAACCGGCCTCGCCGCTGATGGTGAAGGAGCGGATGTTGAGCCCCTGCATGGTGGAGATCTCGTGGGAGATGCGCTCGATCACGCCGGGGCCGCTGTCTACTCCGGTAATGGTGAGGTTGGCGACAAAATCGGTATCGGCTGCAGAGACCCACTCGGCTTTCATGACCCGGTATCCGTAATTGGCCATGAGGTGGGTGGCATTCGGACAGGTAAACCGGTGGATCTTCAGGCCGGCATTGGCCGTGAGGTAGGCAAAGATGCGTTCGCCTGGCACGGGATTGCAGCAGCTGGCCAGGGTATAATCGTAGCTCTCGGCCGGCTCACCGTTGATGAGCAGGCGCGGCTGAACCGGAGTTTTCCGGCGTTTCTTTCGGGTTTCTTCCTTTCGCGCAGGCACCTCCACCTTCAGCTCGATCTCCCTGCGCTCCAGGCGGCCGTCCACCAGTTGGAAATCCTTGAATATGTCGGGTATGGTGAGCTTATCCGTAGCGATGGCGTAGTAGAAGTCGATATGAGAAGGGTAGTTGTAGAACTTGGACAGCCAGTCTACCGCCTCGTCAAAATCGGTCTTGAGGTGGCGCAGCTTGCGCTGCAGAGCTTCCTTGCCCACCTCCGATTCGGCCCTGCGCTCCTCCTTCATCACCGAGCGGATCTTGGACTTGGCCTTGCCGGTAATGACCAGCTTGAGCCAGTTTTCGTTGGGCTTCTGGTTCTTGTTGGTGATCACCTTCACCTGGTCGCCGTTCTGGAGCTTGTACCCCATGGGCACCAGCTTGTTGTTCACCTTTACGGCGGTGCAGTGGTAGCCCACATCGGTGTGGATGTGAAAGGCGAAATCCAGGGCGGTGGCATCCATGGGCAACACTTTCAGCTCCCCGGTAGGGGTGTACACGTACAGTTCGTCGTGGAAGAGGTTGTTGGCCTTAAAATCGCCCAAAAACTCAATGGCGTCGCTGTTGGGGTCTTCCAGGATCTCCCGCACGCTGTCCAGCCAGCGCTCGTACACGTCGGGCTGGCCGTTCATGCCCTTGTATTTCCAGTGAGCGGCGAAGCCGCGCTCGGCGATCTCGTCCATGCGCTGGCTGCGGATCTGCACCTCCACATAGCGCCCTCTCGGCCCGATGACCGTCGTGTGCAGAGATTCGTAGCCGTTGGCCTTGGGCGTGGTGATCCAGTCTTTGAGCCGGTCGGGAATGGGGGTGTGCACGTCCGTCACGATCGAATACACCTGCCAGCAGATGAGCTTCTCCATCTGGCGGGGTACGTCCACGATGATCCGGATGGCGAACAGGTCGTAGATCTCCTCGAACTGCACCCGCTTGGTGCGGATCTTGTTGGCAATGGAGTGAATGGATTTCGGTCGGCCAAAGATCTTGTACGGCACATTGAGTTCGTCCAGCCGTATGCCCAGCGGGCGGATGAATTCCTGTATGTATCGCTCCCGGTCTCGCTTGGTCTCCTGAAGCTTGCGGGCAATTTCGTGGTAGTCATCCGGCTCGGTCACCTTCATGCAAAGGTCCAGGAACTCGGTGCGGAAGGTGTACAACCCCAGCCGGTGCGCCAGCGGCGCGTAGATGTAGCTGGTTTCCGCAGCGATCTTGAGCTGTTTCTGCAGCGGCATGGCGCCGATGGTGCGCATATTGTGCAGGCGGTCGGCCATCTTGATGAGCACCACGCGCACGTCCTCCACCAGCGTGCTGAGCACCTTGCGGAAGTTCTCCGCCTGGGGGTTTTCGGCATTGTAGGCCGCATCCAGCTTGGTGAGTCCATCCACGATCTTGGCGATGCGCGATCCGAACTCCATCTGGATATCCTCCAGCGTCACCTCCGTATCTTCCACCACGTCGTGCAGCAGGGCGCACACGATGGCCGTGGGCCCCAGGCCGATCTCCTCGGCACAGATGCGGGCTACTGCAATGGGATGCAGGATGTAGGGCTCCCCGCTTTTGCGGCGCTGGCTGCTGTGGGCTTCTACGGCCAGTTCAAACGCCCGCCGAATGTTCTTGCGGTCCGTGGCGTCCATCTTGGAAGAGATCGAACGCAATAGCTTTCGATACTCCTTCTGGATGAGCTTCTTTTCCTCTTCTTGTATGACAGCGGTTTCAGTCATGAATGATTTTACCCTCCTTGCACTTGCTTTCAATAATACGAACACCAGAGAAAGTACGAAAATTCCGCCCTTCCGGCACCGGCGTTTTCTTCCTTTGAACAAAATTACGAAAACCCCTTTCCCGAATGGGCTTTCCGAAGGTGATCTTCGCCCTATGGAATTTAGGGCAAAAGATTATATCTTTGCAGCGCTTTTGAAAAAAGACCTGTTCGGACTGGCAAAAACCCGGCTGGAAAAGGTCTTTGAAGAAAGGAAAAGGATCCAGCTGATCAGCTGAATTTGTCGCGGGTGTGGCGAAATTGGTAGACGCGCTAGACTTAGGATCTAGTGCCGCGAGGCGTGGGGGTTCGAGTCCCTCCACCCGCACCTAACTTCGGGTAGTGCAGGATGGCAGATGCTGACCGAACGGAGTGAGCGTCAGTATCCCTCCACCCGCACGAAGGAGGATGGAGGGACGAGAAGTTTATCCCGTCTTAGGAAATCTTGGGAGCAGCGCGACCTTAGATTTCATTTGACGGGAAGTCCCTCCACCCGCACCTAACTTCGGGTAGTGCAGGATGGCAGATGCTGACCGAACGGAGTGAGCGTCAGTATCCCTCCACCCGCACGAAGGAGGATGGAGGGACGAGAAGTTTATCCCGTCTTAGGAAATCTTGGGAGCAGCGCGACCTTAGATTTCATTTGACGGGAAGTCCCTCCACCCGCACCTAACTTCGGGTAGTGCAGGATGGCAGATGCTGACCGAACGGAGTGAGCGTCAGTATCCCTCCACCCGCACGAAGGAGGATGGAGGGACGAGAAGTTTATCCCGTCTTAGGAAATCTTGGGAGCAGCGCGACCTTAGATTTCATTTGACGGGAAGTCCCTCCACCCGCACCTAACTTCGGGTAGTGCAGGATGGCAGATGCTGACCGAACGGAGTGAGCGTCAGTATCCCTCCACCCGCACGAAGGAGGATGGAGAGACACCGGCCTTCGCTCCAGTCAGGGGCGTTGATCCTGAGCGCGCGATGCGAGCGCGTGAAAGCGCTGTCATCCGCAGCGAAATACAGCCTCCCCGGGGTATGCATCCGGAAGGCAGGTTCTACGGGCCCGATTTTCTTATCGGGCCTGCTGTCGTTTTCTCAAATCTTGCCGGGGCGCAAAAGGCACTCCGGCATTGTCGTATGTAAAGCCTTTGAATAATGGCACAAGTCAGCAAGACCGATAAAGACGCACTCAACAGTACGGTAACCGTCACCCTCGAAAGGACCGACTACCAGTCCAAGGTGGATGAAGAACTCCGCCAGTACCGCAAGAAGGCCAGCATGAAGGGCTTTCGCCCGGGCAAGACGCCCATGAGCGTACTGCGCAAGATGTACGGCAAGTCCATCCTGGCCGAGGTGGTCAACCGCCGCCTGCAGGAGGAACTGTACAACTACCTGGAGGCCGAAAATATCCAGGTGCTGGGTTCGCCCATCCCTTCTGCGGAGCAGGACATCCTCGATTTTGAAAGCCCGCAGGACTACACCGTGAATTTCGACCTGGGCCTGGCCCCGCCTGTTGAAGTCAACGGCATGGACGAAAGCACAGTACTGGAAAAGCCCGTGCCCGAGATCCCGGATAGCGATGTAGACGAGGAACTGGAGCGCCTGCGCAGGCAGGCAGGTGAGCGGGTAGAGGTGGATGAGGACGTGGCCGGGGAGGACGTCATCAGTCTGGAGGTTGTGGAGCTGAACGAAAAGGGCCAGCCCAAGGAAGAGGGAGTGAAGGGCGAATTTGCCCTGCTGGTGAGCCGGGCCGGCGAGGAGGCTCAAAAGGGTTTGCTGGGCAAGAACAAAGGCGACCAGCTCACCCTCAACCTCTTTGAACTGGAGCCGGATACGGACGAAACCTATGTGCGCAAGCAATACCTGGACCTGGAAGACGATGACGAGCGGGAACTGAACCCTCATTTTCAGGCGACCATTGCAGGCATCACCCGCCTGGTACCGGCCGAGCTCAATGAGGATTTTTTCAATCAGGTCTTCGGCGAGGAAGAACCCGTACAGAACGAGGCCGAGGCTCGCGAGCGCATTCGCAAGAACATCGCCCAATACTACGAGCGGCAGGCCGATGCCCTCGTTTTTCGCGCTTTTCAGGACTTCATCATGGAGCACAATGCCCTGCCCCTGCCCGATGATTTTCTCAAGCGCTGGCTGGTACTCACCAACGAGGAGGTGACCGAAAGCAATGTGGACGACTACTACGAACAATTCTCCAAAAACCTTCAGTGGACCCTCCTGCGCAACAAGATGCTGGAAGACCTTGGCCTGGAGGTGACCGAAGAAGAAGTAGTAGAGCGCATGCGGGTCCAGATCCGCGGCTACTTCGGGGGCCAGGCCGACGAAGACCTGATCAACAACATGGCACTGCGCATGCTGGAAGACACCAAGCAGTACGACCGCCTGGAGGACGAGGTGTATACCGACAAGCTGCAGGTCGCAGCTGAGGAGAAGGTCACGATCAAAGAAGTGCCGGTCACCAAAGCCGAGTTTGAGGAGCGAGTAGCCGAAGCACAACGCTCGGCTCGCGCTGCTCAGGCCCCGGTCAGCGACGCCGGCGAAGAAGAATAATCCGGCCGTCCTTCAACCGCAATAGACGGGGCGCGTTACTTATAGCGATATTGAGCTATTGCACTTCATCACTAAACGACTTCACCTCATGTACAGCAAGGATGAATTTATGAAGTATGCTACCCAGCACCTCGGCATGAGTAGCATGCATCTGGAACAGTATAAGCAAAAGGCTGCTGCCGGTTTTCCCAACATCCAGGGCTTCACCCCCAACGTCATCGAAGAACGCCAGATGAACGTAGCTGCGCTGGACGTATTTTCCCGCCTCATGATGGACCGCATCATCTTTATGGGCGTGCCCGTGGATGAGTACGTGGCCAACGTGATCCAGGCGCAGTTGCTCTTCCTGGAATCCACGGATCCCAAGCGCGACGTGCAGATGTTCATCAACAGCCCCGGCGGCTCCGTCATTGCCGGCCTGGGCATCTACGACACCATGCAGTACGTCACCCCCGACGTAGCCACCATCTGCACCGGCCTGGCCGCTTCCATGGGCGCCGTGCTGCTTACGGCCGGCACCAAGGGCAAGCGCACCTGCCTCTACCACAGCCGCATCATGATCCATCAGCCGCTGGGCGGCATGCAGGGTCAGGTGACCGAAATGGAGATCTACTACAAGCTGGTCAAAGAGCAGCAAAAATCGCTCTACGACATTCTGGCCTACCACACCGGCCAGCCGTACGACAAGATCGAGAAAGACTGCGATCGCGACAACTGGATGACCTCTCAGGAGTCTCTGGACTATGGCCTGGTCGACGAGGTGCTGGATCGCAACAACCCGCTGCGCCAGAAAAAGGACGATAACGGCAAAAAGTAGTATCTTCTGAATTCAATCCGGCAGGGCCCTGTGCCCTGCCCCAACTCTCTTTATTATGCGCCGGACCAAACGGAGCTATCACTGCACTTTTTGCGGCAAGGAAAAATCCGAAGCCCTCATCCTCATTGCCGGGCTGGAAGGACACATCTGTGAATCCTGCGTGGAGCAGGCCCACGATATCGTCCAGGAGGAGCTGTATGGGAAGAAGAAAACCGTGAGCAGTGACTCCAGCGACTTCCGGCTGCCCGAATTCATCACGCCCCGGGAGATCAAGGGCCATCTCGACAAGTACGTCATCGGCCAGAACGAGGCCAAGAAGTTCCTTTCCGTGGCCGTGTACAACCACTACAAGCGCTTGGGCCAGACGCCCGACGAGGTGGAGATCGAAAAGTCCAACATCCTCTTTGTAGGTCCCACCGGCACCGGCAAGACCCTCCTGGCCAAGACCATTGCCAAGTTCCTCAACGTGCCCTTCTCCATCGTAGACGCCACGGTCTTCACTGAGGCCGGCTATGTGGGCGAAGACGTGGAGAGCATCCTCAGCCGCCTGCTGCAGGTGTGCGACTACGACGTGCCGGCCGCCGAGCGCGGCATTGTGTACATCGACGAGATCGACAAGATCTCCCGCAAGAGCGATAACCCCTCCATTACCCGCGATGTATCCGGCGAAGGGGTCCAACAGGCCATGCTCAAAATGCTGGAAGGCACCGAGGTGAACGTGCCGCCCCAGGGCGGCCGCAAGCATCCCGAGCAGAAGCTGGTCAAGGTGAATACCGAGAACATCCTCTTCATCTGCGGCGGGGCTTTCGACGGCATTGAGAAGAACATTGCCCGCCGCATCAACACCCAGGTCATCGGCTACAAGCACGACAGCGACAGCAGCCGCCAGGTAGACAAGGAGAACCTCCTTCAGTACATCAACCAGCAGGACCTGCGCGCTTTCGGCCTTATACCCGAGCTCATTGGCCGGCTGCCGGTGCTGGCTCACCTCAACCCTCTGGACAAGGAGGATCTGATGCGCATCCTCACCGAGCCGCGCAACTCCCTCATCCGCCAGTATCAGAAACTCTTCCAGCTGGAAGGCAAAACGGTGGAGTTCACCCCCGGCGCCCTGGAGTACATCGCCGAAAAGGCCCTGGATTTCAATCTGGGCGCCCGCGGACTGCGCTCCATCTGCGAGGCCATCATGACCGATGCCATGTTCGAATTGCCCTCCCAGAAGGACGTCACCCACCTCACCATCGACCGCGACTATGCCGAAGAGAAACTCAGCCGCTCCAAGCTGAGCCGCTTACAAGCTGCATAGGGTACACACGCGATATTTTGGTAAACCATCGACGGCTAGTGTATGCGCCATGCTTAGCAGAACCCGGCGATAGCCGCCACGCCCTTTGCTGGTGTTGCTGCCTGGCAGAACGGCTTGGTTAAGCCCTACACTCGCCTTACCTTAAACGGCTTCAAGTATGAAATAACTTCCAGGTCCTTTCATACTTGAAACGGTATTAAATCCGAAAACCCTGCCATGCGTTATTTCCTTCACCTGGCTTACAACGGCACGCGCTACTACGGCTGGCAGCGGCAGCCCAGTGCCGTTAGCGTGCAGGAGACCCTGGAGGATGCCTTGTCCACCATCCTGAACAGCCCGTTGGAGATCACCGGCTGTGGCCGCACCGATACCGGCGTACACGCCCGGCAGTACTACGCTCACTTCGACTTTGAAGGCGACTTTCCCGAGGCCTTCCTGCGGCGGCTCAACAAGTTCCTCCCGCCCGACATCGCGGTGTACGAGCTCCTGCCCGTAGCCGACGACGCCCACGCCCGCTACGACGCCATCTACCGGACCTACGAATACCACCTCACCTTCAGCAAGGATCCCTTCCGAGTGGAGACCCGCTATTTCTACCCCTTCCCGGTCCGGCTTCAACTGGATGCCATGAACGAGGCGGCTGCCCTGCTGCTGGAATACGAGAACTTTTTCCCCTTCTGCAAATCCGATACGGATGTGCGCACCCTGCGCTGCGACCTGCGCCGCTCCGAGTGGCTCCCCATGCCCGGTGGCCTGGTGTACCACATCGCCGCCGATCGCTTCCTGCGCGGCATGGTGCGCCTCATCGTGGGCATGTGCCTGCTCGTGGGCAGCGGCAAGACCCGCCTGGAGGAAGTGCGCCAGGCTATGGACCATCAGGAGCGACTGCCCCAGGCCCAGAGCGCCCCGCCGCAAGGCTTGTTTCTTACGGAAGTGAAATATCCCTACATCTGAGAGAGAAAGGCCTTACCACAACCCTAGCCAGCGATCGTTGCGCTGCAGCTGCAGATAAGACTTCAAAAGTCTCCGAGACTTTTGAAGTCTGGGAGCATAAGAAGCGGCTTTTCATCATTTAAACCCACAAGTAAGCCATCCCCCCTGTGGAGGCGCCTGGCTTTCCCCGCATTCACTTTGGACGTATTTCACTCCACCACAAACCGGGCCACATACACCTGCCCGTCTGCATCGGTGGCCAGCAGCTGGTAGAGGCCCGTGGGCACCTGACTGAGGTCCAGTTCCAGAACCTGGGTAAAAGCAGCGACCCGGCGGCCCTGGGTATCGTACAGCAGAACCTCCTTCATGGGAGCTGCCGCATCCAGGAAAAGCCGGTCGCCGGCCGGATTGGGATATACCCGCAAGGGCTGGTAGCTGATCTCCCGCAGTCCGGTGGTAACCCAGCAATCGTCCGCCAGGTCATCCAGGTACAAATGCTCTCCATGGGATTGAAAGCAACGCAAAGAGCCCCCTTCTCCTCCGTCAGCTATACAGAACTCATCGATAACAAAGAGCGAAACCGCGTCTCCACCTACACCTTCGATCATGTGAGCAAACCCCCATGGGTTGTTACACTCCAACCTCAACCGTTTCCGCTTACTCCCGTCCAGAAGGGTCACAGAGCCTATCTGAATCACGGTAAGCTTCCTGCCTGGTCCCCAACCGGAATACAGATCTGGCACAGCCAGCGTATCCCCAACCTCCAGGCCGAAATCCATTATGAGCACCGACTCGCCCTTGTACCACTGGTAGATCTTCTGCCCGTCCTGGCGGAAGTATCGCCCCTCTGCATAGGGGGCAAAGTTTTCGTCGCCGAACTCTTCGTCAGAAACCAGCCATTGCCGCCACAGGTGCCCCCCCAGTGCGGTCAGGGAATCAGCAAAGCGGAAGCGCCGGGTGAATATCGATTGACAAAAGCCATCACAGAAGGTTCGTGTCCATTCATGATTGGGGTTCACCCAGCTCGTTTCATCCAAGTGCGGTTCCAGAATGCGCACCTCCGGACAGTCCGCCGGGTCCAGGCAGCCGTTCTCATCTACCGCCAAGAGCCAGAGCTCCGAGTAGATGACAAAGCCCGGTTCGGCCCGGTAGGTATAGCCCATGGCTACCAGCCCGCCATCTTCTGTTTCCTTGATCTTTTGCAAAGAGGAAAAGCGGTAGTAGTATTCCTCCAGCGTTTCGTGCTCGATGCCGTTCGGGATCTTGAACAGGCGGGTCCACAACAGCTCCCCCTGGGCCGTGACCCGGGCAATAAAGCCGTGTTCCTCCGAATCGATCGCATCCACGTCCCACACCTTACCACACACCACCAGGTCGCCGTTGGCCGTCTCTGTGATGTCCAGGATGTCGTAGCTCCGCTTATTGGTGAATACATCATAGGGCAATTCTACACTCCACTCCAGCTCCTCCATGGCAGGGTCCAGCTTGTTGAGCCGGCCATAATTGCCTTCAGTAATTATTCCCATTGGATGACTCCGGGTTGAAAAATAAAAGCTCCCATCTCGACTCACAAGCAGATTCGGAGTAGCTACAGGAACATCCACCGAATAGCTCTTCACCACCTGACCCTGGGTATTCAGTTTCACCAGATAGTCTGAGCTAGGCCCCTCATACGCATCCGCCTCATTGAAAAAGGCCAGATGCCCATCCGGGGTGGGCTGCAGATCTTGGCACCAGTTGGTGTTGTCTTCCTGCAGGATGTGCCAGTTGTCCTGAGGGTGTGTACAGGTGGAATCCCACTGGATGATGTTGGCGTAGGCGGGGGCGATGCCTGGGGTCTGGAACGAAATGCCATAGGTATAACAGCGCCCGCTATACTTGAAAATACCCTCATTCACATATCGAAAGCCGTCGTCGGCCAGGTATTTGGTGACGGTATAATCCGTGAGCGGCATATTGCCTTTGAGAATATAGACCGAGGTTTGACCATTATCATTTTCTTGGGCCGAAAGGGTGACGGAATCCCCCTCAATAAGCATGGACTGTTCGTTGCCGCGCCAAAAAGCCTCAATGGTATTAACCTCCAGAAGCTCGCCTTCCCTGTCGAAATGCGCCAGGGTAGCGCATTCATTGGTATCTGAAAAGCAGATGTGGCCGGAAAGCACGACGATCTCGTCATTCCACAGCGCGAAATCCCCGGGGGCATTATCCCGGCCCACTCCCAGATCATATAGCTTGCTGAAGGTGGACTGGCCTAAGGCCCCGATGAAGGATAGCAGCCCGATCGTCAGAAAAAGTAAAGGTTTCATGTGTAAGACTTCAAAAGTCTCCGAGACTTTTGAAGTCTGGGAGCAACAACTTGCTCTTAAATTAACGTGAGGTTGGAGTTGAAGCTAGTCGCTAAATTGATGAATGTCAAAACCTCAGGTTGTAGAAGCTAGATTGTAGAATGCTAGTAAGACATGCTGACGTCCCTATACCCTCTACCTGCTACCCTCTACCGGGAGGTTGGGCCCTGACTACCATCACCTTACGAAATCTGCCATGCCCAACCTCACGTTAAATTATTCAATTATAGCTGGTTTGTCAAGACCTGCATCAAGAAGCAGAGGATCCGAATGGGTTTGGACTTCACCCTCTGGGTTATCCTTTCCAAATTTTTTCCTGAATCGAACTGTGATCCTATTCCAATTCACCCCCTTACCACAACCCCAGCCAGCGATCGTTGCGCTGCAGCTGCAGGTATGGATATTCCCGGGCGCCGAAGGACCCGGAAAAACCGGCATGGGGCGAGTTGAAGTCCAGCACGATGGGCCGCCCGGCATGCGAGTGGATGAGCAATTGGTAGAGAAAAGCCCAGGCCGGCGAGCCGGATCGATCGCCCACCGCATCGCCCAGCAGGCTCATCACGCGCCCGTGGCTGTACACGAAAAAGTCGGCGGCCAGCAATTGGTCATTGCGGTCCTTTACGGCACTGGCAAAGCCCCAGCCGCGGTGCAGGGCGTTGTACATGATGCGCAGCAGGGCGTGCTGGTCCGGGCTGTGCGTATGCGTCTGGCCGGCAAAAAAGCCGGCGATGCGCTCGGGTTTGATGCTCGAGACCGGCAGCAGCTCCTCCTCCTGGGCCCGGTTGAGCTGGGTGAACAGTTCGCTGCTGAAGCGATCGGCCAGCTCCTCGTAGGAGTAGCCCAGGTCCAGGTAGTAGTTGGCCTGCTTCCCCACCTGAAATCCCATATCCTCCGGGGGGCGATTGGCGGCGCCCACGGCGATGTCCACCTTTTTGTAGGGCTCCGGAATGGCCTCCAGGAAGGCCCGGATTCGGCCGGGCGAAAGGGCCCGAACGGAGTAGATGCCCATCTCGCGCATCCAGCGGGGCTGTACCAGGCGGCTTCGCCCCAGGCGATCGGTGCGATACACCAGCGGAAAGACGGAATGGTACTCGTCTTCCACCAGCCCGCACCAGTCCTTGGCCACGTGATCCAGAAACCACATATACCCAAACACATTGCCATTGGGCGCGTAGTGCACACAGCCGTTCCAGCGGGCTTTCTCGATCTCGTCGCGATGCAGCAGTCGGATGTTCATACGATGGAAAAAACAGGTAGCTTCCCGGATGGTTTGCTATCTGCCTTGCCGGGATGGGAATCCGCTCGTACCTTTGCCGAAAGGTCACGCCATGCCCTCACCCAAACGATTCAAGACCAACATCAACTGCGGAAACTGCATCCGGGCCGTTTCGGGTTTCCTGGACGAAGTACCCGGGCTGGAGCAGTGGGCGGTGGATACCGATAATCCGGATAAGATCCTGACCGTGGAAGGAAGCGCCTCCGAAGAACAGATCGTCGAGTCGGTAGAGGAGGCCGGCTTCGACATTGAGCCGCTCCCATAGGGCGGTTTACACCCCCAGCTCGGCCGTGGCGTAGAGGGGGAACTGTTCCATGGTGGCATTCACCTCTTCGCGCACCGCGTTCAGCGCCTGCTCGTTTTCCGGACGGGACACTACGCGGTCGATCCAGTCGACGATCTGCAGGCAGTCGGCCTCCTTGAGGCCGCGGGTAGTGACGGCTGCCGTGCCGATGCGGATGCCGCTGGTCACGAAGGGCGATTCGGTATCGAAGGGCACCATGTTCTTGTTGACGGTGATGTCGGCCTTGCCCAGGGCGGCATCGGCAGCCTTGCCGGTGATGCCCTTGTTGCGCAGGTCGATGAGCATGAGGTGGTTGTCCGTGCCGCCGGATACCACCTGATAGCCCCTCTGCACAAAAGCCTCTGCCATAGCCCGGGCGTTCAGCACCACCTGCCGGGCGTAGGCCTTGAATTCGGGCTGCATGGCTTCCCGGAAAGCCACAGCCTTGCCGGCAATGACGTGCTCCAGGGGTCCGCCCTGGGTGCCGGGGAAGACGGCGCTGTCCAGGATCTTGCCCATCTTGATCACCGTGCCTTTCCGGGTGGTGCGCCCCCAGGGGTTCTCGAAGTTCTTGCCCATCATGATGATGCCGCCGCGCGGGCCGCGCAGGGTCTTGTGGGTGGTGCTGGTCACGATGTGGCAGTGGGCCAGCGGATCGTTGAGCAGGCCGGCCGCAATGATCCCGGCCGGATGGGCAATATCGGCCAAAAGCAGAGCCCCAACCTCATCGGCAATGGCGCGAAAGCGGGCGTAGTCCCAGTCGCGGCTGTAGGCCGATGCGCCGCAGATGATGAGCTTGGGCTTCACCGCCCGGGCCTTGGCCGCCACCTTGTCCATGTCGATGAGGCCGGTATCCTTCTCCACGCCGTAAAAGTGGGGCGAATAGGTGATACCCGAAAAGTTGACCGGCGAACCGTGGGTGAGGTGGCCGCCGTGCGAGAGGTCGAAACCCAGGATGGCATCGCCCGGCTCCAGCAGGGCCAGGAAAACGGCCGCATTGGCCTGGGAGCCGGAATGGGGCTGTACGTTGGCCCACTCGGCTCCGAAAAGTTCTTTGAGCCGGTCGATCGCCAGCTGTTCTACCTGATCCACAATCTCGCAGCCGCCGTAGTAGCGCTTGCCGGGGTAGCCCTCGGCATATTTGTTGGTGAGCACGCTGCCCACCGCTTCCATGACGGCCGGGCTGGTGAAGTTTTCTGAAGCGATCAACTCGGCGCCCCGGCGTTGCCGTTGCAGTTCCCGATCGATCAATCCGAAAAGCAGCGTATCTTTTGCCATCTGAGGGTGACTTTTTTGGGAAAAACCTTCCAAAGGACTGGTAGTGCCGGGCAAAGGTACAATATTTTGTTCCTCCAGGCCTTTCAATAGTCGCCTACCAGGCATTGCAAGGGTTTTATTTTTACGTTCGCATTAAGCTAAGATCAACACTTCATGGCCGCCCGTGTCTCCATCTTTTTTACTGCGCTATTGAGCTTTTTGCTGTTTGCCCAGAGCCCGGCCTGGGGGCTGGCGGCCCGCCTGCGCTGTATGTGGCGCGACGACCCGGCCACGACCATGGTCATCGGCTGGGACCAGGTGCGGGGCAGCAACCCGCTTTTCTTCTACGATACCCAGGACGGCGGACGCCTCACCCAGAAGTACCAGTTCAAACAGCGCCCCGACCGCATCGTGGAAGCCAAAGGCATGAACAACCACTTTGTCCGGCTTACCGGCCTTCGGCCGAATACCACCTACTACTTCGTCATCCTGGACAGCGAGGGGGTGAGCCGGCGATACGCCTTTACCACCGCTCCGGCACGCCCCGAAGGACGCCTTTCCCTCATTGCCGGCGGCGATTCGCGCAACTACCGGCAGGCTCGCCGTAACGCCAACCTGTTGGTGGGCAAATTGCGGCCCCATGCCGTACTCTTCGGCGGCGATATGACCGGCGGCGACACCGCCGGCGAATGGATCGAATGGCTGGACGACTGGCAAACCCACATCACGGATGAAGGGCACCTCACGCCCATCATCGTCGCCCGGGGCAATCACGAATACACCAATGAATCCGTCACCGAACTCTTCGACCTGCCCCATCCGCAAGTGTACTACGCCTTCAGCCTGGGTGGCACCCTGCTGCGGGTCTATACCCTAAACACCATGATTGCGTCGGGGGGCGCGCAAAAAGCCTGGCTGGAAGAGGATCTCAAAGCCCACCGGCACATGCATTGGCGCATGGCCCATTATCACCATCCCATGCGGCCGCACACCAGCCGCAAGCCCGAAAAGGACGAACTCTATTTTAACTGGGCATCCCTTTTCTTTGAGCATCGCATGGACCTGGTCGTGGAATGCGACGCACATGTGGTGAAGACCACCTGGCCGATCGCCCCATCCAGAAACAGCCGGGCGGAGCAGGGATTTGTGCGAGACGATGCCCGGGGCACCGTGTACGTAGGCGAAGGCGGTTGGGGCGCTCCCTTGCGCCAGCCCGACGACCCCAAGGCCTGGACGCGCAGCCTGGGCAGTTTCAATCAGTTCAAGTGGATCTTCGTGGACCTCCAGAAGATCGAGGTGCGCATCGTACAGACAGACGGTGCCGAGCGGGTAGCCAGCGTCCGGCCGGAAAACCGGTTTACGCCGCCTATGGGCCTCAATATCTGGAGCCCTGCCCAGGGCGACGTGGTGGTCATCCCCAGCCGCGACCAATCCTATGCGGCGGCCGTGCCGGCCGCTCCCCCGCTGGAAGTCCAGGGCTTTTCCGCTTCCAATACGGGCCAGGGCATCGTCCTTGACTGGACCAGTAACAACGAACAAGCGCCCCTGCAATACCACATCCAGCGAAAGCTGGGCAGCCAGCCCACCTTCGAGACCATCTTTTCCATGCAGGCCAAAGGAGGGCCGGACAATGCCTACACCTATCGCGACCTGCAGGTCCGGCAGATCAATCCCGAAGTGGAAATCACCTACCGGCTAAACTGCCTTCTGCCCGACGGCTCGGTACTTCAATACACCAGCAAGGTGGAAAGCCGGGCCGGGAAGCCCGCCGGCCCGGCGATGAGATTGGAACCCATTGCCGGCACCTCGATGGTTCGGGTGCCTTTTCGGCTTCAGGCCCCTGCCAATGTAGAGGTTCTCATCCAGGATGTTTTTCACAAGGAAGTCAAGCGCATCCAGCTCCCCGCTTTGGAAAAAGGCGAGCATAAGAAAGCCTTGCAATTCGGCGACCTGCCGCCCGGGAAATACCTGATCGAAGTGCTGGTGCGCGACCAAACGATTGCCACTTACCCCTACCAGCGATGAGGGCCTGGCGGCCGCTCCCTTGTCCCGGCCACTGCATGAACAATTGAGTTCTCGGGGGTGTCTTATGCACGAAGAAAACCCCGGTTCGGGCAATGTCCGAAGCCCGGGGGCGTCCGATATACCCAAGGGCATATTTCGTAGCTTTGGTCAGCCCTCCAATGCAACCTATGGTAACCACCCTCTCCTCCATAAAAGCCCCTATTGCCGAAGAGCTCAAGCAATTTGAGGTGCATTTTCGTCAATCGATGAAGAGCAATGCCCCCTTGCTGGACAAGATCACGTATTACATCGTGCGGCGAAAGGGTAAGCAGGTGCGGCCCATGTTCGTTTTTCTGGCTGCCAAGCTGTGCGGACCCGTCAGCGAAGCTACCTTCGTAGCCGCTTCGCTCGTGGAGCTCCTGCATACGGCTACGCTGGTCCACGACGATGTGGTGGACGACTCCTTCGAACGCCGCGGCTTTTTCTCCGTCAATGCCCTGTGGAAAAACAAGATCGCCGTTTTGGTGGGCGACTACCTCTTCTCGCAGGGCATGCTGCTGGCGTTGAAAAACCAACAACACCGCCTGCTGGAAATCGTGTCCGAGGCAGTAAAAGCCATGAGTGAGGGGGAGCTTCTGCAGATCGAGAAGGCCCGCCGGCTGGACATAGAGGAACGCATCTATTACGACATCATCCGCCAAAAGACCGCTTCGCTCATTGCGGCTGCCTGCCAGGCCGGGGCAGCCTCCACCTCGGAGGCGGCGCACGACCTGAAGCGCATGCATCAATTCGGCGAAAAGATCGGGATCGCCTTTCAGATCCGGGACGACCTTTTTGACTTTGGCTCCCAGGATGTGGGCAAGCCCCTGGGTATCGATATCAAGGAAAAAAAACTCACCCTGCCCCTGATCTACGCGCTCAAGCAAGCCAAGGCATCCACCCGCCGGCACATTATACACCTCATCAAGCGCCACCACGAGGATACCGAGAAGGTCCATGAGGTGATCCGGTTCGTTCGCCAAAGCGGCGGGTTGGATTATGCCCGCCAAGCCATGTATCGCTACCGGGAGGAAGCCTTTGCCATCCTGCACACCTTTCCGGACAACGAAGTGCGCCAGGCGCTGGAAGACCTGGTGACCTTCGTCACCGAGCGGGAAAAATAAGCGCTCCATCCACAAGTGGGGCCGGTGCGAATTATCTGCGCACAAAAGCTTTTCAGCATTAGCAGCGGCTGTCCATTCTTCGTACTTTTGTTAAGGGAACGTTGCCCGGGACGGCAAATGCAGGTACAAGCGTTGCGGGCAAAAGAGACGAGCCCTTCCCTGAGCGTTCGTCCTCCAAGGCTAAATCAACCACTCGTGCTAACTGAAGACGTACAACTCCAAGACCCGATCATTGAGGTAAAGTTGTTCTGCGGCAATACCTCTCATTACCTGGCCAAGGAGATCGCCGACTACTACGGCCATCCCCTGGGCGACCTCCAGATTCACCGGTTCAGCGACGGGGAAATGCAGCCCGTGATCAATGAGTCCGTTCGAGGCGCGTATGTGTTCTTCATCCAGTCCACCTACCCGCCGGCCGACAACCTCATGGAGCTCCTGCTCATGATCGATGCCGCCCGCCGGGCTTCGGCCGGCTACATTACAGCGGTCATTCCGTACTTTGGCTATGCCCGCCAGGACCGAAAGGACAAGCCCCGGGTGCCTATTTCGGCCAAGCTCATTGCCAACCTCCTGGAAGCGGCCGGCGCCAACCGCATTATGACCATGGATTTCCACGCCGACCAGATCCAGGGCTTTTTCGACATTCCGGTTGACCACCTCAAGAGCGAGGCCATTTACATCCCCTATCTACAGGATCAAAATCTGACGAATGTCACTTTTGCCTCGCCCGATGTGGGCGGCACCAAGCGAGCTCGCATCTATGCCAAGCACTTCGGCGCCAATCTGGTGATCTGCGACAAGTATCGCAAGCGCGCCAACGAAGTGGCCGAAATGACCGTCATAGGAGATGTAGCCGGTCAGGACGTCGTTCTGATCGACGATCTGGTAGATACGGCCGGCACTCTTTGCCGGGCTGCGGAAGCGATTATGGCCAAAGGGGCAAAGAGTGTGCGCGCCCTGTGTACACACCCCGTGCTGAGCGGAAATGCCTACGAAAACCTCGAAAAATCAAAGCTGGCCGAACTCATCGTGTGCGATACCAAGCCCCTGGCCCGGCCCAGCAGCAAAATCAAGGTGCTCTCTACGGCCAAGCTATTTGCGCGCGCCATTCGCAATACTCACGAGCACCGCTCCATTTCCGCGCTTTTCGTAGACGGATAATGGGACCGTGAGGTTCCGCATTTTTTCCCGCAACATCTTCAGAAATCAGGGAAAAAAGTTACCTTTGCGTGCCCTAATACGAAAAAACGGCTGCCCGGAACTGCGGCAGCTCCTCAATAGATAACAGGCATGGAAGTCATTGCAGTAAACGGCTCGAACCGGGCCGGACTCGGAAAAAAACACGCCAAATCCGTACGCCGGGAAGGAAAGATCCCCTGTGTTATGTACGGCGGAAAGGAAGTCATCCACTTTTCCGTGGATTTCCTGAATGTGCGCGACCTGATTTATACGCCCGATTTCAAGCTGGCGGAGATCAGTCTGGACGGGAACACCTACAAGTGCATCCTCAAGGACTATCAGATGCACCCGGTATCGGAAGAGATTCTGCATATCGACTTTCTCCGCCTGGTGGAAGGACACACCGTAAAGGTCAATGTGCCGATTCGCTTCAAAGGCACTCCGGCCGGGGTTAAAGAAGGCGGTAAGCTGCAGCAGTCGCTTCGCCGGGCTCTGATCAAGACGAAGCCGGAATACCTGGTCGATGAGTTGCTGGTGGACGTAACCAGCCTCACCCTGGGCCAGTCGGTTCGGGTTCGCGATATTGAAACGAACGACAACATCGAGTTGCTGAACTCGCCATCGGTACCGGTGGCTTCGGTAGAAATACCTCGTGCGCTGCGTTCGGCTTCGGCAGCTGCGGAAGAAGAGGCCGGGCTTGTCGGTGGCGAAGTCGAAGAAGGCGAAACCGAAGGCGAAGCGTCCTGAGCGGTCTTTGGTTGACCTTTCGGAAAGAGGTGCGGGTTTCTCGCACCTCTTTTTTATTTTTCCGTCCTACAACGATTCGCCGTATGCATCCCTTACGCGTCACGCTGGTGCAAAGTTTTCTACATTGGGAGCAGCCCCAAGCCAACCGGGAAGCCTTTGCCGAGCAATTTGCACATTTGAAGGGCAAGACGGACCTGGTGGTCCTGCCCGAAATGTTCAGTACCGGATTCAGCATGCGCGCCGGGGAACTGGCTGAGCCCATGTCGGGCCCCACCATGCAATGGATGCAGGAGCAGGCCCGGCAGTTGGACGCGATCGTTACGGGCAGCCTCATTATCGAAGAACGAGGCTCCTATTTCAACCGCCTGATCTGGATGCCGCCCGACGGAGCCTTTCGCGCTTACGACAAACGCCACCTGTTTACCCTGGCCGGCGAGGATAAAGTCTACAGCCGGGGGCGAAACCACCTCTTGGTCAGTTGGCGCGACTGGACCATTCTTCCCCTGATCTGTTACGACTTGCGCTTTCCCGTCTGGGCCCGGAACATTCACCAATACGACCTGCTGCTGTACGTGGCCAATTGGCCCGAGCGCCGGGTCGGGGCCTGGAGCACCCTGCTGGCTGCCCGGGCCATCGAAAACCAGTGTTATGTGGTGGGGGTCAACCGGGTGGGAGAGGACGGCAACGGAATATACCACAGCGGCGATTCGGCCCTTTGCGATTATCAGGGCAATGTGCTCTATCGCTGTACGCATCAGCCGGATGTCTTTACCGCCGAGTTGCAGCTGGAGCCCCAGCGCACGTTTCGCCAGAAGCTGGCCTTCCTGCAGGACCGAGACCATTTTTCCATTCAATATTGATCAAGCCATTCCCATGCGTGCATTGCCACTTGTGAAAACCCTCGCCCTGCTCCTGCTTCTGTTTTTGGGGCTGTTGTATTGCAAATCCACCAAAGCACCTTCGGGAGGCCCCACGGCCATTCCCTCCACAGACAACCCCCTGCGAAAGGAAGTGGTGGACCTGGCTTTGCAGCAGCAGGGCAAGAAATACAAATACGCGGGCCGGGATCCCCGCTCGGGCTTCGACTGTTCGGGGCTCACGTACTATGCCATGGGCGAATCCGGAATCGACCTTCCTCCGGTGTCCGGTCTTCAGGCCCAGGAAGGGCGTGAGGTACCCCTCAGCCAGGTGCAGCCCGGCGATATCATTTACTACCGCCGAAGCCCCAACAGCAGCGTCTTTCACGTGTCCTTGGTCGTGTCCAACGGCAAGGATGGCATTACCGTTGTACACAGCGTTTCCCGCGGCGTGGTCGTAGAAAACATCACCACGTCCACCTACTGGAAGCCCAAGATCGCCGGAGCGCGCAATGTCATTGGCCGGTAGACGGAAATGCGTTGTTGGATTTTTCTTATTTTCCAGGCTTCAAGAAAGACATCCTGAAGCAAAGCCATTACCCAAACTACTATGATTAACCTGATCTTATTTGGTCCTCCGGGTTCAGGGAAAGGCACCCAGGCTGCCAAACTGGTTGAGAAATACGACCTCCTTCACATCTCCACCGGCGACCTGTTTCGCTATGAGATGGGCAACGAGACGCCCCTGGGCAAAAAGGCGAAAAGCTACATCGAGAAAGGCGAGCTGGTACCCGATGAGGTCACCGTGGGCATGCTCCGCAACAAGGTAGAAGCCAATCCCGAAGCAGCCGGTTTCATTTTCGACGGATTCCCCCGCACCATTCCGCAGGCCGAGGCGCTGGATCAGCTCATGAACGAAAAAGGAAGCGAGATCTCAGCCCTGCTCATGCTGGACGTGCCCGACGAAGAACTCGTAAAACGCCTGCTGGAACGGGGCAAGACCAGCGGCCGCAAAGACGACACCAACGAGTCTGTCATTCGCAACCGGATCGAAGTGTACAAGAGCGAAACCGCACCTGTATTTGATTATTACCGAAGCAAAGGAAAGGCCGAAAAGGTCTACGGCGTCGGCAGCATTGAGGAGATCTTCGGCCGCCTGTGCGACCAGATCGACGCCCTCGTCGGTTAGTCGTTGAACCGGTTCATGGTGTGCTGCAGGCCGATCGCGGCAAAACTGAGGGCCGTATCGGCAGCCCGTTCTAAAACCTCGGGCAGTTTTTCCCGCTCTTCGGGTGTCCATTCGCCCAGTACGTAATCCACCTGCTGCCCTTTGCCGAAATCGTTGCCGATGCCGATCCGCAAACGGGCGTAATCGCTCCGGCCGAGCACCTGGTTGATATCTTTGAGGCCGTTGTGCCCCCCGTCGCTGCCTTTGCCGCGCAACCGTTGCTTGCCCAGCGGGAGATTGAGATCATCCACGATCACCAGCAGTCTCCCGACCGGGATGTTCTCTTTCTGCATCCAGAGGCGCAGCGCGCTGCCCGTGCGGTTCATGTAGGTGTTTGGCTTGAGAAGGATGAGGGTGCGGCCTTTGTGCTTCAGGCGGGCCACCTCTCCCTTTTGCGAAAGGGAAAAGGAGACATCGAATCGGCGGGCCAGTTCGTCTGCAACCAGAAAGCCGGCATTGTGGCGGGTGCGTGCATATTCCTCGCCCGGATTGCCCAGGCCGGCGATGAGGTACTTCATGGTATCTTCAACTTGGGTGGAGGACGACCGGAAAAATCGATCCCAAAAGCGGAGCATGGCTAAACGGATACGTTGAATTCGCGCAGCGCGCTGTTCAGCGACACTTTCTTGTCTGTGGAGGGCTTGCGCTGCCCGATAATCAATGCACAAGCGACCTGAAAAGCACCGGCGGGAAAGGTCTTGGTATAAGACCCCGGTATGACGACCGAGCGGGCGGGCACCCGGCCCCGCATCGTCACCGGCTCGTCGCCCGTCACGTCGATGATTCGCGTGCTTTGGGTGAGTACCACATTGGCTCCGATCACAGCTTCGCGCTCCACCCGCACGCCTTCCACGATGATGCTGCGCGAACCGACAAAGCAGTCGTCTTCAATAATGGTCGGTGCCGCCTGCGGCGGTTCCAGTACGCCTCCGATGCCCACGCCCCCGCTGAGGTGGACCCGGCGACCGATCTGTGCGCAGGACCCCACGGTTGCCCAGGTGTCTACCATGCTGCCCTGCCCCACCCAGGCACCGATATTGACGTAGCTGGGCATCAGAATGACGCCCTCCTCCAGAAAGGCCCCGTACCGGGCCAGCGCGTGAGGCACCACCCGAACTCCCTGGCTTTGGTAATCGTGCTTCAGGGGAATTTTGTCGTGGAACTCGAAAGGACCGACTTCCAGGGTTTCCATATGCTGAAGGGGGAAGTACAACACGACGGCCTTTTTGACCCACTCGTGCACCACCCAGCTGCCGTCCGGTGCCGGCGATGCCACGCGCAGCCGGCCTTTGTCCAGGTGCGCTAAGACTTCCTGTACGGCCTCCCGAACGGGCTGTTCCTGCAGTAGTTTTCGATCTTCCCATGCCGCTTCGACGAGCGAGCGAAGTTGGTCCATACCGTTTGGGTTGTTTGAGGCGAAGATACCAATCCGCTTTTAAAAGGAAATGCGTACCATCTTCAGGTCGTTGCGCCGCTCGCTGGGCACGATCAGTTCCTCGCTGCTGATCTGAATGGCATCGCGAAAGCGGAGCTTCAAGTCCAGGCGTTCGGTACTCATCAGGCCGTTGCGATCGCTTCGTCCGGTACCCGTGAGTACGTATTCACTCACCGTGGTCTCTGACCGGATCTCGTCGTTGAAGATCAGGCGCAGGCTGCTCGGGGTTTTCATCAGAAAGAAGGAAGAGTAGACCCCATCGTCGTTTTGGGAGTATTGCTTCTTGGGCAGCATGGTCTCCCAGTGGGTCTTTCCATTCGGATGAACCGAAATGACGAAAATATCCTCGAAGAAGTGGTCCAGATTTACCTGGGAGAACCCATCGTACATGTACGGACTCGTGGTGCCGGTCCAACGCTCGAAGACGCGATTGCGCTCCCCGATCAACAGCAGACCGCCGTCGCGACGGAGCACCACGTCCTGGATCGAAGCTTCCACGATTCCCTTTTTCTTCCGCACTTTCTTTCCATGGTAGGTATGAATAAAATCCTCCGTAAACTCCTGGAAATAGGCAACGGGCTTTTCTCCCGACTGGGGCTTAACCCGCACGTAATAATATCCGTTGGCGCGTTCGTATTGCCTGTCCGACCAAAGGCCGGCCCCGATGAGCTGTTTGTTGAGGTTGTCGAAGGTAAAGCGAACGTCGTAGGTGATGTATTCGCCCAGTTCGATGCGGCTCTTGATAATGGGGCCTTCGGATGAGCTCACCTGAATGAAGTCCAGATAGTGCCCTTTGTTGCTGCGAAAGTTATTCCGCTCCGTAACCATGTGCATATTGCCTTCGTTGTCGGGTACGGCCTGGAGGAACTCCCGGTCGAAGTTGAAGTCGGCCGAAGCAAAGCGGCGAGCCCAATGCACCTGAAGCGTATCGAGGCGCAGCATGAACGCTTCCAGTTCGTTTTGCCGGGGAGATAGGTAGAGCAACAGGAAGTTTTTATCCTCACTCAGAGACCAGAAAAAATCCGGCCCGGAAAAAGTATAACCGAAGCGCTCGACCCGAAGGGTGTCCACCATATTGGCGGCCGGGTTGAACTTGGTGGCGAACAGCACGGTCTCCGAGCGATCCCGGAAGGCATGAGCGATGACGAAATTGCTGTCGCGATTCACCACCGCAAGGACCTGGGGCGACCGATCCCCCAGGAATAGTTCCTTTTCCCAGGTCTGGCTCAGCTTCTCGTTGTAACCGTGTACCTGAAAGGAATTGCCCCGGTCGCGAAAGACCAACATGCGGCCGTTGTACGGCCCTAGAATGTCGTAGGCAATGTCGTTGCGCAAATTGACCGGCTCGGAGATGGTGACTTCCTGTGCTTGCATCCGGATGAGGCCCGACCCCCAGAAGACAAGCGCGACAGCGAAAGCTCTAAGGGCGAGAACCGAGGAGACCACTTGAAAAAAATAACGCATTTACTTTCTTTAATTGGAAAACCGTTTGTGAAAAAATAAGCGTTTCCGGGGATAAAGAGTTCGTTAAGGAGACGTGAAAACGGCTTGTCGAGTATTCGTAGATCCTTCTGTAAAGGAACACTTATCCTCCCATGAACGTTAATACATCAGCGCAGCTATATTTGCTGCCTATTGCTTATGTGGAACCCAACACTCTTCAAACGCGGACTTGCCGGCATGGTAGCCCTGTATGTGCTGCCCATGATCGTATTGTATCTGGGCCAGGAGGAGATTGTGTTCCAACCCGAAACGCTTCCTCAGGATCATGCCTATACTTTCGATTTTCCCTTTGAAGAGCACTGGCTCCACCGGCCCGGAGCACCGGCGCTGAACGCCGTATGGGCTTTGCCGGAAAGCCCGGCAAAGGGGCGTGGCGTGCTGCTGTATTTCCACGGTAATCGCGACCACCTGGGCCGTTGGGGGCACGAACTGGCTCCGTTTGTGGAACGAGGCTATGCCGCTTTGGCCATAGATTACCGGGGCTACGGGAAAAGCGAAGGACAACCTTCCGAAGCCGGCCTTTATCAGGACGGCCTTCTCGCCTATCAATGGGCGCTGGAGCAGGGGTATGCCCCCGAAGACATCGTATTGTACGGCCGTTCACTGGGGTCGGGCGTTGCGAGTTTTGTAGCCAGCCGGGTTCCGGCCCGTCTGCTCATGCTGGAAACTCCGTACAACTCCATCGAGGGAGCTATCGAAAGCCGGATGGCCGGTCTGGCCCTTCCCTTTCCGGTCGCCGCCCAGTTTCCGAATGAAGAGTTTCTGAAGCAGGTAGATGAGCCGGTGCTGATCTTTCACGGCACCAACGATGCCGTTGTGCCCTATGCCTCGGCCCGCCGCCTTCAGGAATCCCTCAAGCCCGGCGATCGCTTTTTCACCCTTGAGGGGGGCACCCACGACGACGTGCATGAGTTCGAGGCCTACCGTCGCGAACTCGACCGGGTACTCCGCTAAGCGGGTTCGGGCATTCCTTTTATTTTTGCGGGCCAACTTCCGCTAAGTATGAGTAAGCGCAATAAGCTGCAAAAGTTTGCCGACCTACTCCAATTTCCCAATGTGTACGAGCACGTCGATCTGGAAAGCGACACCTTGCTGGGCGGGGGCGGCCAACCCCTGCACTTGGCTGGAAAGTGGGGGTCGCGCGTCTTTCAAAACGACCGCCCGCTGACCCTGGAGCTGGCCTGCGGACGGGGCGAGTACAGCCTCGAACTGGCCCGACGCTACCCGGACCGGAATTTTATCGGGGTGGACATCAAGGGGGCTCGTCTTTGGAAGGGGGCCCGCACGGCTCTGCAGGAGGCGCTGCCCAACGTGGCCTTCCTTCGCATTCGCATCGAGCGTATCGCCCGGTTTTTCTCGCCTGGCGAAGTTGACGAGATCTGGATCACTTTCCCCGATCCGTTTCTCAAGAAAAGCAAAGCCAACCGGCGGCTCACATCTCCCCGGTTTCTGGACACCTATCGCCGCTTTCTCCTGCCGGGCGGCCTGGTTCACCTGAAGACCGACAATGATTTGCTCTACACCTACTCCAAGGAGGTGCTCTCCAACGACCCGGCGGCTGAATTGCTATATGCGGATGAGAATATCTATGACCGGCCTTTACCGTGGCCCGAGCTCGATATCAAGACCTATTACGAAGATCAGCATCTCGCCAACGGGCTCACCATCAAATACCTGCGCTTTGCGCTGGGGTGAGGTTCACCAGATGGGAACCTCTTCCAGGTGGACCCGTTCGGCATAGAAGAGCTTAGTAGCCGCTTCAAAGGAGGGCGTGTAGTCGGATACGTAAAACCGGTAGGGCTCGCAGCGAGCCTCATTGAGCAATCCGCGCTGTTCCAGCTTTTCGCGGACCACATCCACCACTACATCCGTGCTGTCCAGGATGCGGATCGGTCGGTCGTACCACTTGCGAATGTCTTCTTTGATGAGGGGGTAATGGGTACAGGCCAGCAGCAGGGCTTCAATATCGCGCAACACCGGGTCGGACAAATAGGTGTCCAGCACCACCTTGCTGATGCGGTTGTGCACAAACCCCTCCTCGATCATGGGCACTAGTAGGGGGGTGGCCAGGGCACCAACTTTCATTTCCGGCCGTGCGTGCGCCAGCCGGGCCTGATACACCCCCGAGTGGATGGTAGCTTTTGTGCCGATAACGCCTACCTGGCCCATATCCTGTCGGGCCGTTGCCTCCACCAGCGGATCTACGACATTGACGAACAGGGCCTGCTCCTTGAAAAACTCCAGGAGTACCTCGTAGCCGGCCGAAGAAGCCGAGTTGCAAGCCACGACGATCATCTTGCAGCCGCGATCCAGCAAGAATTTTGCGATCTTCAGGCAGTAGAAACGGATAGCATCCGCCGATTTGTCGCCGTAGGGCAAGTGGGCGGTGTCGCCAAAATAAATGAGTCGCTCTTGAGGGAGGGCCCTGGCAATGGCATGGGCGACCGTCAGGCCGCCTATGCCAGAGTCGAAGATCCCAATGGGATGGGAGGCTGCCGGGTTCAATTCGTCAGGCCGAGTTTGGTTTTCACTTCTCCGGTAAGGTTCTGTGAATCCTCGGCATAGAGCAGAATGGTGGAGTCAAAAACGAACTGAAAGCCCCCTTCCTTGGCTACATCCTGAATAGCTGTATTGACTTCTTCCAGGATGGGTTCCAGCAATTCCTGCCGCTTTTTCTGAACCTGGGAAACCATATCCTGCTCGAAATCGGCGATTTCCTTCTGCCGCTCTTCCAGTTTTTTCGCTTCCTCTTCCTGCTGTTTGGGAGAGAGCTCTCCCTGCTCGATCTTCTGCTGAATGACCATGTAGTCTTGCTGCAGCTTCTCAACCATGCCTTGGCCTTTCTTCTGCAACTGCTTTTGCAGGGCATCAAGATTGGCTTCCGCCTGCTTGACCTGCGGCATGGCTGCCAGCACGGCGTCCGAGTTCACGTAGGCGAATTTTTGCGCCTGTGCGCTGAAAGATGCTCCTAGAATGAGAAGCGCCGAGAACAGGGCGCCCCAGAGAACCCTCTTTTTCATAATGATGCGTATTTGATCGAATAAAAGATGGGTTAAGTTGTTCTTGTCCAAATGCGGCGGCGAAATTACGTCTTTTCAACCGCTTATTTCACTTTTCGAATGATATCTTCCGTTTTGTCATACTCGGAATTGGAGTAGATCATGCCGGCACTGCCCGACTTGTCGAAGATAAAATCGAAGCCCCGTTCCTCGGCATATTCTTCGATCGCCGAATAAACGCGGTCCTGAATGGGTTGCACCAACTCGCGCCGGCGCTTGAAGAGATCGCCTTCCGGACCGAAGCGCTTTTTCTGCAGGTCCCGAACCTGCTGTTCGCGATTCATGATCTCTTCTTCCTTCTGCCGGCGCGCCTCGTCGCTCATCAACACCTGCTCCACCTGGTATTCGTTGTACAGGCCTTTGATCTTGTCGTATTCCTGATTGATCTCCTGGCGCCAGGCCTGGGCAATGCGATCGATCTCTTCCTGGGCTTTCTGGTAAGCCGGGATTTCCCCCAGGACCTTCTGGATATCTACAAAGGCGATGCGCTGGGCGTCGGCCGTGAAGGTCAGGCCGGCGGTGAGTACCAGGAGCAAAAAGGTCTTTTTCAAAAGTGCTTTCATCGTTGCGTTCAGTTTGGTGAGCATTTAGCCGTATCAGCCCGGACTGTCTCCGGATACGGTCAAAAGTAAGGATTCCCTTGCCTAAAGAGAGCCCGGGCTCTTGCTCTGCGTTTGATGCCCTTGCGATTTAACGCAAGTTTAACGGGCTGGCGATTGCTTCGGTCGGTTGGCGTTTGAACCCTTATTTTGGCAGGCGAAAGAAACTTGGCCCATGACTGCACCTCATCTTCTGGACCCCGACCGACCGCTGCAATTGGAAGACCTGGCACCCGTACTCGACGGATCGGTCGAACTGGCCCTCCCGCCAACGGCTTCCGATCGGGTTCGGCAATGCAGGAAATACCTGGATGAAAAGCTGAGTCAATCCGACCATTTGTACTACGGCATCAATACGGGTTTCGGCGCCCTGTGCAACATACGCATTTCGGCAGCCGAGACGGAAGCCCTTCAGCACAACCTGGTCCGGTCGCATGCCTGTGGCCTGGGGGAGCAGGTTCCTCTTCCGCTGGTTCGTCTCATGCTGGTGCTGAAGATCCGAAGCCTGGTGCAGGGCTACTCCGGCGTTCGTTTGGCCTTGGTCCGGCGTCTGCTCGACTTTTACAATGCCGATCTGCTCCCCGTGGTGTATGAACTGGGTTCCCTGGGGGCTTCGGGTGACCTGGCGCCCCTGGCTCATCTCAGCCTGCCTGTACTCGGCCAGGGCGAGGTCTTCCTCAAGGGCGAGCGGATGGAGACCCGGGATGCCCTTCGCAAACTAGGCATGGCCCCGCTACCCCTTCGCTCCAAGGAGGGCCTGGCCCTCCTCAACGGCACTCAGTTCTCCTCTGCCTATACCGTGTGGAGCCTACTGAAGGCCCGCTATCTCTGGCAACTGGCCCACGTTTCGGCAGCTCTTTCGCTCGATGCCTTCGATTGCAGTGCGGCTCCTTTTCAGCCGCAGCTCCAGCGCATTCGCCCGCACTGGGGCCAGGGCATTTCAGCTGCAAGGATCCGGAAGTGGCTGGAGGGCTCCGAACTGCTGCATCGCAGCAAGCCTTATGTACAGGACCCCTATGCCTTTCGCTGTATTCCGCAGGTGCACGGGGCTACCGGCGATGCGCTTCGCCATGTAGAAGCCGTTGCGGTCGAGGAGATCAATGCCGTCACGGACAACCCCAACATTTTTCCGGAGGAGGATCTCATTCTCTCCGGCGGGAATTTTCATGCCCAGGCCCTTGCCCTTCCTCTGGATTACCTCAGCATAGCCCTGGCCGAACTGGGCAGCATCTCCGAGCGGCGCACCTATCAGCTGCTCTCCGGCACTCGCGACCTGCCCGCTTTCCTCACCCCCCAGGCCGGCCTGCATTCCGGCCTGATGATCCCTCAGTACACGGCCGCGGCCATGGTGAGCCAAAACAAACAGCTCTGCCACCCGGCTTCCGTAGATTCCATTGTGACCAGCAACGGGCAGGAAGACCATGTGAGCATGGCTGCCAACGGCGCTACCCGCACCCGGCGGGTCGTTCAAAATGTAGAGCGCATTCTCGCCATCGAGTGGATGACGGCAGCCCAGGCTATGGCATTTCGCCGCCCGGCTCAGACCTCCCCTGCCCTGGAGGCCTTGCTGGGCCGGTTTCGCGAACGGGTCAGCTTCCTGGATCAGGATCGCATTCTTCATACCGACATCCAAAGCACCCTGCATTTTTTGCGCGACCAACCCGAGCTTCGCGGCATACCGCTGGCTGCCCAATGATCGTTTTTACCCCAAACAGGAGAAATATGTCCGCCCGTCTTCCCCGGCTATTCATCTTTTTGTTGGTAGTTGCCCTGCCGGCCTGCTCGCCCACTCGGGGCGGGTTCAACTTCTTTTCGCTGGAACAGGACAAAAAACTGGGGGCTCAGGTGAAAGCCCAAGTCGAACAGCAATACCCCATAATGCCGGAACGGGGCAACGAGGAATTGTACCGCTATGTGCGGCAGGTGCGCGACAACATCCTCAACTCGGGCAAGGTGCCCAATCGCAATGCGTTTACCTGGGAGGTCAAGATTATAGACGACCTGGAAACCCTGAACGCCTTTGTCACGCCCGGCGGTTACATCTATGTCTTTTCCGGCCTCATCCGCTTTCTGGATTCGGAAGACCAATTGGCCGGCGTGCTGGGGCACGAAATCGCTCATGCGGCCTTGCGCCACTCCACCCGCCAGCTTTCCAAAGTGTACAGCACCTCCTTTGTAGCTTCCGTCGGGGCGGGCGCAGTGGGTATGGATCCCAATGCAGTAAGCGAGTTGGCAACCGGCTTGCTGTCCCTCTCCTTCAGCCGGGGGCATGAGACCGAAGCCGATAAGTACTCCGTGATCTTTTTGTGTGAAACGCCTTACCGGGCGGCGGGGGCTGCCGGCTTTTTCCGGAAAATCGAAGGGCAGGCCTCCACGCCGTCTTTTCTGAGTACGCACCCCAATCCCGGCAACCGGGTAGAAAAGATCGAAGCCCAGGCCGAAGAGCTCGGCTGCCGCGGTCAGGAGCGAAACGAAAAGGACTACCAACGCATCAAGGCCTTGCTGGAGCCCTAGCCAAGAGGGAAGCAGGCCCGTCGGGCATCAGTCGGTGGCTAACTGGCGAATCAGGTCAAAGGTGGTGATGATGCCTCTGAGTTCATCGTTTTCAACTACGGGCACGGCATGGAAGCGGTTTTGGAGGAGCAAATTCACAACCTTCCGCAAACTGTCTTTAGGTTTGACGAAGATGAGGTCGCGCGTCATGATCTCATCTACCCGGAAAGCTCGAAGCCGGGCTTCATTGATGAAGCGGTCTTCTTTGCTCTGGGTGTAGCCGCGGAGAAAATGCAACATATCCGATTTGCTTACCAAGCCCACAATAGCTTTGCCCTCTACCACCGGGAGGTGATGAATGTGCTTGCTGTCAAAGAGTTCCTTCGCCCGCTCCAAATTGTCTTCCGGATCCAGGCAAATGACGTCTTTGATCATATATTGTTCCACAGCGGCATCGAGATTCATAGGTGGTGCGTTTTGCGGAAAAATAACGAAAAGTACGGTCGGCTACAACGGCTGCTCAGAAACCTTCCAAACGGGTTCAGTGAATAGCCGACCACATTTAATAGTAAGGTAAAACAAAAATCACGGCTCCTTAACATCCATAGGGTTGATTTGGGGTTTCACCTTAAAAACCAGAATTTATGAAAAATGCGCTAGTTTTTCTGGGGGCTATGCTCTTTGGCCTCGTGATGTCCGGCCAGTCCGGCAGCACCCTTTTTCACGAGGACAAGGTATCCGGCCGGGACGGCTCCACCTTCCTGAACCCCGACTGGGCCCCGTTTTACCACGGCGTGGCTTCCGGCGATCCGCTGGAGGATCGCGTGATCATCTGGACGCGGGTCACTCCCGGAGATATGAACAGCGAACCCGTGCCGGTAAGCTGGCGGGTCGCTACGGACGTCGACCTCCAAAATGTGGTTGCCAGCGGCGATACCACTACCAATGCCGATCGCGATTACACGGTAAAGGTGGACGTGACCGGACTGGAGCCGGGACGTACGTACTATTATGGCTTCACAGCACTGGATAAGAACTCCCTGACCGGCAAGACGAAAACTACGCCCACCGGCGACCAGGCCACCCACCTGAAGTTCGGCGTGGTATCCTGCAACAATTTCGAGCACGGCTATTTCAACGCCTTCCAGCGCCTGGCCGAACGCACAGATCTGGACGCCGTCATTCACCTGGGCGACTACATCTACGAACAACAGGCCCGACAGTACGGCGACAGCGAACTCTGGGACGAGGAGCGGGTCATCGAGCCGGAGGAAGAAGTACTCACTCTGGAGCAGTATCGCACCCGCTACAGCACGTACCGTCTGGATACCATGATGGCGCGCGTGCATCAGCAGCACCCCTTTATCACCGTATGGGACGATCACGAAAGCGCCAACGATGCCTGGAAGGGCGGCGCGCAAGCTCATAACCCGGATACGGAAGGCCCCTGGGAGGACCGCCTGGCCGTGGCCAAGCAGGTGTATTTCGAATGGCTGCCCATACGCGACTACAGCGGACAGGATGTGTTTCGAAAGATCTTCTACGGCGATCTCGTAGACCTCATCATGCTGGATACCCGCATCACGGGCCGCGAACAGCAGATCAACGATATCAACAACCCGGATCTTCAAAGCCCGGATCGCACGATCCTGGGCAGCAGCCAAAAACAGTGGCTGAAAGATCAACTCACGGCAAGCACGGCCAAGTGGAAGATCCTGGGCCAGCAGGTCATCTTTGTGCCTTTCGAGTTTGGCTGGGCCGCCGCCTTCGACCCCTCTGGTAACTCCACTTACGACCTCCTGGAAAGTACTTTCCTGGATATCTGGGACGGCTACCCGGCCGAACGTCAGGAAATCGTGGATTTTATCACCGAGAACGACATCGACAATGTGGTGATCCTCACCGGCGATTTTCACACGACCTTCGCCTTTGACGTGACCACTACGCCCAACGAGTCGACCGTAACAGGTCCCACAACGGTTACCTACGACCCCAGCCCCAACTACGATCCGGATACCGGCGGCGGATCAGTGGCCGTGGAGTTCGCCACCCCTTCCGTGTCTTCGGCCAATTTTGACGAGAACCTGGGCGATGAAGCCCTGGCCTCCCTGGTGGAATCGCTCATCAATCAGAACATTCCCGGGGTAGGCAACCCCAACCCGCACATGAAGTATACCCAGCTCACCGATCACGGCTACTACATCCTGGACGTGAAAGCGGACAGCGTGCAGGCCAATTTTTACTTCTCGCCCATAGGTGAAGTGGCTGGCTCCGATACGGAAACCTTCGGCGAGGCCTGGTATGCCCGGGACGGACAAAGCTACCTGCGCCCGGCTGCTGGCGAATCGGCACCGAAAGAGGTGCAGGATACCCCAGCCCCCAACGATCCGCCCATGATTACCAGCACACAGAAGATCGCCCCGGCCTCCGGCGCCGTCCTGGCCGTATATCCCAACCCCTTTGCGGAAGTCAGCACGCTGCACTATTCGGTCGCCGAAAAAGCGGATGTGCGCATTGAGCTGTTCAATTCCCAGGGCCAGCGGGTGCGCCAGCTGGTGGAGGAAACCCTGCCGGCCGGAGTGTACACGCTGGAGATGCAAGCCGGCGACTTGCCGGCCGGCACCTACATCTACCGGATTGCCATCGGCAAGTCCGTTCAGGAAGCTCAGGTGGTACTGAAGCGGTAGGTCGCTTCGCCAGGCAGACAGATGAAAAGTAAGGGATCAGGCAGGGTCGGAAGCTTCCGATTCTGCCTTTTCCTGTTCAAGGCGACGACGGCGGCGTTCGTTGAGCACGTTGCGAAGCCAGTTGGGAATGATGATGACACCGGCCAGGAGGTAGGAATAGTAGCTCAGCAGGCGCCAAATGGTGGAAATGGTGGTAGACACCGTGGAGTTGCTGACGTAGTCGGTGAGAAAGCCGTTAAAAAGGACTTCTACGAAGCCCGCTCCGCCGGGGGTGGGGCTGAAGGCGATGATCACAAACATCGTTTCCAGGCGGGCAAACAGCTTGAATTGCTCCCAAAAGGCCAGCGGAATACCTTCCACAAAGGCGATGATCAGGCAATTGAGCAAAAGAAAGCGACAGCTCCAGGCCGAAGCGGTAGACAAAAAAGCACCCAGGTGAAACGACCATCGCTGCCGCTTGAGCTCACTGGAGGCCAGGATCATATCATTGCCCAGCTCAACGGCTTTTCGCCGCCACTTTTTCAGAAAGGGGATGCTGGTGAACCCCACCAGGACGCGCTTCATCTGCTGCGGGCTCAGGAAAAGGCCGTAGTAGAAAATCAGGCAGTACGTGGTCATCAGGATGTAGGCAAAGAGGAAGTAGCTGCCCCAGACGCCCAGGTCGGAAAACTGGCGAAGGTTGGGGCGGATCATGTTGGGCCCGAACAACAGAAAGAGCACCGGCAGGGAGGTAATGAAGAACAGGCTGTCGAGCACGACCGTGTAAAGAACGATGGTGGCGGTCTTCGCCGTACTCAGCTTTTCCTGGGCCAGCACAAAAAAAGCCACGGCCGAACCCCCGACACTGGTGGGCGACACCGCCGAACTGAACTCCCAGATAAAAATGAGCTCGATGCACTTCTTCCAACTGAATTCCCCCTCGGAGAGGATGCGAAGCCGGGTAGCGTAGGAAACGTGGCGAATCGCGATCAGCAGCACACAGGCCAGGATCCAGAACAACGTATGGCTCGTCCAGTTGATCTTCTGGAATTCCTGGGGGTCGAACTGGCGCCAGAACAAATACCCCACGCCGGCCAGCCCCAGCAGGACCGGCAGGATAATCCGGCTCATCCGTATGGATCGCAGCGCTTCCTGCTGCTCCTCTGTAAAGGTGGTATCCAGCGTTTCTTCGTCCAAAGGCCCGCGTTAAATCAGGGGCTAACCTACGCCTAAACTGCCAATTCCCAAACCCCTGTGTTTCATTATCCAGAGCCGGGATTGCCAAATTTTGGATATTTTGACGGTGCACAAAATTGAACCGATTGACATGGAAAGTCTGTTTTTTCGTTTGCTGGTGGGGGGCTTGGCCGGTTGGCTGGGCGGCAAGGTCATCAGAGGCTCCGGCTACGGGGTCCTCGGCAATATCGTGATCGGCATCGTGGGGGGCGTGATCGGAGGCTACCTGTTCGACCTGTTAAGGATCCAAACTACTGGGGGCTTCATCGGCTCGCTCGTCACGGCTTTTGTCGGGGCGGTTCTTTTGCTGTGGCTGATCGGACAAAGTAAGAAATAGGCATGGAAGATAGGTTGCGGCGTTGGCGGCTCGTGCTGGGGCAGGCGGCAGATCCCGGCGGCGAGGTCGAACTGCAGGGCGTCGAACAAGGCATGGACGCGGCCCTGGAAGCCTTGTACGACAGCGACCGCAAAGGTGGGCTGGGGTCCTCCTACCCCCAGATCAACCGGTGGCTGGGCGACATCCGCACGTACTTCTCCACCGAAATCGTGCAACTGCTGCAGAAAGATGCCCTGGAACGCCTCGACCTGGAACGCATGTTGCTGGAACCCGAATTGCTCGACCAACTCGAGCCCGATGTCGAACTGGTAGCTACCCTGCTCAGCCTCCAAAAGGTAATGCCCCAGCGCACGCGCGACACTGCCCGGCAGGTGGTGGGCCGGCTGGTCAAACAACTGGAAGAAAAGCTCCGAAACCCCTTGCGCGAGGCAGTGCGGGGCGCCTTGCGACGAGGAGTGCGCAACCTCCGCCCCAAGTTCAGGGAGATCGACTGGCACCGCACCATCCGAGCCAACCTGAAGCATTATCAACCCGAATACCAAAGTCTTATTCCGGAGCGCCTGATCGGCTATGCCCGTAAAGGGCAGGCCCTTCGCACCGTGATTCTGCTGGTAGACCAGAGTGGCTCCATGGCCGCCAGCTTGGTTTACGCCGGCATTTTAGGATCGGTATTGGCTTCGGTCTCCAGCCTTCGCATCCACCTCATCTTTTTCGATACCAGCATAGCTGATCTGAGCGACCGGCTGAACGATCCGGTAGAGCTGCTCTTTGGAGCTCAGCTGGGGGGCGGCACGGATATCTACAAGGCGCTGACATACGCCCAGAAACTGATCCGCCAACCCTCGGAAACCGTACTCGTACTCATTAGCGACCTCTATGAGGGAGGGCGGGAGGAAAGCCTGCTCCACAAGGCCCGGGAAATAAAGCAGCTCGGCCCCACCTTCGTCACCTTACTGGCGCTTTCGGACAAGGGAGCTCCGGCCTTCAACCAGCCGTTGGCCCAGCATTTTGCCGCTCTGGATATTCCCGCTTTTGCCTGCTCACCCAATCAATTCCCTGGCCTGATGGCCACGGCCATCCGAAAGGAGAGCATCCGCGGCTGGATGCAGCGCACAGAGGTGGCGCCCAGAAACTGAATATAGGCGAATACCTAGCGCGAGCTGTTCACGATCAGTTGGCGGTAGAACTGGATGGCTCGTTTGTAGTTGGCTGCGCTGATGTGCTCGTCGATGCCGTGAATGCTTTTGAGGTCCTGTCGGTCGATCTGCACGGGGAAAAACCGGTAAATATCCCGGCATACGCTCTGATAGTGGCGGCTGTCCGTCATCCCGATCATCAGGGCCGGCGCCACCACGGCCGCGGGAAAGACTTCTCGAATCGTCTTGTGGAGAATGTGGAAGCCGAAAGCATCTGTGGAAGAAGGAGGGGCCGGGTTCTGGGCCTGTTCGGGGTGAGGAATGCGAAGGTGTATGCGTTCATCGCGCAAGATTCGCCGAACCTCTTTCTGTACGCTCTCGGTCGTCTCACCGGGCAGGATGCGAAAATTGACCCGGGCCGTAGCTGTCGTGGGTAAAACGTTGTCCTTTACTCCGCCCTGAATCATGGTGGGAGCCGTCGTGGTGCGGATCATGGCATTGGCTGCAGGATCGTTGCGAAACTGCATTTCGAGCAGGCCCTGGGTCAACCACTGATTGGCAAAGACCGCATTGAACGGGAATGCCATTTCGGGGCCCACAAAGCGAAACATATCCCCCACCGGTCCTTTGAAGTTGGCGGGTAAGGGATGGTCCTGAAGCCGCTCAATGCCCTTGGCCAGTACGCCCACTGCGGTCTCCCGGGGCGGCATGGAGGAATGGCCCCCCTCTTCCAGAACGGCCTCGAGCTCAAGGGTCACATATCCCTTTTCCGAGTTGCCGATCATAGCCAGCGGGGCCGCCAGGCCGGGCAGGGCATCTTCGAGAACCACCTGCCCCTCGTCCAGGACATAAGCCAGCTGAATGCCGTCTTCAGCCAGCTTTTCGGCTATGGCTTTAGCGCCGCGCAGCCCACTCACTTCTTCGTCGTGGCCAAAGGCCAGGTAAACGGTTCGCTCCGGGTTGAATCCCTCCCGAAGCAACATTTCTACGGCTTCCAGAATTCCGAGGCAAGCCCCTTTGTCGTCCAGGGTGCCGCACCCCCAGATCTGGCCGTCCACCACCTGGCCGCTGAAGGGAGGCTGTGTCCAGCGCGCGCGCGTCGCCTCTTCTACCGGCACTACATCCAAATGGCCCATCAGCAGAATCGGTTCCAGGCCGGCTTTGCGTCCCGACCACCGGTAGAGGTGACTGAAGCGATTGACGCGGCGGTGGTCCAGAAGCGAGTCCGCGAGGGGAAAGGCCTGCACCAGGAAGGAATCCAGCGCGAGGAAGGCTGCGGTATCCACGCCTTCGGCCGTAGAGATGGTGGGGAACTGGACGGCCCGGGCCAGCCGGTCTACGGCGGCATCGGGAACGGGCGGGAGGCTGGCCGGTTCCACTTCGATCTGGCGGGATGCAAAGGAAACGGTCCGAATGGCCACAATGCCCAGCACTATGACCAGGGCAAACAGCGACAACCGGATCAACCATCGAAAAAATGGGCTCATAAGCGGATATTGCTACAGGATAAAGATACGAAACTGCGACGGCGCCAATGCGGCCCTGGCCGAGCCCGGGGGAAGGACCGTTATCCGTGGCCGCCGGCGTGCTGAGGATGGCCTTCTTCGCGCAGCAAATTGAGCAAATACTTGCCGTAGCCGCTCTTGATGTAGCGATGCCCCAGTTTCTCCAGTTGGGCTGCATCTATGAAGCCCATTTCATATGCAACCTCCTCTATGCATCCGATCTTCAGCCCCTGTCGCTTTTCGATCACTTGAATGAACTGGCCCGCCTGCATGAGGGAGTCGTGGGTGCCGGTGTCCAGCCAGGCTACCCCACGCCCGAGCACGCCGACCTTGAGCCGCCCGGCTGCCAGATAGTGCTTGTTGACATCTGTGATCTCGTACTCTCCGCGCGCACTGGGCTCCAGGTTTTTGGCGATGTCCACGACTTCGTTGTCGTAAAAGTACAGGCCCGGCACCGCATAGCGCGACTTGGGCTTGGCGGGCTTTTCTTCGATCGACAGGGCATGGAAGTCCCGGTCAAACTCGACCACGCCGTAGCGCTCCGGATCGGCTACCTGGTAGGCAAAAACTACGCCGCCGTCGGGATCTACGCTTTCCTGCAAGAGCTCTTTCAGTCCGGCCCCGTAAAACACGTTGTCGCCCAGGATGAGGGCTGCCGAATCGGTTCCTATGAAGGATTCGCCCAGTACAAAGGCCTGGGCCAGACCATTGGGTTCGTACTGGGGCACGTACGAAAACGAACACCCCAGGTCTTCCCCGTCGCCCAGCAGGTGCTCAAACTTCGGCAGATCCTGCGGGGTGGATATGATGAGCACTTCGCGTATGCCCGCACTCATGAGGGTGGAGAGCGGGTAGTAGATCATGGGTTTGTCGTACACCGGCATGAGCTGTTTGCTCACGGCCAGGGTAAGCGGATACAGTCGCGTGCCCAGCCCGCCGGCCAAAATGATTCCTTTCATGTATTTCGCATTGGGTGTGCGGCTAATCCGTTTCTTCCGAAGCGGCGCGCGGCAAGAAAACGAACTCGGCCGCCTTTCCGTCCAGAACAAAGAGGCAAAAATAGGTCTTTGGGTCCTTAAAGACCTGTTGGAAAGACTGCACCTTCTCGGCCCCGATCACCTTTTTGGTAACCAGTTCTTCCAGGGTGGTCAGGTTGACCGACCAGGGAGCCTGGTTGGAACCCACGTCTAATAAGGCGATACCCAGAGCCAGCTGGGCCCGGTGAAGTACCAAGATCGGGTAGGAGGAAACGCCTTCGTTCAGCGTGGTATCCACGGCTTGGGCCAGTAGCTTTTCATAGGGTTTCAGGTCGGCCTCCAGTTGAAAGTAACGCGCTTCGTTTCGTTCCATAGTTCATATTCGTTCTAGAGCGGCCACATTCTCTACGTGATGGGTATGCGGAAACATATCCACCGGCTGCATGTGGGTGACGCGGTAGTGTTCGGCCAGGAGGCGAATATCGCGTGCCTGGGTGGCTGGGTTGCAGCTGACATACACCAGGCGGGGAGGAGCCAGCTCCAGCAAAAGCTGTATCACATCCGGATGCATGCCGGCCCGGGGCGGATCGGTGATCAGGACGTCGGGCTGGCCGTGCTCGCGGGCAAACTCCGCCGAAAGAATATCTTTTACATCGCCCGCGTAGAAAACGGCATTCCGGATCCCGTTGCAGTCGGCATTGATGCGGGCATCCTCGATGGCGGCTTCGATCTCCTCTATGCCAACGACCCGGCCACAACGGTCAGCCGCGTAAAGAGCGATGCTGCCGATCCCGGTGTAGAGGTCGTACACGATCTCGTCGCCTTGAAGGTCGGCAAAGTCCAGAGCGATATCGTACAGCTTTTTCGCCTGGCGGGTATTGGTTTGAAAGAAGGATTTGGGACCGATCCGGAATCGAACCTCGCCCAGGGCCTCTTTTACATAGCCGGGGCCGTCCCAAATGTGCATGTCCAGGTCGGCCATGCTGTCGTTCCATTTCGTGTTGATGCAATAGGCGATGGTCGTAAGGTCGGGGAATCGATCGCGGATGGCCTGCAGGAAATGGTCGCGCCGATCCTCGTCTTCCGTGCTGAAACAGAGGAGTGCCATGCTCTGGTCGAGTGTTGTTGTGCGAAGCATGAGCTGCCGCAAAAAACCCACTCGCGCCCTTGGATCGTAAAAGGTCAGCCCCTGGTCCAGGGCGATCTCCCGAATGCCGTTGCGCAAGGCGTTGGATGGGCCGTGTTGAAGGTAACAATGGTCGATGTTCACTACCTTGTCGAATGCGCCGGGCGGGTGAAAGCCAAGCACGGGGACTTCGTTGGACACCTCCGTATGCAGTTCGTCCCGGTCAAGCCAGCGCTTATTCGAAAAGGTAAACTCCAGCTTGTTGCGATAATATTGTTGGGGTTCCGAACCTAAAATAGGGCGAAATTCACCCACCTCTACCTGGGCGATGCGCTGCATGGCATCTTCCACCTGCTGCTGCTTGTGGCGCAACTGAGCCGGATAACTGAGGTGCTGCCACTTGCAACCGCCACATAGGCCGAAATGGCTGCAGAACGGCTGAACGCGGTCGGTCGACCGCCGGTGAAAATGCTGGGCTTTTCCAAGGAAATATCCCTTGCGCTTTCGATAGACCAGCACATCGGCCACATCGCCGGGCACGGCTCCTTCCACAAAGAGCACTCGCCCTTCGGCATCGCGCCCCACACTGCGACCTTTGTCGGCAATACCGGTGAGAAGAACTTCCGGAATGAGCTTTGGTTTTCGTTTGCGGCCCATAGTAGATCAGCGGGTAAGTACGATGTAGTCGCGCAGTAAGGTGCGTAAAAAACCGATCCTGTCCCGGGGAACATCGGAAACTTCCAACAAGTTGGCCATTTTTTCGCTCAATTCCTGCACGGCGCGTTGGTGAGCGCTGTTTCGGTACGTTCGGTACCGGGTGATGGTGTCTTTGACCAGCAACATATCGGCTTCGGAAAAGCGGCGCACCCCGGGATAGCGGGGTGCGTACGCCTCCAGGGAGTCGATGCCCAGGATATCCTCCAGCCGGAAGCGCTGGGTCGTGCGCATGCGCAGCACCGTGGTGCCGGCCGTCATATCGCCCAGGCGTTGATTGCGTGGGGAAGAGCTGATGAGGATGACGCCCAGAATACCCAGGGAAAACAGACCGTCGATCAGCAAAAAGGAAGCCCGAAGAAGGTAATCGCTCAGGGCGGGCTCGCCCCCGTCCAGTCGCATGACGCGCACACCCAAGGCCTTTTTCCCCATGGACTGTCCGTTTTGAAACACTTCAAAACCCAAATGGTACCCCCAAAACAACAGTACGGGCAGCAATCCGAAAAAAACGGAAAGAAAAAGCTGATTGTTACCTTCAAACCCGTTGAAAAGGGAAGCCGTTATTACGAGCAGCACGATATAGCTCCCGGCCACGATAATGAAATCGATCAGCCCGGACAACAATCGGTCGCGCAGGGTGGCCAGTTCGTATTCGATGACCACATTCTGGGTAGTGCGTATATCGATGGTTTTCATCAGAAAGCAGCTTGCCGGTTGAGGCGGGTTGCAAAGATTTTCATAAAATACAGTTTTTCATACGGCCATGCGCGAAACCTCCTTCATCGAGCAAAACAAGGACAAGTGGAAGGACTTCGAGCAACTGCTCGAAGACCCCGCTCAACGCGATGCGGAAAAGCTGAGCGAATTGTTCGTACAGGTCACCGACGATTTGTCGTATTCCCGGACCTTTTATCCCAATCGCTCGGTAAGAGTCTACCTCAACGACCTGGCCCAGCAGATCTTTCTGCGGATCTATAAAAGTAGAAAAAGCCCGGCGAAGCGGCTGGTGGGCTTCTGGACGGATGAACTTCCCCGTCTCATCTACGAATCGCGCAAAGATTTCCGGCTGGCGTTTTTTGTTTTTGCGGCTTCCATTCTCATCGGTCTGCTTTCTTCCCGCATGGATCCGGATTTCGTTCGCGTGATTCTGGGCGACAGCTATGTACAAATGACCCAGGAAAACATCGAATCCGGCGACCCCATGGCGGTGTACAAGCAGCGCGGCGAGTTTCAGATGGCCCTGGGGATCACCCTGAACAACATCTACGTTTCATTCATCACGTTTTTGTTCGGGGCCCTTTTTTTCGTAGGCACTTTGGCGATCCTGGTGTATCACGGCATCATGATCGGCGCCTTCCAGTTTTTTTTCATAGCCCAGGGGCTTTTTTGGGAATCTTTTCTCACCATTTGGATGCACGGCACCCTGGAGATCTCAGCCATCGTCATTGCGGGGGCAGCCGGCCTTACCATGGGCCGGGGGCTCGTTTTTCCGGGCACCTACCGACGCCTGCAGGCCTTCCAGCAATCCGCGCGCCGGGGCCTGAAGATCCTTCTGGGCACTGTACCGCTTTTCGTGATTGCGGGTTTTATCGAAGGGCTGCTTACGCGCTACACGGAAGCCCCCGATCTGCTGCGGGGCATGTTTATCCTGTTGTGCCTGGCCTTCGTGATCGGATATTTTGTGATCTACCCCGTCTATAAGGCTCGCCGGGGCTTTCAAGACCTGGCCTCGGAGCGCCCCCTGAGCCCGGATCAGTACGAAAGCCTGAACGAGCATCGCATTTACAGCGCCGGCGAGTTGTTTACTCTGGTCTTCAGCTGGTACAGTAAACACCTGGGAAAGGCGGCCTTGTTTTGCCTGGGTACTGCGGCATTGTACACGGCTTCGGTTTTTTTACTGAGTAGCCGCTCCCCTTCTTCGATCATGTACTTTCCCGATCGCCTCTTTGGGACCATGGGGCAGTTGAGCCAGTTTTTCCACAATCCGGACCTGCCCTGGCTACCGGTGGTTCTATTCGCCATTATCGCCTCCCTGCTGGTGTTTTCGGCACACCTGATCTTTTGGGAGGTCCGGCCGGAGCGGCCACGGGATGCCCGCCAATGGAGCCGGGATTTGTTGAGCACCTTCCTCCCGGCGGCTGTGCTCACGCTCCTGCTGGCCCTCGGCAACTGGCTGGGCGGACTCCTTTTCTTTAGCCTGGGCGCCTTCCTGCTGCTGTGGGCTTTTGCTGCCCAGGAGCAAAATCAATCGTTCGGCGGCGGCTTTCCGGCGGCCTTTGCCCTCATTCCCGGAAGCACGTCCCTCCTGGCCAGCCTGTTTTTTTCCCTCTTGCTCCTCGGCTTCACCGTATTCAATATTGTCGACAGCCCGCTCATGCGAAACTACCTGGGCCTGGTGAGCTGGATCGTGGCCCTGGATCAGGGAGCCCTGAACGAGCTTGTCGTCGTCCTGCTCACCTTTGTCAACAGCTTTATGCTGCATCTCTTTTTTCTTACCCTATCTTTAGGTATGGGGCTGAGTTATTTCAGCCTGCGAGAGATCCACGAGGCGACCGGACTTCGAACAGCTATTCAAGAAGTGGGCATTGACAAGACACTCAGGGGACTCGAGCGGGAATGATGAAGCAGAAAACAAGGAAAATCGCCAGCGAGATCGGGATGCACGGCTGCCTCCTTGTCGTCTTTCTGTGTGTGCTGCACCGGGCACCGGTAAGGGCGCAGCCGGCGGACCCCGCCTTGCCCGATGACCCCATGGAACTCGACCGCAGCCAATGGCACGAGCTGTCGGCCTCCCTGGATTACCCTGTTATCGAAGTACCCGAGCAAAAGCCCCCCGAGCGGAGAGGCCCGCTACTGGGCGAGGCGGCTTACGGCGTAATGCGCGTTGTGCTTATCGGGGTCGCAGCGGTCCTTCTCGCCTTGCTGTTGCGCGCCATTATTCTGGCCAACTGGCAAGCCCGGGATCACAAGCTGAAGGGAGCGCTGACCGTCAGCGAACTCGACCGGTTAGAAGATCGCCTGGAAGAAGCCGACCTGCGCACCCCCCTCGAGCGGGCCGTGCAGGAAGGGCAGTACGAGCTTGCTGTCCGGCTCTGTTATCTATCTGCCCTGCAGGCTCTGAGCCGGCAGCAGTGGATTCGCTGGAAAAAGGAAAAAACCAATATGGAGTACCAGGCCGAGCTCGCCGATACCCCTTTTGCCGAGGCCTTCCCCCGGCTGACCCGGATCTTTGAACAGGTGTGGTACGGGGGGCTGCGGGTGACGCCTGAACAGTTCGAACGAATACACCCCCAATTCAAAGCGCTGCAGACCCAAATCGAACAAACCCCAAAACCCGCTGAAAAACCATGAGTGCACGCAGGCGGATGATTGCGCTCCTGGTCTTCCTTGGAGTGGTATTGGCAGGATTGCTCGTCTTTTTCTACCTCCAGAGCAGAGGTGCGACCGATTGGTCGGAGAGTTACGATTCGACCTCCGACCACCCGTACGGAACCTCGGTGATGCGCAAACTGGTCCGGCGTGCGGCAGACAGTGCCCGCTTCCACCTGATCCAAGAACCTCTGCCCGAGGCCCTTCCCCGGCAGCCCGGTCGAGAATCCACTTATATATATATCGGTAGGGGCAACTATACGGACAGTACAGACCTCCATGCCCTGCTTGAATTCGTAGCGGCCGGCCACACGGCCTTTATCAGCAGCCGGTTTCTGCCGAACCGGCTGTTGGACACTCTGTTCCCCTACGGATTGTGCGACAGCTTGTTGGAGGAAACCGCTTCTTACCATTCCGCCCGGCAGGTATCCCTCGGCATACCTCACTTGAGTAACCGGAGCTACGCCTACCACTTCCAGCAAGAAGCCGATACGCTGCTGTACTACTGGGCCTTCCTGTATGCCAGGGATTACTGCTACCTGCCCGCCCGGCTGACGCCCCTGGGCACCATGGATTCGATCTGGATCAATTTTGCGCGCGTTTCCTTTGGGGAGGGGGATTTTTTGCTGCACACCACGCCGCTCGCCTTTTCCAATTTTGCCCTGTTGGAAGAGTCCCACTTCGAGTACGCGCAAGGGGTGCTCGGTCACGTACCGGAGGGGCCGGTCTATTGGGATCTCCGGCGCGAACAACTTCGGTCCCTACCTCCTCCTCAGCAGAGCTATTCAGCCCAAAGCCCACTGAAGTATGTGCTCAGTCAGCCCCCGCTGGCATGGGCCTGGTACCTCATGCTGGCCCTGGGCCTCTTTTATGTGCTCTTTCAGGCCAAACGCCGGCAGCGAATCATTCCGGTGCTGGAGAAAAACACCAATACCTCCCTGGAATTTGTGGCTACCATTGGCCGGCTGTATTTCATGCAGCAGAACCACAAGCAATTATGCCTGCAAAAAACGCGCTTGTTCCAATCCTTTCTGAAGCGCCGTTATGGGTTCAATGCGAGGAGCCTGAAGGATGCCGAAGAGCGCCGACGGCTGGCGACGGTGGCCGAGGTCGACCCCGGCAAGCTCGAGCGTCTGGTTACCCTGGCGCAGAACATTCAGGGGGCTTCTTTGGTCAGTGAGCGCACCCTGGAAGAATATCACCATTTGTTGGACTACTTTTACAAAAACAGCAAATAACCCATGGAAGAGTACAACGACCCCAAAAACAGCCGGTCGCCCGATGAGCAGCCCTTCTCGCCGGAACCGCCCAAGGGGCCCGAGACTGAGGACCGCCCCCGGTTGGATCTCAGCCATGTGCAAAGGGCGGTCGAGCGCATTCAGGAAGAGCTGAACAAGGTTATCGTCGGACAGGGCAATGTGATCGAGCTTTTGCTGGGGGCCATTTTCGCCGGCGGCCACGTGCTGCTGGAAGGAGTGCCCGGCATTGCAAAAACCCTCACGGCCAAGCTGGTGGCCCAAACCCTGGATGCCCACTTCTCCCGCATTCAGTTCACGCCCGACCTCATGCCCAGCGATGTACTGGGCACGACGGTCTACAATATGAAAGAGGGCGATTTCTTCTTCAGCCGCGGCCCGATCTTCGCCCAGATCGTTCTCATTGATGAAATCAACCGGGCACCGGCCAAGACCCAGGCCGCGCTCTTCGAGGTTATGGAGGAGCGGCAGGTGACAGTGGACGGCACAACCTACCCTCTGGACTTCCCGTTTTTTGTGATCGCCACACAAAACCCCATCGAACAGGAGGGCACCTACAAACTGCCTGAAGCCCAGCTGGACCGCTTTCTGCTGAAGATCAACATGGACTACCCCAACCTGGACGAAGAACGGCAAATCCTTCGCCGGTTTCGCAGCGACTTCAGCATGGAGGTCAGAGAGGAGGTGCGGCAGGTGCTTTCCAGGGCGGACATCGCCCAGTGCCGCGCCCTGATCCAGCGAATTCACATGCGGGAAGAACTGCTGGACTACATCGCCTCGATAGTGTACAACACCCGCAATAATGGCGATCTCTTTCTCGGGGCTTCGCCCCGGGCGTCTCTGGCCATTATGAAAATGGCCAAGTCGCTGGCTGCCATGCGCGGCCGGGATTTTGTGACCCCCGACGATATCCAGCACGTGGCCTATCCGGTGCTCAACCACCGCATTCTGCTCACGCCCGAACGGGAAATGGAGGGGTATACCTCCCGCGATGTGATTGCCGATATTCTTCAAACCCTCGACGTACCCCGCTGATCGATGATTCGGCATATTTTCCTCACCAGCCGGTTTTTCTGGCTCTTCGGTCTGATGGCTATCGCATTTGCACTCAGTTTCTTTGCCCAGTCTTTGTTTCCGCTGTTGCAGTTGCTGTTTGTGCTGGCCCTGGCCCTGGTTTTTCTGGACGGCTTATTGCTGCTGGGCCGCGAACGGCGGGTTACGGCCGAACGGAAGTTACCCAAAACCTTTTCTCTCGGCGACTCCAATGCCGTACACCTGCACATCCGGAATCTGTCCTCCATTCCCCTGCGCATAACCCTGATCGACGAAGTACCCGTGCAGTTTCAAAAGCGCGACTTCGAGCACCAGCTGGACCTGCCCGCAGCAGCCGAGCAGGAGCTGACCTACGAATTGCGGCCCGTAACGAGGGGTGCTTATGCCTTCGGCGATCTGAATGCCTTTGTGTCCACTCGCATCGGCCTCTTAAGCCGCCGGCTTCGCCTGGCCGGAGCGGCTACCGTACCCGTCTATCCTTCCATCCTGCAAATGAAAGAATACGCCCTGCGGGCGCTCGATCGCATCAGCGTTCAGAAAGGAATAAAGAAAATGCGCCGCATCGGGCACTCCTACGAATTCGAGCAGATCAAGAACTACGTGCGCGGCGACGACTACCGCAGCATCAACTGGAAGGCCAGTTCCCGGGCGGCCGAGCTCATGGTCAATCAATATGAGGATGAGCGGGCCCAGCAGGTATACTGCCTGCTCGACAAAAGTCGAAGTATGCACATGCCTTTCCACGATATGAGCCTGCTCGATTACGCAGTGAACTCCAGCCTGGTGATCTCCAACATCGCTTTGAAAAAATACGACCGGGCCGGCCTGATAAGCTTTTCGGACAAAATAGGGACGACCCTGAAAGCCGAAAGCAGCCCGGTGCAACTCAACAAGATCCTGCAAGCCCTCTATGCCGAAAAGGCCCGCTCGGTGGAGGCCAATTACGAGCTGCTCTATCAGGCGGTTCGCAAGCTGGTGAGCCGGCGAAGCCTCCTCCTGCTCTTTACGAATTTTGAGAGCATGTACGCCCTGGAACGGGTGCTCCCGCTGCTCCGCCGGCTGCACAGGCAACATCTGCTGGTGGTGATCTTTTTCGAAAATTCCGAGATCCGGGGATTCGCGGAACGGTCGGCTGAAACGATCGCCGGGATTTACGAGCAAACGGTGGCTCAACAAGTTCTGGAAGAAAAGGCGCAGATGGCCCACAAGCTGCGGCAATACGGCATTCAATCTGTCTTCACCCCGCCTGAGGAACTCTCCGTGAACACCATCAACAAGTACCTGGAGTTGAAAGCCCGGGGGCTGATCTAGCCCCGGCTAGTCCAAAATTTCGAATTCGGTGCGCCGGTTGAGCCGACGATTCTCGGGGCTATCGTTGGGTGCCAGGGGCACCGTTTCTCCGAACCCTTTAAAACGCAGCCGGTCCGCCGAAATGCCTGCATCCACCAGGTAGTCGTATACGGCGCGGGCGCGATCTTCGGAAAGGCGGAGGTTGTCGGCCTCACTGCCCACATCGTCCGTATGGCCGTTGATGCGCACGCGCAGTTCGGGATTGCTATCCAGAAGCGAAGCGAGCCGGTCCAACTCCAGGCGAGAAGCGGGAAGCAGGTCCGCCGAACCCGTATTGAAAAAAACATTGCGCAACACCACGGGCTTGTCGGGTTTGGGTATGCTTTCCGATACGGGTATGGGGCTCAAGGCGACATCCAGCCGATAGGGCTCATCGAGCTGGGGGCGCTCTCGCAGCGCAAAATTCTCGGAATGGAACAGGTAACCCTCTTTGCCGATATTGAGCGCGTAATCGCGGCCGGCCGGCAGCACGAGCAAAAAGGAGCCCTCTTCGGGGGTTGAAAAGGTACCCGCCACCTGCTTTCCGTCTTCCAGGTTGAAGATCTCTGCCCGGGCCTCAATGGGGTCGCCCGTTGCGGCATCGGTAACGATTCCCTTGACGTAGGTGACCGGCAGTGGCCGGGCGTTTTCGTGAAGCGGGAATGCGTAGAGATCCGGATTTCGGGCTACGCCCGGGCTGCTTTCCGGCTGTAGCCGATCGCTGGCGTAGTAAGCTGTTTTTCCGTCCAGGCTCACGATCAGGGTCGCTTCCACCTGGGTGGTATTGATGGGATATCCGAGGTTCTGCGGCTCCCCCCAGGAGCCGTCTGCCTGGCGACGAGCCAGGTAAATGTCGGATTCCCCCATGCCGGGATGCCCGTCTGAAATGAAGTAGAGGGTCTGCCCATCGGGATGTATGAAGGGAGCTTGGTCATCCTTGGCCGTATTGATCGGGGCTCCCAGGTTTTCGGGCTCAGACCAGTTGCCGTCGGGCAGGCGGGTGGCTTTCCAGATATCGATCGCCCCAAGACCTCCCTCGCGTCTGGCCGCAAAGAAAAGGGTTCGCCCGTCAGCCGAAAGGGCGGGCTGGGACTCCCAGGCACGCGTGTTTATGGGAGGGCCTACATTGCGGGGCTTTGTCCAGCGCTCCCCGACCCGTTCGGAAAAATACAGATCGCAGCTGCCGTAGCCGTCGCGGCGATTGCAAGCTGTGAAAAAGAGGAGGCGACCGTCGGCCGAAAGCGACTGAGCGCCCTCGTTTTGGGGGGTGTTGATCTCCTCCAGGGGCTTGGACGGCGTCCATTGGCCGGAATGGTCTTTGCGGCTGTAGAAAAAATCTTCCTGGCGGTTTACCACCCGGGTATAAATGAGGGTCTGGCCATCGGCCGAAAGGGCGGGCAGGTATTCGGGTGCCTCGGAATTGATAGCCGGCCCCAGATTTTGGGGCGCGAAAGGGACGGGATTGGCAATGGCCCGGGCAGCAAAGCGACATTGCTCGAGGTATTCGGTGGCTCGCTTGCGAAGTCGGTCGCGCGCACTGGCCCGCTCCAAAAACCCCTCGAAGAACGGAACGGCTTCGTTGAACCGGCGGGCCCGGTAGGCCGAAAGGGCGGCCTGGTACCACACGAAGGGGTCGTATTCGGGCGCCAGGTCCAATGCTTGCTGAAAGCCGGCCTGCGCGCGTTCGTATTGCTGGGTATCGTAATACACGGCTGCCTGCTGGATGATGGCTTCCAGCAAGCGGGGCTCCAGCTTCAGGGCTTTGTCCAGCTGTTCCAGCGCCTGATCATACCGGGCGCCCATGCTGTATTCCACCGCCAGCTCGTAAGCCTTTTGCGCTTTGCGGCGAGCCTGATCCAAAGGGGTGTAGTCCTGCGCAATTCCGTTGGCCGTCCATCCCAGGAAAAGGACGAAGAGCCCGATGTGTCTTTTCATTGCCATAATACAAGAACGAAACTGGCCATCCGCTAAGATAGGGAATGGCCAGTTGGGTTGAAATCTGGGAGCAGCCTTGCCGGGATCGTTCAGGCAATAGTCTCCTCCAGTAATCGTTGGGCCCGGTGCGAGCCGAAGCGAGCTGCGTTCTGCAGGTCCTGGGCAAATTCCTTCTTTCCCGCTTTCTGGCGAGCGATCCCGCGAAGAAGCAGCGGCTCTTTTTCCGCCGGGCTTTCTTCCCCCACCTCAATATTCATGGATTCGGTGAAGGCCTCGATCGCCTGATCGTATTTACCCAGTCCGAGCAAAGACTTTCCGTAGTCGAAAAATGCTTTCTTGCGCCAGGGGTAATTGGGATTGTCCGCAGCGAACGAACGGGCCGTGAAGAGTTTAAGCTCAAAGGCCGCTTGCTCAAAGTTCTCCATTTCCAGCAGGCATTCGCCCTTGAGCCGGCGAGATTCCCAATGCATGGGCTGAACCGGAATGGAGTTTTTGATCGCCTTTTGAAGCCATTCAATCGCCTGGTCGTAGCGCTTTTGTTCGAGAGCGATCTGAGCGGCACCCCGGTAGGAGGAGGCCAGTTGAGGGTTGAGCGCAACACTCTGCACAAAATCCTGCTCGGCAGCTTCCCGATCGCCCAGGCAAAGGTGCAGCTGGCCCCGGCAAGCCAAAGCTTCAGCATGGCGGTCGAAGCGCTTAATGGCCCGGCTGAGAAGTTGCAGAGCTTCCCTGGTAGTATCCGGGCGTTGGGCCAACTCACGCCCCCGGAGGAAGGCTTGCACGGTTTGCTTGTCCGACCGGGGTTCGACGAACACCTGATCGATGGCTCGGCCTTGATCTAATCGCCAGCCATAGACGGAACCCGACAACGCAAATTGCGCCACCGATTCCAACAGGTGAATGGTATTCTTCCAGGTTTTATCCGAAGTTTGTACTACGCAGCGCGAAATGTGCATGCTGTTTATCGAGTCCGGGAAAACAGATTCGGCCTGGAATGCCAGGTCGTTCTTGTAGTACACTTCACCCCGGTGCTGATACAGCTCTACTGCTTTCTCAAAGCTTCTTGTTGACCCGAATTCCAACCTGCCCCAAAAGATGGTCTTGAAGGTCATTTTTTCAAGTGGTTTGATCTAAATATTAAAAAATATAGCCCTTCCCTCTGACAGGAAAATCAGTTCGTTACGTTCTTTTTTGCCCTCGTAGTGATGCGTCAAACCGTTGGTAGAAGCGGTTTCCCGATCAATAGGCCAACATGCTCATGCTGAGTAAGTCGCTATCCAGGTGCGGTGCAACCGAACACTGTTTCTCGCCCGTAGATAATCCGGTCCGGGCGAACTCCATATTAAATGATCCAGGTCTTCAACAGATGGAAGAATGGGTCAAATACGTCAATCGTTCTTCAAGTGGTCTTATGCCAAGGTTCCAGATGCGTACAAATCAACTATCCAACAAAAACCTGGCAAAGAGGTGTAATGATGCACGCTTTTTAAAAGCAACAGGATTTCAAAGATGCATCATTTTTTTGGAACACACAACGCTTTAGCTATCAAGTGCTTAAAAAAGAGGGAAAAAGTAAAGAAAAGCGGGGTTTCCCGAAGCAAATTCGGCGAAGCGAACCGAAGCCAAAATATATGCAGCGAGCCTGAGGCGACAACCAAAGCCGGGAGTTTGCTGACTTATCTCCGCCGGCCGGAAGCATCTACGGCCTGGCCCTTCAATTCCGGCTTGACCTCTCCCATCTTGAGCACCTTTACCTCCGTGCGGCGATTGTACTGATGCTCAGCATCGCTGCACGGAACCCCATCGGTGCAGTTATTGCGCAGGCGGGTTTCGCCGTATCCATACGCTTTGATGCGTTCCGGATGAATCCCGCGGCGCACGAGAAATGCCTTGGCGGACTCCGCCCGCTTCAGGCTCAGGCTCAGATTGTAATCGCGGCTACCCCGCGCATCGGTATGGGCTCCTAGCTCCACTTCCATTTCGGGATAGGCTTTCATGAGTTGGGCCAGGGCTTCCAGGTCGGAAGCCTGATCTTCGCGTATCGTGAACTTATTGAAGTCGTAATAGATGTCCTCCAGTACAATGACGGAGCCTTCGCGAATATCGTTGCCGAAGGCCGTAGGGATGCCCTCGATCGGCGCCATTTCCAGTTTGGCCGATATGGATCGCTGCCCGCGCAGGTAGGCCGTGGTTACGCTGGAGTACCCATTGCGGAAGCCTTGTCGCTGGCTGACCAGGGTGTAGTCGCACCCGATCTCGAGGCAGGCCGTAAACTTGCCCGCATAATTGCTGCGCACGATCTGTTCCTGCCCGTTGCACTCATTGATGATGCGCACCAAAGCCCCTTCAATGGGCTTGCTCAGGCCGACCGCGCTCGCGACACCATTCAGGTCGATACAGCTCGCCGGCTCCAGGGCGATGCGCAGTGGCTTCACGTTCTGGCCGGGAAGGGGCGGATTGGGAAAGCGAACGCGCTGCTCGTACGGGAAATATCCGTCGCGATTGGCCGTGAGCAAGTATTCCTTGCCCGAAATGCCTTTGAGGTCTGCCCGGCCGTTGCCCTCCGTCACGCCATCGGGCGGCCCCATATCCACATTTTCCTTTGGGGTCATTTGAAGTGACATTTCGCCGGAGCCGTCGGTTTTGGGCAGCAGCTCGACATGGAAAAAGCGTCCGACGCCCTCGCCCTCCTGCATGGTCCAGTCCAGCAAACGCAGCGACGTGCGACTCAGCGGTCGCCCGTTGGTCACATCCTCTACCAGGATAGGCCATTCGAGTTCCTGCCCGGCCTGAGCCATCGCCTTGGGCTGAGGCACCAGTTCGTCGATCGGCGAACTGGCCTCGAACAAATAGATGTCGTCTTTACCCATTCCGCCCGCGCGGTTGGAGGTGAAATACCCCCGGGTTCCTTCGGCATTGACGATGAGGCCGAGATCGTCTTGGGGAGAATTGAAGGGCAAGCCCAGGTTTTGCACCAAACCGGCACTGTCGAGCGGGGCGATGAACAGGTCGAGCCCGCCTTCTCCCGGGTGGCCATCGGATGCGTAAAAGAGGACGTTGTCCTTGTGAATGTAGGGGAAGCCTTCCTTGCCCGGCGAATTAATTTCCGGCCCCAGGTTTTCGGGTTCCGACCAGGCGCCTTCCCCGTCGCGCTGAACGCGATACAGATCATAGCCGCCCTGCCCGCCGGGCATATCCGAGGCGAAGTACAGCACATTGCCGTCAGATGAGAGGGTGGGATGGATGCAATTGTACCCTTCCGCTCCCAGGTCCAGGGGCTTTACCTGTTCCCAGTCGACGGGACCGCGCACTGCCGAATAGATGCGCATTCCCACTTTGGTGCCGGTACTGTCGCCGGCGAGGGTCTTCCCGCTCAGGTCATTTCGGGTGAAGAAAATCTCCCGGCCGTTGGGGCTCAGGGTAACGGGGCCCTCGTGGAACTGCGAATTGATCTGCACCGAAAAACTCTGGGGTTTGGTGGGAAATCCGTTGGGATCCAGCCGCGAGAAGTAGATCTCGAAGAAACGCTCTCCGATGGTTTTGTCAATGGGGCCGTTCTTGCGCCGGCTACTCACAAAAAGAATGCCGTCTCGATAGAACGAGGGGCTGAACTCCAACGCGTCCGTATTGATGGCTACGGCATTATACAAGGCCACCTCTTTACGAAATCGGCTTTCTTCGTACACCTTGTGCTCCGGAGAAAACTGTTGCCCGAGCAAGCCGCTCATACACCATAGCGGAAGTAGCAGTGTGAAAAGTAACCGTTTCATCGTAAAGGGGTTATGTTGTCAATGTTCTAACAATATCAGAAAAAGCGGGGATTTGACACCTCCTCGCCCTCGGTTTTCTTACCGATGCAGAACCGAAGGACGCCTTCTACGGAGCCGGAATGCTGATCCCGGATATCGGAAAGACCCAGGTCGTAGCTCAAGCCAAAGAAGACGTGATCGCCGATCTCCGCACCTGCCAGGAAGGCAATGGACTCGCCGGCTCCCTGGCCTTTGGTGCCACCCAGGCGATAGGATAAACCGCCCATGATCTTGTCGATAAACCAGAAGTTGACGTTGAAATCGGCGTCGAACGGCGCTCCCTTCACATAGCGGAGCCAAGCCTGGGGTTCCATGACGACGCTTTCACCCAATGGGAAGTTGGCTCCGACCAGAAAGTTGTAGTGGCGAACTTCGCGGGATATGGAGCCTTCGTTGTCCGACAGCTCAATATTGGTTTCCAGAAACCTCGGGATCGAAAAACCGGCGTAAAAGCGCTGGGTGTGATAATACAGGCCGGCCCCGAAATTGGGCACGAGCCGGGTTTGTACGCCCAGCGGGATGGCGCCGTCCTGGTCATTGGGCTGGGTGGCTTCCGTCTTGCTGAAGTCGACGCGCATGTGTCTCACCGACCCCTGTATGCCCAGGCCCAGGTAGCCCGTGCCCAGCGGTATGCGATATGCATAGTACAACTCTCCGGTGTAGTCGGTCTGCGGGCCGATGGCATCTCGCTGAATACTGGCTCCGATGCCGATCCGGTCGCTGGCCAGGGGCATGTGGAAAGAAAGGAGCTGGGTTTGGGGTAGCCCTTCGATACCTATCCACTGCCCGCGACCAAAGGCCGTGATACAGGGGCGCCCTGAGGAGCCCGTGTAGCCGGGGTTGATCACCAGCTTGTTGAACATGAACATGGTGTACTGGGTCTCCTGTTGGCCGTAGGCCAAACCCGCCAGGAGAAGGATCAGGGTCAGTGTAGCTATTCTTTTCATGAGCTTGGGGGTTTTCCTTATTGGGTGGCGGCGAGGTGCGCAGGCCCCCGCCGCCTAAATCGGTTTTTATCGCTTGAGATAGATGAATCCGGTTTTGACCGGTCTGCCGTCTCCGAAATCCACTGCGTAGTAGTAGGTTCCTACGGGGAGGTCGTCGCCATTGAAAGTGCCCCGCCAGTCATTTCGGTAGGGAGAGGATGAGAAGACCTCGTCGCCCCAGCGATTGTAGACGGAGACGGTGCTGTTGTTGTTATCCACCAGCAGGCAGGGAATCACGAAAAAGTCGTTCACCCCATCGCCGTTGGGCGTGAAGATGGACGGTACAAAGCAGTCTTCCCGGTTGATATCCCCACCGACATTGACCCGCACAACGGCAACGGAGCAGTCACAGCCCTCGCTGCACAATTGGTAGGTGAATTGATCGGTTCCTACGAAGTTTCCGTCCGGAGTGTAGAGAATGAGATTGCCATCCACAACGACAGCCGTGCCGTTGTCCGGCATTTTTACGATCTCCACGGTGCTTCCCTCCACATTCAGGTCGTTCTCCAGCACATTGAGTGCCGCTTCCCCGTTCAGCGGAGCTCCTGCTTCATCCGGTACGGCAACCGGATTGGGCTGATAGTTGACGCGCACAGTATCCTGGCCCGACGATCCGCAAAAGCCTTCATCGATCTCCCAAATCAGGAAATTGAGGCCCGGCTGCAGGCCGCTGGCCATGGTGTTCGGATCCAGCGCATCGACAAAACGAATATTCTCATCCGGGCTTACCCACCTGCCCATGCTGCCTTCAGCCGGCTCCTCCGCGCTGAGCGATACGGTGCCGTCGCTGTTGCAAATCGACTGATCCGGGCCGCCGTTCGGGCTGGCATCGGAAACGACGATCAGCACATCGTCCTGCACTTCGCCGCAGGGGCTGCTTATCGTCCAGGTAAAGAGGTAGGTATTTCCGGGCTCCAGTCCGGTGACGAAAGTATTGGGATCGGTTGGGTTCTCGATTTCTACACCCAGTGATATCTGGGTCGGGCTTTGGCTCCACACGCCCTGCCCCTGGGCGCCGGGTACGGCTGCCAGGTTGACTACGTCCCCTTCGCAGACCAGCAGGTCTTCGCCGGCATCGGCTAGGACCTGCTCGGTGACGGAGACGACTACGGTATCCGTTGAGTAGTTGATACAGGCACCGTTGGTGAGCGTCCAGGCAAAGGCATAGGTCGAATTGGCCTGTGCGCCATTTACACTGGTCGACGGCTGGGAGGGGTTAGCCAGGCCCAGTTCCGGCGAGTTGGACGCGATGGTCCAGCGTCCCGTTCCTACAACGGGCGGCTCAGCGTTGAGCAGCAGCGGCTGATTTTCGCAAATACTGAAGTCCATGCCCGCAAAGGCCTCCTGGGCGGGGATGCCGTCGATGACCACTTCCGTAGGAACGGAGAGGTCGCTCTGGCAGCCGTCCACCACGACAGCTGCCGAGAAGGGAAATACGCCTTCGCCGTAATCCTCCAGGTCTGTGAGGATGAATTGCAGCTGTGAGGTGCTGGCAATCTGCTGACCTTGGGGGTCAAAGAGGAGGTAGGTGGCTCCGTCCTGAGCCGCAGCGCTGTCGATGTCGATCTCTACCTGGGCCTCAATGCTGTTGATGCAGACCGGGCTGTCGTTGCTCAGCAGCGGTGTCGCGGGCTTGGGCTTGACATCCACATTTACGATAAAGGGCTCCGAAGAACAGCCGTTGAGCGTAACTACAAATTCGTAGGGCCCGGCAGCCGTGGTGTCCACATCTTCCAGCACGAAGCGGCGCTGAGAAGAAGAGCTGTTGGGGCCCTGCCAGGAGTAGGTGGCATTGGTGACCGGCTGTCCGTTGAGTTCCAGGTCATCGCCCTCACAGACCGGACTGTTGCTCACGGCGCTGGCATTGGGAATGGGATTTACCTGAATGTTGGTCAGGCCGGAAACAGGAGACTGACATCCGTCGACGATCACGAAAAGGCGGTAGGCGCCCGCATCGTCCGTGGTAAGGCTATCGATCTCAAAGGATGGCACCAGGGTGCTGTCGGTTCCGGCAGGTGTCTGCCAGTAATACGTTACCGAACCGCCACTGTAGACCGTAGGGGAGTTCAACTGTAGCGATTCTCCGACGCAAAACTGATTGTTCTGCCCCATGGCCAGGGCAGGAGCTGCCGGAGTGGACGGCGCCAGGGTAAGGGCCACATTGGTCAGGGCCTGCTGCGAACTACACCCTGCCGGGTTGGTGACCACAAGGGTGTAGGTCCCGTTGTTTGCCGGGCTCGCGTTTTGAATGACCGCAATGGGGTCGGTGGAGAATATGTTGCCGTTCGGGTCCCGCCAGGTGTAGGTATCAACTACCGGGGGGACCACCGTAGCGACGAGTTCCACGTCTACGGGCCCGTCGGCACAATCGGGTGCATTATTGCTCACGCTGGTAATCTGAGGACTTTCAAACACCTGGATGGTCACCTGATCTTCGGCCGAGCAGCCTTCTGCCGTGGTTACTTCCAACACATAGGTGCCCGCGTTGACGGTCTGGGCGTTGAAAATGACCGGGTTGGGCTGGTTGGACGAAAAGCCTCCCGGACCCACCCAGGCATAGGAAGCGCCGGTGAGAATGGGCGAAGCGAAAAGCCGGATCTCATCGCCGAAACACAGGAAGTTGTCCTGAGCCGAAGCCGAGGTGGCCGGCAGCGGATTCACTTCCACGTTCACCGGAGCCGAGGGGTCTGAGGAACACCCCTGGGAGGTCACGAAGATCTGCCAGTTGCCGTCGTGCAGGGTTGGGCTGGCCTGTACGACCAGGGTATCGGTGGTGGTCGGGATCTGCTGCAGCTGTGGGTTGATCCAGGTATACGTGGTGCCGATGCCGTTGGTGGTCAGCGTGAGGAGGTCGCCTTCGCAGACCGGGTCGTTGGCGGCCAGACTGGGCGTGGCCGGTTTGGGCGTGACGTCGACCAAGACCACATCCGGCGACGAAGCGCAGCCGTTGCGACTCACGATCAGGCTATAAATACCGGCGCTTTGCAGGGTAGCTGTAATAGCCGGCGGAAATTGCTGGGCGGATTGAAACCCGTTGGGGCCGCTCCACTGATACGTGATGCCCGGCCCGGCCACCGAAGTGCCCAGGTTGAAGGTCTCTCCGGCACACAGCTGGAAGCTCGAAGAGTCTACCTGAGCCACCGGGATCTCATTGACGGTAACCGACTGGGGCAAAGAAGGTGCCGAAGCGCAGCCTTCCGTTTCGATGATCAGGTAAAACTCATATCCCCCCGCAGCCGGGGTGTCGATGGTAAAGGTGGGCACCGAGCTAGTGCCCAACAAAATGCCGGTAGGCGGAGTGCCCTGATACCAGTTGTATGCGGTAGGGCTGGAAGGGATCACGGAGGATTCCAACACGATGTTCTCGCCTTCGCAAATATTAAGATCGGTAACCAGCCCGGGGGTCTGGGGCAGGTCTTCAATGGCTACTTGCACCGTACCCGAAGACATGCAGAAATTCACCCCGGTGATCGTCACCGTATACGATCCGGCATTATCCGCATCGATATTCGTGACGATGGGATTCTCTACATCCGAGGTAAACCCGTCGGGCCCCGTCCAGGCATAGGTGTAGACGACCCCGCCCGGCGCAGCCGGTGGGTTTGCGAAAAGGAAAAGGGTATCGTTGGCGCAAAGGCCGGAGGTGGCGGTCGGTTGTGGCTTGAGCACCTCTATGCGGGTAGTGGTGGTACACTGGGTGATGTTGGGCGAAAAAGCGTCATCCACCACCGTCATGACAACGGGGAAATTGATGCCTGCGCTATCGCAACTCACGATTTGAGGCGAAAGCGTAATGGTGTCGATATTGCAGTTGTCCGACGCACTGATCAGGAATTCGTTGACCTGAAGGGTGTCGAATCCGACCCCTGGATTGATGAAGATCGTGGTTTGCGGCTCGCAGGTAACCTCTGGAGCCTGCAGATCCTCCACGGTTACTGAGTAGGAGCAGGTGTCGGCATTGCCGGCATTGTCCATGATGGTGTAGTATACCGTCGTAATGCCCCGGTTGAAGGTTTCTACCGGAGCGAAATCCGGGGCCCGGAAGGTATCCTGGGGGATGAGGGTTGCTCCGTCGGCCCAGTACACCGGTTCGAAATTGGTATACGACAGGGTGACGAATACGTAGCTGGTGCTGTCCACATCTCCGCTGTTCATCACGACGGTGGGATTGCAGGGGTTGATGCCGTCGCCCATGGTAGCCGGCGGTACCGGGGGGGCTTCCGGTACGAGCTCCACCGTAATCGAACCGTCGGCAGCGAGGCTGTTGTATTGCGCAGCCGAAAGGGTAACCGTGAAGGTTCCGGGGGTGTTGCAATCACCGCTAACCGTTGTGGAGCCGATAATTTGCCCATCCAGCAAAAGCGTGATCGAGGAAAAGGCGCTGCTAACGTCAGCTAGGTACTCAAAGCGCAGATCCACGGGGAACAGCGCATCGGCAGCGAGATTGTTGAGCGTGTAGGTCTTGGGAGCCGCGATAAAGCCCAGGTCCGGGTTGAAGCTGAACTGAATCCAGGCGTCGCTGGTGTCGGTGGGGACGGTCAGTTCGAACGGATCCCCCGCTGCACAGTTGTCGCTCACATCCTTTGGCAGGGGCAGAGTAACCGTTGCCGTGCAGGAGTCCAGGGCAGTAGGCACGACAATGGGGTCCGGGCAAACGATCACCGGATCTTCCTCGTCCCGAATTTCGACCGTGTAGGAGCAGCTGTCGATCCGCCCACCGCAATCGGAGACGAAATAGACGATCTCATTCAGGCCGGTCGGAAGCACGACCAGCGTATCCTTGACCGTGCTGAGGGTGTCGCGGGTCGCCCCGTTGATCTGTACGGCATATACGAGGCCGGAAAAATCCTTTTGCGGCACTTCCAGTATGGCTTCGATGTAGGACGGGTTGCCCGGGCTGCTGCATATGTTGTTGACCGCAAAGTTGGGGTCGGCGGGAATGTTGGGCTCCAGCAGCAGGGAGATGACGCCGTCTGTACCCCAGGCATCCAGCTGGGCCTTGGTCAAGGTCAGGGTTTGGGTGGTATCGCCGCACTGCACCGAGGTGCGGCGGGTAATATCCAGCAGGGTGCCGTCCTCGCCCCGGATGAAAAAGGTTTCCGTGAGTGAGTCGGCATCTATATTGACCAGGTTGAGGGTGAGCAGGCCGTCTGCAAATGCATTGAAAGGCAAGGGACCGGGGACTACGATATCCAGTTCGACGGGGTCCACCGGATCGTTGACCCCCATGCCGGAGGGGCCGCGCAGGTGCGTCGTATCCGAGGCAATCAGATTGCTCACCGAAGACCCGCAGTTTTCGATGATCGTGGGCACCTCCAGGACAAAATCCCGGGAACAAACGCCCGTATCGGTGGGCAGCACCTGATCGGCAGGGCAGTCGGCCAATTGGGGCGGAATGGTGTCGATGACGACGAAGTCGCGCAGCAGGGAATCGCGGTTCCCGCATTCATCCACTATGACGAACCAAACCTGCTGGGCGCGGATGACGCCGGAAAGATCGGGGCAGTCAGCCGGTGGCAAAATCGCCGGCACATTGCCCGAGGTGTCGCGGGTAAATACGGTGACGCTATCCGCAATAGAGCAATTGTCGTCTACCACACCGGCACCGCCGATGGAACTCAGCCAATTCTGGAAGGTGTCGTCGATGTCGACCCCGTCCACGCAGTTAACCGTGAGGTCTTCGGGTTCCACCAGGAAAACGGGGGCTGTCGTATCGAAGGTCATGATCACCTGTACGGCCGAGGTTTGGTTTCCGCAGGCGTCCTCCACCGTCCAGGTGCGGGTGATGGTCTGCTCATGCGGGCAGTCGGGGCTGATGGAAATGACGTCCTGTGGCGTGAGGATGGTGGGTGCGCCGCCGCAATTGTCCTGCAGGTCGGTGGGGATGCCCGTCATGCCCAGGTCGTCGGCCTCGTCGCAGGTCAAGATGATATCCGGCGGCACGGTAAACGTGGGGCCGATGGTGTCGAATACCGAGATGATTTGCGTTTTCGTGCGCACGTTGCCGCAGGTGTCCTCCGCGATCCAGTCGCGTTCGATGACAAAGGTATTGGGGCAGGAAAAGGTGGTATCGTCGTTGAAGTACACCCAGGGATCCGGATCGCAGTTATCCGTCAGGCCGGTAGGCTCACCGGCAAACATCGGCGAAACGTCCGTGACGCAAATGCTGTCCATGTCCGTCGTGTCCGCATAGTAGGACTGGTCGGCCGGAAGGGTGAAGTCCGGGGCTTCTACATCCCGCACGACGATGAGCTGAGTGTAGGTATTCATCATCCCACAACCGTCGAACACCTCCCAGGTGCGGGTGATGGTGTAGTTGTACTGGCCGCAGCCGTCGACGTCCTGGTCGTCCGATTCGCTGAAGTCCAGACTATCTACGCCACTGCAATCCGTAAAGCTGGAAGGGGTTAGGCCCGGTGCCGCCGGTATGGGATCCTCGCAGTTGATGGTGTCATTGGCCACCAGCATACTGTCCAGGATGATGGGGCCGATCGTATCCAGGAAGGTCAACTTGGACTGGAAGACGAAAGGCTGACCGTCGCAGGTGATGGTCCAGGTCACATCGTACTCGGTACAGGGGTCCTGGTTTGCGGGAATATTGATGTTGGTGAACTCCGGGTTGGCGTCCACCGTGCCCGTGCTGCAGTTATCGTCTACCTGCAGTTGGAACTGGAGATTGGTCTGATCAAACCATGTATTCGTCGCATCGCGTACCGCCGTATCGGATGGCATGAGGTCTTCACAATAAATCGTGTCGAAAAGCGTGGGAGGCGGGGTGATCTGGCCCGAAGCCAGCATGGGAAAAGCGACCAGTATGGCCAGTCGCAGGATTTGGGAAATGATCGGATTCCGGGGGGTAACAATTTTCTTCATCGTGCCAACGGTTTTGACTGGGATGTAGCTTTTACAAGGATACGGATTTTAACCGGCCATGAGCGGAAGCCCATGCCGCGACCCGAAGAACAGGGACAAAACTTTGAAAACAGGAATGAAATAGTGGAGACGCTGCACAGACCAAGACGGACTGCCCAGCTAATAGGCTGATGCTCATGGGATTATGAATTTTACGGGCTAGTTATTCCACTGAATATCAGGGACTAAGCCCGCGTTTTCATGCGCAAAATATTAAAATATCCCATTTCGAGCCTAAAAAAAGACAGACATTTTCTACCTGAACCTTAGCCAGAACGACTTTTGCCCTTTCCAAACCTCCCGCTTCCTAAACCGGCTGCCGGGGCTATTCTTCTTCCTCCTGGTCCTTGGAACCGCTCAGCTTTTTGTCCTCCACGTTCTCGTTGAGAAAGGCATTGAGCTTTTCCACTTCGAAGGAAGAGATGATCTCACCAAACTCGTTGATGCGAATATTGAAGCCTTTGAGCTCTTCGTGCACGTTCGGTTTTTTCTCTTCGGGTGTTTCTTCCTGTTTCTTCTTTTTAGCCATGGTTATCTTCATTCAGAAGGGTAGTAAAGATGGGTGGCGCTTCGCGAAGGCGCCGGGCGACGACGTCCCGGCCCAGCAGGCTGATCATTTCGGGCAGGGCAGGCCCTTTGAGCGAACCGGATAAGGCGAGTCGCAAAAAGGGGAACAGGCCGCCCGGCTTGAGCGATTCCGCTTCCATAAACGATTGCAGCAGTGCCTGCACATCGTCCGGTGCAAAAGCCGTGGCTTCCTCCATCCGGTCGGCCAGGGTTTCCATCATGGGTTGCAGTTCAGGCTTCCAGCGTTTGCGCACGGCTTTTTGATCGTATTCCTTCACCGGTTCAAAAAAATAATAGCCCTGCGTCCAGAAGTCGCCCAGCAGGACCACCCGTTCTTTGAGGAGAGCCGCGAAGGCCTGCAGGTAGCCGGTAGCCGGTTCGTGCCCCTTTTCGCGCAGCAGGGGCCTCAGGAGCTCGGCCAGTTGCTCGTCGGGGGTGTGCATGAGGTATTGCTGATTGTACCAGCGGGCCTTATCGTAATCGAAACGGGCTCCGGCCTTGCCGATCTTCTCCAGGGAGAAGGCTCCGACCAACTCCTCCAGCGAAAAGATCTCCTGTTCGGTTCCGGGATTCCAGCCGAGGAAGGCCAGAAAGTTGAGGACGGCCCGCGGATCGAAGCCGGCTTCCCGAAAGCCTTCAAACGACTCTTCCGGCCCGGCACCTTCCCAGCGCAGCGGAAAGACCGGAATGCCCAGTTTCTGGCCGTCGCGCTTGCTCAGCTTGCCTTTCCCACTGGGTTTGAGAATCAGTGGCAGATGGGCGAATTCGGGCATTTCATTCTCCCAGCCGAAAGCTCGATATAACAATACGTGGTGGGCTGTGCTCGACAGCCATTCCTCGCCCCGTATCACGTGGGTAATACCCATGAGGTGGTCGTCCACGATATTGGCCAGATGGTAGGTGGGCATGCCGTCGGCTTTGAGCAACACCTTGTCGTCCAGCTCCCGCCCCTGGAAGGACACGGTATCGCGTATGCGATCCTCGAAGACAATTTGCTCGTCCTCGGGCACTTTCAGGCGGATGGTGTACGCAGCGCCTTCCGCCAGCAGGCGGTCTACTTCGGCCGGCGCCAAGCTCAGGCTGTTTCGCATGGCCGTGCGTTGACTGTGATCGTATTTCCAGGCGTGATTGCCTTGGGCTTTTGCCTCCTCCCGCCTGGCATCCAGTTCTTCCGGGGTGTCGAAAGCATAGTAGGCCTTCCCCTGGTCTACCAGGGCCCGGGCGTGCTCTGCATAGATGGCTTTTCGTTCGCTCTGCCGGTAGGGCCCGTGGTCGCCGCCGTAATTCGCCGGGCCTTCGTCCGGACGCAGGCCCAGCCATTCCAGGGCCTCCTGTATATACGCTTCGGCCCCGGGCACATAGCGTTGCTGATCCGTGTCTTCAATGCGCAACACAAAAGCGCCCTTCGCCTGCCTGGCAAATAGGTAGTTGTACAGGGCTGTGCGCACGCCCCCTATGTGCAAAGCGCCGGTAGGGCTGGGTGCAAAACGTACCCGAACAGTAGACATATGGCAATTTTTTTTCCGATGGGCAGCGAATATAGCCTTCCGATCGTTATTTTTCCAGAAGATCAACGCACTTCTCTCTGCTCCCCAGCCTGTCTTCCCGTTTCACCCGGGAGGATACCTAATTTCGGAAGCCGCATAAGCAAGGTATCAAATTTTTAAGGCTCTGCCATCGAACGAGATGAGGGTCGGCATCCTGTGAACATCGTTTAATCCCCAATGCCATGTACTTAGTGAAAACGCCCCAGGTCGTACAAAACCTTTTCCCCCATTTCACCTGGCGAATACCGACACGCGAGAAAGTGCTCTTTCTGACCTTTGACGACGGTCCCATCCCGGAGGTTACTCCCTGGGTGCTGGATCAGTTGCAGGCCTTCGATGCCTGCGCTACCTTCTTCTGCGTAGGTGAAAATGCGAGCAACCAGCCCGAGCTTTTTGCTCGCCTTCGCCGGGAAGGGCATGCGGTGGGCAATCACACCTACCAGCATCTGAACGGATGGCAAACCGACGATCGCACCTACTTTCTGAATACGCGGCGCGCGGCTCAGCGTATCGGCGGAGAACTCTTCCGCCCGCCCTACGGCAAGCTGAAGCCCAGTCAGGCTCAGTTCCTGCAGCGGCATTACCGAATTGTGATGTGGGATGTGCTGAGTGCGGATTTCGACCCGGCTGTTCGTCCGCAACAATGCCTCAACTACGTGTTGGAGCGCAGCGAACCCGGTTCGATTGTCGTATTTCACGATAGCCTTAAGGCATGGCCTCGCCTGGAATATGCCCTGCCGCGCGTGCTCGAGCACTTCAGTGAGCAAGGATACCGCTTTCAACCGCTGAGTGAACAGCGGGCGCCGGTCCGGAAAACGGCCTGAGCCCGCTACCTCAGGTCCAAAGGCTCGGCTTCCGAGATGACCAGCGGGACCTTCGACCGGATCTGCTTCTTTCGCGACGCACTCAGCGCCTTGTAGGGCGCTCCGTACTGCGCAAGGGCCTGCTCATCCCAAAGCGAGCGATAGGCATACAGAATGCGGTCGTATACCGCCAGGTAGTCGGCATAGGAGGTGCTCCGGTCGTGACCCAGTGAAATCACCGCCTTGGTGGGTGCAGCGGCCAGGTGGGCGGCCCGTTCCGGATTGCGTACGAATTGCCGGATGAGCGCAGGCAACTCTTCAAGCTTCACGGACTCTCCATCGGCGAGTAGCTGCCCTTCGGCATTGATGAGTACTGACAGCACGTTGCGCTCCGCTATAGGAGCAGGCGGCTGCAACGCAAAGGGGGGAAGCTGTGTGCTTATCCCCTGCTCCTGGGGGATCTGGGTAGTGACCAGAAAAAAGATAAGCAGGAGAAAGGCGATGTCGGCGATCGCTCCGGCCGGGGCCGAACCCCTGCCCCGGGAATAGGCGGTGGAGGTGGTTTTCATAGCTTCTTTTCTCTTCAGGATGCTCATTGTCGGCTCCTTGGTGTATAGCGGGCAATCTCCCCCTTGAACTAATTGGCCATCTTCCGGTGTTTATGATTCTGAACAGTACTTATGGAGATGAAAAATCCCTTCAAGCGCTTTTCTGCCTTCTTTTCGGAAAGCGCATTTTGGAATAAATTAAAGCGATTTGCCCGTCAGGCCGGCGTGCAAACGGTTTACACGGCCCTGCTGTTGTACTATGCTTTTCGCCGGAAGGAAACCCCGGCCTGGGCCAAGCACATGGTCATAGGCGTATTGGGCTATTTTCTGGCCCCCATCGACGCCTTGCCCGACCTGACCCCTATCCTGGGCTATACGGATGATATCGGCGTGCTCACCTTCGGATTGGTGACCATTGCTACCTACGTAAACGACGAGGCGAAGGAAAAGGCCCGAAACAAGCTGCATACGTGGTTCGGGACCTATCGGGAAGAAGATCTGCAGGAAGTGGACCAGAAGCTCTAAACCTCCTGTCCCACCCGTTCTTTTCGATCGCTCCACCATTGCTCGAACAGGCGATTTACGTCGGGATTGTCCGCCCAATTCTCCGCTATGCCCTCCAATTGCAGCACGCGTTCAAAAAAGGCATCCTGGGCTTTCCCTTCCCGCAAGGCTTCGTCGTAAGGCAGGTGACTGAAGGATACCATGGAATAGAGCGGCAGAAAGTCGGGGTATTCCTGATGCAGGCGAGCGGCAATCTTCTTCCGAAGCAGAAAATCCGGATCAGCAACCTTGTCCCGCATTTCCACGAAATTGCGGAGGGCCAGATCGGCAATGGCATTGGCTTGGGGTATGCGCATGCGGCTGAAGGCCGGAATAATGCGGGTCCAGTCTTCCTCGTACTCATCCGCCATCTCGTCCAGCAGACTGCAATCCTCAAACCCGGAATTCATGCCCTGGCCGTAAAACGGAACGATGGCGTGGGAGGCATCTCCCAGCAATAGCACCTGGCCATCGTGATGCCAGGGGTTACAGCGAATGGTTACCAGGTCGGCCGTGGGATTCCTCTGAAAATCCTCCTGCAGATCGGGCATGAGCGGAATGACATCCGGGAACTGACGCTCGAAAAAGCGGATGACCTCGGCATCGGTCTGCAAATTGGCAAAGGATTCCTCCCCCTCGTAGCCGAGAAACAGTGTACAAGTGAAACTGCCGTCCACATTGGGCAGGGCGATCAGCATGAAATGGCCACGCGGCCAAATGTGCAGCGCGTGAGGGTCGAGCCGGTGTTTGCCCTCGGGAGTGGGAGGGATGTTCAGTTCCTTGTAGCCGTACTCGAGAAATTGCTGGCTGTAACTGAAGCGGCGGGTCTGCTTCATGAGTTTGTCGCGTACGACGGAGAAGGCCCCGTCGGTACCGAAAAGCAGCGGTGCAGCAACCTGCTTGTGCACCCCCGTTTTTTCGTCTTGCAAGTGAAGCGTGTGGGTCGACAGGTCGAAGTCCTGACAGCGCTGGTCAAAATGCAAGCTGACCTCGGGATGAAGGTCTGCCTGCTCGAGCAATTGCAGGTTGAGGCCGCCCCGGGAAACGGAATAAATGGCCTGCCCTTTCTCCCCATATGGCTGGAAGGTAAGCCGGCCACTCGTATCGTGCATCATGCGGCCGTGCATGGGGATGGCCTGCTGCCGGATCGCATCGGCCAGACCGACCTTTTCCAGGGCCCGCCAGCCCCGGACGCTCAGGGCCAGATTGATGGAACGCCCCCCGGCGAAGCCGGCTTTGCGGACGTCCGGCCGGCGCTCGTACAATTCTACCGCATACCCGCGTTGACCCAACATGACCGACCAGAGCGAGCCCACCAGGCCCGCACCGACAACAACTGCTTTCTTATCCCTTGACGACATATGATTGAACGATTGTAATGAATCCATGAATTGCCGGTCAGAAAATGAACCGAAAGGCGATCACCTGGGCGGCGAAACCGATGAGATATCCGCCATAGAGATCGATCGGTTCGTGTACCTCCAAGATCTGCCGGGCGGTTCCGACCAGGCCGGCTATCACCAGGGTAACCAACAAAAGCAGGATCATGTTAAATCGCCAGGTACCCAAAGCTTGTAAGTCCAGTGTAAAATATCCGTAACTGAACAGAAACATGGTGATCACGACCATTCCGATCAGCACGCCCATGCCTACGGTATGAGGGCTTATCCGGGAAAAAATGTTGATGAAGAAAGCCAGAAAAAGTCCGATGGTGGCCCCCAGGGCAAAGCTGGTGTAGGCGTCAGGGATCTGGCTGTTTTTCAAGAAGTTGTAAAGCACCCACACGTAAAACACCCCCGTGATGACATAGGGGATGATCCGGTCGGTGCGCTCCTTGAACCGAAGGGAAGGAACCAGGCCGAGGAAGCGAAGCATGAGCATGGAAAAGGCCGGAATGAAAAAAGTGGAAAAAAACACTTGAAGCAGGAGCATTTTCCCGGGCTTTTCGCTCAGGCTGTTCAGCCCGAAGAGATAGGGGTTCACCAGCAACAACAAGATCAACATGTAGCTCATGATGAGCAGCGGGTGAAACAAAAGCGAGATAAATCGAGCCAGGACGGTCATTCTGCGCGGCTTTGCCGTGCGAAGATACAACAAATCATCCTGGCCGGTCGGTCCCCCACTCGGGGGGGCGAGCATTCGCCAGTCTTAGAAAAATCGTACATTAGACTAAGCTGGAAAAGACCTCGGAAGTCGCGTACCGTTAGCCCACGCAAGCATGCAAAAGTTTTTCGAACAAGTCCTGTTTTCCGTAGCCGGGTACGATATCACCTTGGCCGGTATTGTCTTCAACGGGCTGCTGATCGGGTTCTTCGTTCTGTTCTGGCAACTCTTAAACCGACGCATCTTTCCCCGCTATTTCAAGGGGGACGATATGCTTCCCCAGCGGCAGAAACTCCGCCGGCTGGTCCTTGGCTTCTTTCTCATCCTTTTCCTCATTACGGTTCAGCTTTCCATAGGGCTGGATCTCGAGCTGTATACTAATGAGCGGGTGACCATCACGCTGGTGAATATCTTCCAGGCCTTGCTGCTGTGGCAGGCTGCCCGCCTGACCGATTTCGTCCTGAGCATTCTGCTGAACAAGCGGCTGCAAAGGGAGCAGGCCCAAAAAGCCCAGCAGGAGGGCCCAGAATCCAAAAGCAAGGATGAGCCGAAACGGGTATCCGGCACTCGCCTGGTACAGTATATTGTCTATCTGATCGCCATTCTCTTTATTCTGAATGCCGTGCTCAACCTCAACTTTGAGGTCTTGCCGATCAAAACGGGAGACGATGGCGAAAAGATCTCCATCACGCTGGCCGAGGTCTTCTATTTCGTACTCGTCTTGCTGATCGCGCGGCTCATCATCTGGATCATCACCAACCTCATTTTACCGGGCTACTACAAGAACCGGGAAGTAGATATCGGTTCGCAATTCGCGATCAATCAACTGCTGAAATACGTCATCTATACCATTGGCCTGATCGTGGCCATCGAATCGCTGGGGGTAAACCTGACCCTGATCTGGGGCGGGGCAGCGGCCCTGCTGGTGGGTGTGGGGCTGGGCCTGCAGCAGACCTTCAACGACTTGTTCTCGGGCATTATCCTGCTCACCGAACGCAGCGTGCAAGTGGGCGATGTCGTGGACCTGCAGGGGCTGGTGGGTACGGTAAAGCGCATCGGTATACGCACCTCCGAGGTGCAGAGCCGGCAGAATATCATCGTCATCGTGCCCAACTCCAAGCTCATTGTCGACAATGTGGTAAACTGGAGCCACAACGACCGCAAGGCCCGCTTTTGGGTGACGGTGGGTGTAGCCTATGGTTCGGACACCACGCTGGTCAAAGAGCTCCTGCTCAAGGCGGCCCGCTCCCACAAAAAGGTACTGGGCTATCCACCCCCTTTTGTGCGCTTCACGGATTTCGGCAACTCTTCCCTGGATTTCGAATTGCATTTTTTTTCGCGCGAATTCATACTTATCGAAAACGTGAAGAGCGACCTGCGCTTCGAAATCGATCGGCTTTTCCGCGAACACGAGGTCACCATTCCTTTCCCTCAACAAGACGTCTGGTTCAAAAACGCTCTGGACATGCACGGTGCGAACGGCCCCGCCCGCGATCAGCGGCAACACCGGCTCCAAAGCGATTCCGAATCGGGGCCGAAGAACACCTGAGCACCTTCCGGGTTCTCCTTTTCTCTAGACGCCCTTCCAAAAAAACCTACTCCGGCAACCCGACAAGTTTGTTACTTTTGCACATTATGCTACGCTTTCTCAGTACGACGTGCCTGGTACTCGCCGGCCTCTCGCTTTTTGGCCAGTCCATCTCCGATCTGGAGGAACAACTCAAGCAGGCTTCTTCCGCCCGGGAGAAGATGACGCTCAATTACGAGCTGGCCAATGCCAACCTGCGCAACAACCCGGAAGAGTCCATCGAATACGGCAAGCGGGCCCATCGGCTTGCACTGGACATCAACAGCGATGCCATGGCCGCCCGCACGGCATTTGTAACGGCCAACGCCTACGAACGCGAGCGCGAAAAGCGCAATCAGGAGGTCTGGCTCAACAGTGCCCTGAGCTATGCCAAAAAAGCCGGCGACTCGGACCTGATCATCAAGAGCGTGCAAAAGCTGAGCCGGCTCGAAACGAAGGATCGCGACTATCGCGAGGCCTACCAGATCATGGAAGATGCCTTCAATTACTTCAGCCGGAAGGGGTCCAGCATCAGCGACCTGGAGCAGAAGTACGAAATGCAAAAGGCCGCCCTGGAGCGGGAAAAGAAAAGCCTGGAGCAGGATCGCGCCTTGCTCATGGCCGAAATCAACAGCCTGAGTACGGACAAGGAACGGCTCTCTACCGAAAAACAGTCGCTGGCCGAGCGCTCTCAGGAGCTGCTCAAATCCAAACAGGAGGTAGAGCAGGAGATCACCAAAAAGCAATCGCGCCTGGATTCCATTGCCATTGCCAAGGAAGAAGCCGAAAAGCTGGCTCAGGAAGCCGCCAAGGTGGCCAAGCTGCGCGAGCGGGAATACAAAGAGCTCAGCAAGGAGACCCTGGCCAAGGAAGCCCAGCTTCAGGAAGCCCGGGCCAACCTGGCCGAGGCCAAACTCACCGAAGAGCGCAATCAGTTCTACCTGCTGGCAGCCGGAGCGGGGGCGGTCTTTCTCCTGATCCTGGCCATGATCTCCTACGGGCGCTTCCGGGCCAGCCGGCGAGCCAAAAAAACCCTGGAAGAGAAAAACCGTCTCATCGATGAGGAAAGGCAGCGCTCCGACGAACTGCTGCTCAACATCCTGCCCGCTTCGATCGCTTCGGAACTGAAAGAAAAAGGCAAGGCTCAGGCCCGGCAATTTCCGGAGGTAACCGTGCTGTTTTCCGATTTTCAGAACTTTACCAGCATCGCCGAGCGGCTGAGCCCGGAAGAGCTCGTGGAGGAGTTGGACCGCTGCTTCAAGGCCTTCGACTTCATTATCGGACAGTACGAGGACATCGAAAAGATCAAAACCATTGGCGACGCTTACATGTGTGCCAGCGGACTTGTGGACCGGAAGACTTTCCCCAACAACCTCATTCGCGCTGCCCTGGAAATGCAGGAATTCCTCACCGAGCAACGCCAGGAACGCGTCCGGCTTGGCAAGCCCTACTTCGAAGCCCGGATCGGCCTGCATACCGGCCCGGTGGTAGCCGGGGTCGTGGGGGTCAACAAATTTGCCTACGACATCTGGGGCGATACGGTCAATATTGCATCCCGGGTGGAAAGCAACGGACAGGTGGGGCGAGTGAATATTTCCGAAAGCACCTTCAATCTGGTGAAGTACAAGTTTGAATGCACGTACCGCGGCAAAGTCGAAGCCAAGAACAAGGGGCTGCTCGACATGTACTTCGTGGAGCGCGAGCGGGTAGGGGCTCCGGTGGCCTGAGAATACCCGACCTACGGATTTTCCCATTTCTATTCGCGACATCGTATATTTCCGCTACACCATTCCTACTATCTATGAACGCGACGGTATGGATCACAGGGGCTTCTTCGGGCATAGGGGAAGCACTCGCCTATGCGTATGCCGGAGCGGGTGCTTCGCTGGTCCTCTCAGCCCGAAGCAAGGACAAACTGGAAGCCGTCAAAGCCAACTGTAAAGGCAGCGGCTCGGTTTGGATTTACCCCTTGGATGTATCGGATTTCGATCGGTGCCGGCAGGTAAGCCGGGAGGTGCTGGCCGAAACCGGCGGCGTGGACATTCTCATCAACAACGCGGGGGTGTCGCAGCGCAGCCTGGCAGCGGAAACGGCTTTCGAGGTGGACCAACGGATCATGGATGTCAACTTTTTGGGTACCGTGGCCCTTACCAAAGCCGTTTTGCCCCACATGCTGGAGCGCGGCCGCGGTCACCTGGTCGCCATCAGCAGTATTGCGGGCAAGCTCTCCACCCCGCTGCGCACGGCCTATGCCGCTTCCAAACACGCTCTTCACGGCTTCTTCGACGGCCTGCGGGCCGAGGTGGAAGACCGGGGGGTGAGCGTAACCCTGATCTGCCCGGGCTATATCCGCACGGATGTATCGCGAAATGCCCTCACCGCTACCGGCGAAAAACACGGCAAAATGGATGCCGGCCAAAGCAGGGGTATGGACCCCGATGAATGCGCTCGCCGTATTGTGCGGGCCGTAAAACGGCGCAAGCGAGAGGCCTATATCGGCGGGTGGGAGATCGCGGCCATCTACATCAAGCGCTTTTTCCCGGGCCTGCTGGCCTACATGGTCAAGCGCATGAACACGACCTAGCCTACGTCCAGATCACCTGGGATCTGAGTCCGGCCAGGCTGCCGTCGGGGGCGATGCCAACCCAGTACCAGGGGTGATCGGCCCGGGGATAGACCCGCCAGTCGTCCACCCCCAGAATGAAGATCCGTCGATCTCGCAGATTGGCCGTCATAAGGTCAGCGACTTCCTCGGCCCGATCGCCCAAGGCTGCCCGAAAATCGCGATGATAAGCTACGAAGTCGTGCCGGAAGTCCGAGGGATCCTCCAGGTAGCGCTCGATGGCCTGTTCCGGATCGTCCGGGTCCAGCTCCATAGCCTGCGCAAAGGCGTTCTGATCGAGCGTTTCCAGGGCAGCCCTCTGGTGGAAGACTTCAAAGGGGTAATCCCCCTCGGAGCCAAATCCGAAGAGGAACAAGCCATCGAGCAGAGGCTCCAGCTTTTCCGTCAATTCGGCACCGGTGGCCAGGCTGGGCGAGGATTGTTCCATAAGTGCCCGGGCGAGTTGTACGGCATACTTCCCCAGGGCCGACATGTTGGCCACTTCATCCGGCGAAAGGCCGTCGTCGTCCAGGTCGTAGGCGTCGATGAGTTTGGCCTTGATGTATTTCAGCGAATCCTCGATGTCGGCACGCGTAATGCGTGCTCCGGGCCGGTAATCGCGATGATCCATGAAGCGGTAGAGCACATTGATGAGGCGCCACTCGTCGCCGCGAAGCGAAAAGAGCAGGCGGCGAAAATCGCGGCGGCTTACGATGCCGTCCGGGCCACCGGCTTTGAGGATGCGTGCGGCAGCAGCATCCAGTACCTCGTGCACTTTTTCTTTGGGGATGTGAGCCATAAGCGTGTGGGTGAATTATTCTTCCAACCAATTTGCCCATTTCTCCCGTAAGGTAGGGGCCGTTCGTCTATTTTTTCGATGAGGTGGAGTATTTTCTGCTCCATTTCCACGACAGCCCCCTTTATTTGGTGGTATTCCTCCGTTTCGCCTTCTTCCAGCCGCTCTTTCATAGCGTTCAGCATCTGCCGGATACCCTCGTAGGCCGAATGGAGTTCGCCATCCTGACGCAATTGCTCTTTGGAGAACACATGCTGCCGCTGAATCCAGAAGCCCCGTACCTGATTGACCCTGCCCTCTACTTTTTTTTACAGCCTTCAGGATCTCTTTTTTGCGTGTTTCCAGGGGGGCTTCTTCCTGGGGTTTTTTCTTCCGGAAGAATAGGTTCATGTAATCACGTATTTATATTAGACTATTCTATGCAAAACGAAATCACATCGTCCCTTTGTTCCCGCCTGTACAGAAGCCCCGATCGGGCTATCTGCGAAAGGCAGGCCAGATCCCATATCCGAGGGCAACGGTCATTGCCAGGAGGAAAACGGGTAGAAACCAGGCCCCCAGCCCCTCCGCCTGGCCCAACACGGTGTGTATGACGCGATAGAGGATGAAGGCGAAACCCAGCGTGATGATGACCTTCAGCAGACGGATCATGCGCACAGCATGGCGGTACAGGGGCTCCGCATTGTCCGGACTTATCTTTACCGGGTAATTGAAGGTGTGGGGGACCTGCTGAATGAACGACAACACAACGTACAGGGCAATGCCCAGAAAGGGCAGGGCCAGCAGGCTGCCCTTGCTGCCGTAGCTGTCCGGCCGGCCGGCAGCATCGAAATGGGTGGGAACGGTATCCGGCAGTTGGCCCCAGTAGAGGAGGGGGAGGCCTACCAGGATCAGCAAAGCCAGCAGGCTCAAACCTTCCAGGAAGAGGTCGAAAGAGGTGGTTTCTATGCGGATTCGAGGGCGGTCCATCCTTCCGGGTTTCCGTTCAATGCGCCGCCTTCCAATTCTCACCCACACCCATTTCCACCAGGATGGGCACCTTCAGGCCGGGCAGGGCGTTTTTCATGTGCTCTTCGATCAGGGGTTGGATCGCATCCAGTTCGTCCTTGTGCGCATCGAAGACGAGTTCGTCGTGTACCTGCAGCACCATCTTGCTGCGGAATTGCCTTTCGGCAAACGCTTTGTGAATGCCAATCATGGCCAGCTTGATCATATCGGCGGCCGAGCCCTGAATAGGGGTATTGATGGCCATGCGCTCGGCATTGCCCCGTTCCAGGGAGCTCTTGGAGTTGATATCGCGCAGGTATCGCCGGCGGCCCCGCAAGGTGGTCACATAGCCTTTTTCGCGGGCCTCCCGCACGATATCGTCCATGTATTTTTTCAAGCCGGTATATTGCTTGAAATACTGTTCGATCAACTCGCCGGCCTCGCTGCGCTTGATGCCCAGCTGCTGGCTGAGATTGGTGGAGCCGGCGCCGTATACGATGCTGAAGTTGACGGTTTTGGCGCGATAGCGTTGCTCGCGACTCACCGCTTCATAGGTCACTTCGAATACGCGGGCCGCCGTGGCCCGGTGAATATCCTGTCCTTTCTGGAAGGCGTCCAGCATGGCCTCGTCGCCGCTGATCTCGGCAATGAGGCGCAGCTCGATCTGGCTGTAGTCGGCCGCCAGGATGAGGTGGTCCTTATCCCTGGGTACGAAGGCTTCCCGCACCCGGGCACCCTCTTCGGTCCGGATAGGTATATTCTGCAGGTTGGGATTGTTGGAGCTCAGGCGCCCCGTGGCGGCAATGGTCTGGTTAAAGGAAGAATGAATGCGACCGGTGCGGGGATTGACCATACGGGGCAGGGCCTCCACATAGGTGCTCAACAATTTGGTGAGACCGCGGTGGTCCAGGATGTCCCGGGCGATGTCGTAGTCGGCGGCGAGTTCCGACAGTTTTTCCTCATTGGTGGAGTACTGGCCGGACTTGGTCTTGCGCCAGCGGTAGGGTAGGCCCATTTTGTCGAACAGGACCTCGCCCACTTGTTTGGGCGAAGCGATATTGAATGGAGTTCCCGCTTTTTCGTGCACCGTTTTTTCCAGGGCCTTCACTTGTTCGTGCAGCGTTTCAGCGTATTCGTTCAGGAAGTCCACATCCAGGTTGATGCCTTCGTACTCCATGTCCACGAGCACGGGCACCAGGGGCGCTTCCAGTTCCTGGTACAACTCCTTCAGCCCTTCCTTTTCCAGGCGAGGGGCCAGGTAGTCTTTCAGTTGAAGGGTAATATCGGCGTCTTCGGCTGCGTAGTCCGTTACCTTCTCTACCGGCACATCGCGCATGCTCAGCTGGTTCTTTCCCTTTTTGCCGATAAGCGTTTCAATGGGGACGGGCTTGTACTTCAGATAGGTCTCCGCAAGGTAGTCCATGTTGTGCCGAAGCTCAGGCTCCAGCAGGTAGTGAGCGATCATGGTATCGAAAACCGGGCCCTGCACTTCCACCCCGTACCATTTGAGCACCAGGGCGTCGTATTTGAGATTTTGGGCTACCTTTTCTATGGCGGCATCCTCCAGAATGAGCTTGAAGGCGTCCACCACGCGCCGGGCTGCTTCCCGCTCAGCCGGCACGGGCACATAATAGGCCTCATGGGGCTGCACGGCAAAGGAAAAGCCCACCAACTCCGCCTCATTGGCATCCACCGAGGTCGTTTCGGTGTCAAAGCAGATGCTGGACTGCTTCGCAAGCAGATCGATCAAGGCCTGCAGTTTTTCCTCGGTATCGATGAGGTGGTAGGTGTGGGCGGTATTGTCCAGGTTTTTGGTGGCTACCGAATGATCGGGTATGGGTTTGGGATGCAGGCCACCTTCCTTTTGGCTATCCGCAAAGAGATCGCCCTGGGCACTTTCCTTGCTCCCCGACTCGCCCTGGCCCAGAATGTCGCGGGCCAGGGTGCGGAATTCGAGTTCGCGAAAGATCTCGGCCAGCTTCTCCTGGTCGGGATCGTCCAGGGTGAAGGCCTGTTCATCAAATTCGATGGGCACTTCTATATTGATTCGCGCCAGGTCTTTGGATAGCCGGGCCTGGTCGGCATGTTCGATCACGCGCTCTTTCTGCTTGCCTTTGAGCTCCTCCACATGTTCGATCACCCCTTCAATGCTGTCGTACTTTGCCAGCAGCTTGGCTGCCGTTTTAGGGCCAATGCCCGGAATGCCCGGAATGTTGTCGATGCTGTCGCCCTGTAGCCCCAGCATATCCACGACCTGGTCTACCTGCCGGATGTCCCATTTCTTACAGATCTCTTCCTCCCCCATGATCTCCACCCCATTGCCCTGCCGGGACGGCTTGTAGAGGAAAATATTCTGGGAGACCAGCTGACCGAAATCCTTGTCGGGAGTAACCATATATACGGTATAGCCCGCCTGTTCGGCCTGCTTGGCCAGGGTGCCGATCACGTCGTCTGCCTCGAAGTTTTCCACGGACAGGGTGGGGATGTGCCAGGCTTCCAGGATCTGCCGGATGTAGGGCAGCGCGACGCGGATGTCATCGGGCTGCTCTTCCCGGTTGGCCTTGTACTCGGTGTACATCTCGTTTCGGAAGGTAGGGCCTTCCGGGTCGAATACTACGGCCAGATGAGTCGGCTCCTGGGTTTTCATCAGATCCCAGAGAGTGCGCGTAAAGCCGGTAACCGCCGAGGTGTTCACGCCCTTGGAGTTAATGAGCGGGCGTGCAATAAAAGCGAAATGGGCCCGGTATACCAGGGCATGGCCGTCGAGCAGGAACAAGCGTTTATCGGGCATAGCTACAGGAAATTGGAAAGGCTTCTAAGATACGAAGAACCCGGCTGTGTGCACAGCCGGGTTCTTCCCTCGGGCGTCAAATTCAAAATCAGAAGGTGATCTTGTAGTTGACGAGAAATTGCTGAGTAAGGCTGATGCGCTTGCCCAGCCCACTTACGCCGCCGGGTGAATCGTAATTCGTGATCTGCACCAGCACATCGTCATCGTAGAAGAGGTTGAGCAGGAAGGTGAGCTTCAAGCCCTTGAACACCTCCAGGGCGATCTCGTTGGTCCAGTCGACGTCAATATTCTGCGGATTTCGCAAATAGTTGGAATACAGCAGAAGGGAGGAACGGACAAATAACCGGTCCTTCCAGAATTTATTTTGGTAAGCCGCCCGGAAAAGCGATCCGAACTGGCGATCCACATTATCAAAATCCGTGAATAGTCCCGTAACGGGGTCGCGCTCGCCCCGTACGGGGTTTCCGTGTATGCCCAGGGCGGCGATCTGGTCGTCGGGCACTACGATCCACTTGGCTCCGATCGGGGAGTAGTAAAACGACCAGTGGTCATCGGGCTTGAACTCAATACCCACGGAAAGGGTAATGAAAGCCGGGTTGAAGAAGGCCGTATTGGTCAGGGTATCCACGATGTTGCGCAAAAAGTTACCCGGGTAGGTCGGCGGTCCGGGGTAGGTGCGCAGGGTATTGGTAAACAGGGTAAAGGCCCCTGTGGCATACCATTTTCGCTTGCGGTCCAGGGCATAGCCCAGCTTGGACCCAATGCGCAGTTCGTCTATATTTTTCTGGTACGGTACTTTTTCCAGGCGGCCTTCCTGCCCGATGGAAACGGGGGGAATGAAAATGAGGCCCGCCCCCACTTTTTGGAGTCCCACCTGCCAGGAAGCGCCGTTCTCCCACAGGATCCGGTTTTTCCTGTATATGGCGTCCCCGAAAATGGCGCCCCCGAAGCCGAAATTGTTCTGGCCGGCGCCCTGCTTAGGGTTGAGCTGAAAAAGCTGGGCCAGGTCCAGCCCAACGCTGACGGAGGTATTCCAGCCCTCTACCAGGGTGTCCTGGTCTTCCTGCGCCTTCAGGCTGCCGGACAGGCAAATGATGATACATGCCAATAGAGTAAAACGAAAAAGCTTCATGGATTTGGTTTTTGTCAAAAACAGATGTGAAATGGGTGATTCTTTTACCCTTCGATGCGCTTGTCGTCGCCTTCCTCGGAATCATCCAGGTCCTGAAATGCGGCGCTGTGCAGAGTGAAGCGTTCGCTGGTCAGCTTGCTCAAGGGGATGACCACCTGATCGGCTCCTTGTTTGAGCACAACGGAGATGTGGTCCATATACACAATGGTACCTTTGACTCCGTCGATGGTGATCTCATCGCCGAGCTGGATTTTATCCTTGTTGTAGAGAGCGGAAAGGAAATTGGCCACCATGGCGCGCGAGGCGAGGCCATAGCCGATGGCGAAGGCCAGCACGATGCCGGCCAGGAGGATGAATAGGTTGCCCTCTACGAACTGGGTTTCCATGCGGGCCTGGTCCAGGGAAATGATGAGCACATTAATGATCAGGAAGTAAAAAAGGATGTCGGAGATCAACTTGGCCGAGGGGACTTTCAGGGACTGAAAAAGGTGAAAAACGGTAGTCCGAAGGAAATCGGCCAGGAGGATGCCGAGCAGAAAGACCAGAATAGCGGATATGAGAAAGGGAATGTAGTTGATGATATCGCTGACCAGATCGGAAACGGCCGGCATATCCAGGACGTCGGCCGCAGCTACCAGAAATACAAAGACCAGCAGATAGTAGATGGTTCTGGCTAAGATCAGGCTTGGCCGGATTACGATGTTGTACCGGCTGAACAGGTCCACCTGATTGAGCCGTTCGGCCAGTTTGTCAATACCGCTTCGCTCCAACAGCCGGCGCACGATACCGGAGAAAATGCGCGCCAGAATCCAACCTGCCAGGGCGACCAGGAGTGCCCCCAGGAAGCGGACTGCCGCCTGAGACACTTCGCCTAGAAGGTCTTGCAATAGGGGAAACAGGTTTTCCATGGGCACTTTGGGTTTGGGTGGGGAATCTTATTTCGGAGGCATAGCCGATGCTCCTGATCCCTTGTTCGGGTCGTGAAGAGGTTGCTGAGGCCGTGCTCCAGCTGTCATGCCGACCACCGTGAAAATTTTGGACAGGAACATGTCCGAGACATTGCCAATGAACTTTAATTGGCCAAATTGATGGTGTATGTTCCGCTGGATGCGAGGATGGTCTACCTGCAGATAGCGGTCATCCTCCTGGAGAAGGCGTTGAAAGTTGTTGATCTTGCTCATGCTTCGGCAAAAGTTTGGGAAGTAATCTGATCTCGGTAGGTTCGAGCTCTTTCCTTGGCCCGTTTCAAACGCATTTTAATGGCGCTTTCCGTTACATTCAGTGAGGTGGCGATTTCCTTGATCGACAACTCATCCTGGTATTTCATAAGGAGCAGCATGCGTTCTTCGGGTTTGAGCTGCCGGAGGACTTCCTTCAGGATCTGGATTTCCATTTCCATGATCTCGGCATCGGGCACCTCCTCGGCTCCGGCCTCATCTTTAAACTGAGCGGGTTCTTCGCTGACCACGGGACTGCGTTGTTCCTTGCGAAGTTTGTCAATACAATAATTATAAGTAATGGAATAGACCCAGGTAGAAAACCTGGATCGCTCACCAAAGCGGGAAAGATTGCGCAGGATCTTCATGAAAATTTCCTGAGTTGCGTCTTCGGCGGCAGCTTCGTCCTTCAGCATGCTGATACACTTGTGGTAGATCTTGCGCGCGTAGCGTTCGTAGAGGAGGGAAAAACAGGGAGAGGCATGCGTGTCGAGGTAGGTGTGGATCACCTCCAGGTCCTCCATGGTATTTGTACAGGGCGAATACACGGCATGCGCTGGTTTTCCAAGCAAGATCTTTGAAAAAGGCCGATGATACAAACTTGATGAAAAAAAGCGGGATTACCATGCCTTGGGGTTTCGGATCGGGTTTGAACCCTTCGGGCTAAAACGCGAAAAGCCCGTTCCTTGCAGAACGAGCTTTTCGGTAATTTGAGCTGGCAGCGACCTACTCTCCCACCCTAAGGCAGTACCATCAGCGCTGAGG